>CALDKM010000282.1:0-3891 GCA_937898875.1 uncultured Pseudomonadota bacterium | reverse complement strand
GACGCGGTGAGCGTCGCCGCGAGCGCGAATGTCACGGCGGCGAGCGCTCGTGCTGCGGATCGGGCGGGGCGGGGCGTCATCGTGGCGGATTCGCGCGGCGCACGGGCCGTGCGCGACCGATCATACGACGATGCGTCGCGGTCGGCGAGCCCGCGACCGCGGCCCTCCTCCGGCGTCACGCGGCGACCGCTTCTTCCTCGCGGGGCTAGGCGCGCGCGGACGGGTCGCCGGCCGGCTCGCGGTCGAGACCGAGCGCGACGTAGAGCCGGTCGAACTCGTCCTCGCACCTCACCGGGACGAGCGCGCCGCGGGTGGTGATGTCGGTGTTCGGGTGGCCGATCGGCACCGCGCGGCACAGCGTTCCGCGCGGGAGGAGGCGCGGCCCGTCGAGCCTCCAGCCGAGCGTGAACGCCGCGGCGAAGTCGGTGGTCGCCTCGAATGCGTCGATGCGCCTGCCGTCGAAGATCATCGCGTGGAACGGCGCCGGTTCGACGCGCTGCTGCGCGATGTAGTGACCGGGCGAGCGCGCCGCGAAGCGCATCAGTTGCGGCCAGAGCCGCGACCAGCTCGCGGCGTCGATGCGGCCTTCGCGGTCCACGCCGATCGCGAGCCCGGCCGCGCGCGCGATGTCGGCGATCGTCGTTCGCACCAGCACGGCGGCGCCGTCGCGCGGCTCGACGCGCGGCAGGCGTTGCGTCGGCCACGACGGCTTGGCGCCGACGATCACCGAGCTGCCGCCACAGCCGAACCGCGCCTTGACGATCCAGCGTTCGCGCTCCTCGCAGAGCTTCGCGACGGTCGTCTCGTCGCCGCCGATCGCGAACGCCAGCGGTGCGGCCTGCTGCAGGACCGCGGCGTCGGCGGCGGAGAGGTCGAGCGTCCGGCGCGGCGCGTGCGCGTTCGCCTTGTCGACGACGTGCGCCTTGTCGTTCTCAATCAGCTCCCGGACGGGCCACGCGCCGATGCCGAGCACCCGTCCCTCGAGGAACGCGCGGGCGAGCGCGCGCGTCTTCGCATCGTCGCCGTCGACCGCGGCCGCAACGTGGTCCATCGAGTCGGTGACGTAGAGGTCGCTCCACACCGCGTACGAGTCGGCATCATCGGCGCCGCGGCGCTTCACGAGCGCCATCTCCCGGTCGCGCACGCGGAGCGTTCTGCCGAGCTCGAGGTCGTCGAAGCCCACGAAGTAGTCCGCGGCCACGCCGTAGCGGCGCTTCACCCGCGCCGCGATCCGCGGGCCTTCGACGTCGTTCACCACGCGGCCCGGGTACGGCCCGCTCACGAACGCGAGCGGCACGTGGCCGCTCGGGAACGCATGCGCGAAGCGCCTTTGCGTCATGCGGCCGCCGCACCCCGCATCTTGTGGTCGACGGCGGTCGTGCCGGGGAAGCGCCGCAGGGAACGAGCGCTGGTCCGGCGACCCGATCGCCCGGCGCAGGCGGTCAGTCGGGCGGATAGCGGTCCAGCCACCACGCCGAGGCATCGGTCGCGGGCTGGAACTGACCGATCGGCCAGTCCGGGAACGTGGCGAGGTCGTCGGCGAGCGTCGCGATCGCGTCGACGAGCTCGAGCCCGTTGGTGAAGCGCGTCGGGATCGCCTCGATGCCGTGATGCGTGCCCAGCAGGCTGCCCGCGATCGCGCCGGTCGTGTCGCTGTCCCCGTCGTGGTTGACGGCGAGTCTCACGCCCGCGTCGAAGTCGGTTGCGGCGAGCGTGCAGTAGACGGCGATCGCGACCGCTTCCTCGGCGACCCAGCCTTCGCCCAGCCGCGCTACGAGGTCGGCCGTCGGCGTGCCGGATGCGGCGAGCTTCCGCGCGTGCTCGAGGGCCGCCATCGTCTCCGCGTGGCCGGGACGTCGCACGAGGATCGCCGTCGCCCGGTCGAGCGCACCGCGCAACGGCAACTCGAGCGCGAGCAGCGCGACGAGCGCCGCGACGAATCCGGCGGCGAGCTGGCCGGTCGGATGGCCGTGCGTGAGCGCGGCGGTCTCGGCGCCGAGTTCGAGCGCGTGTTTGGCGACGCGGTCCGGCGACATGCCCTCGTCCAGCCGCGCGCACCAGAGGCCGACCGGCGCGACGCGCATCGCTCCGCCGCAGCCC
Organism: uncultured Pseudomonadota bacterium; assembly: GCA_937898875.1. Classification (GTDB taxonomy): domain Bacteria; phylum Pseudomonadota; class Gammaproteobacteria; order Burkholderiales; family Casimicrobiaceae; genus VBCG01. Next base: position 1,791 of record CALDKM010000282.1, on the reverse strand, counting down.
TTGCTCGTGTTGCGCGGGCGCTCGCCGTACGACGCGCGGCCGCGCAGTGCGTCGATCACGGTGACGCCCGGCACGCGCGAGGCGAACAGCGCCTTCTCGCGCATCAGCCAGCCGTCGAGCGAGGGCGCGATCGCCGAGGATTCGCCCTGCGTGTGCAGCCAGCGAAGGTAGGCGTGGCCGACCACCGACGGGACCTCCACCGTGCCCGTCACGGCGCCGCGGGCATAGGCGCGCAGCAGCCCCTCGGCCGTGAACATCGCCATCTGCGTGTCGTCGGTGATCGCACCGTACCGGCCGAACGCCGGCTGGTAGCCGTGAACGCCTCCGGCACCGATCTCCGTGCGAATCTCGGCGAGCGACATGAATTCCACGGGCGCGCCCAACGCGTCGCCGACGGCGCCGCCGATCATGCATCCGCGCCAGCGACGGCGGCGCGCGGGCGTGGGCTTCGGCCGGTGGAGACGGGTGGCGGTGTCCCGTGTGCCCGTTCCGGGAACGACGGTCGTGGCGGCACTGTCGGCGGGGGGCGGGGTCTGCTTCATCACGGCGGTTGCGGGGCGATGCCCGTTCGCGCCATCGTAGACCAGCCCATCGCGGGCGGCCAGCGGCCGGCCACGCCCGTCCGCGGGCGGCGCCGATCCGCGACGCCCTTCAGGCGAGGCGCGGCGATGCGGCGACGGCCCCGTCGTGCGCCAGCTCCCACGCGTCGATCAGCGCGACGAGTTCGTCGAATCGGCGTGCGTCCGGCGAGTCAGGGTCGCAAAGCATCAGCTCGTCGAGCTCGTCCAGCGCCGCTGCGTAGTCGCGCTCGGTCGAGATCGTCCTGGGGTAGAGCGAATGGTCCATCGTCGTCTCCTGGCGGAAACCGGCCGCGGGACTCCGGAGGGGAATGCCAGGGGAGGAGGGCATCCCCGTCCGGAGCCGCGGACGATTCGTGGATCTTCCGCCAGGAGCGGCGGCGCCGCCTTCGACCCTTCGGCCGACGCGGCGCCGCCGCGCCGGAAAAAAAGAACGGGCAAGCTGCCTTGCCCGCGAAGCCCGCCCTGCGGACGGGCGCCACCCCGGCCCGGGGGGCGGACCGGAGTGGAGAGGGGTGCGCGCGCGCCCGAGCTTCGCGACCGACCCATCCAGTGGGGTCGGGAGCGTCGCCGCCGTTCGCACGCGCATGGACCGGAATGCCGATGCTATCGACCGACCAACGCATCATCGGCGATCGCCCCGGCGCGCCGCCATCGGCGCGCGGCGCGGGCGCGTGTCGGACGGACACCGACGCGGGCGCGGTTCCGGATCGCGGCGTCGGACGTCCGGCGACACGGCGCGGGCCCGGTCGCCTATCCCGGCGCTCGCCGCGCTCCGGGACAATCCGTCGACGGCGCCGCCCTGCGACGCGCGGCCCGCCACGAGAGGACATGCCCATGCTCACGCTCGACGAAGCACGCGCGCGCCACGACGCGACAGCCTTCCTGCACACGGCCGCGATCGACGCGTGCCGACGCGCCGTCGACGCGTGCGCCCGCCGGATGCTGGCGTCGACGGGAGGCGCCGAGGGCATCGACGACCGGATGCGCCTTGCGATGGACGGCGTGGAGGTGCTCGGCGCGACGGCGGGCGTGCTCGCGCGCTCGAGCCCGCACTCGACGTCCGCGCTCGCGCTCGCGGAAGCCGTCGCCGAGGGCTGCGCGATCGCGTTCGATCGGGATGGCGACGAGGACGGGACGGCGGGCGTGTGCCGCGAATGCGCGCGGGCCTGCCGCACGCTGCGGACGTCGGTGGCGCCGGCGCGCCTGCGCT
>CALDKM010000281.1:0-2829 GCA_937898875.1 uncultured Pseudomonadota bacterium | reverse complement strand
GCTTGATGCCGTCGACGAGCGACTCGCGGCAGCCGTAGAGGTTGTCGAACTTCGACTTGGTGACCGAGTCGTTGACGTTGATCGCCGGGAAGCCCAGCCGGCGCTCCTTCGCCATCTGGTAGAGGCGCTTGACGCCGGTCGTCGTCTCCTCGGTCACGCCCTTGATCGACGCCTTGCAGCGCGAGTAGAACGTCGGGTCGGCGGCGAGCTTGGCCTTGATCGACGCGAAGAGCGCACTCTCCTCCTCGTTGGTCGGATGCGCGATGCACGACGGTTCGCTCTCGGCCTGCGTGCCGAGGTGGACGAGCAGCGTCGCGTCGCCGCCGTCGTCGAGGATCATGTTCGGCACGCCGCCGTCGGCCCACTCGAAGATCCGGTGCGTGTACGCCCAGTACTCGTCGAGCGTCTCGCCCTTGACGGCGAACACCGGCGTGCCGCGCGCGGCGATCGCGGCGGCGGCGTGGTCCTGCGTCGAGTAGATGTTGCACGACGCCCAGCGGACGTCGGCGCCGAGCGCCTGAAGCGTCTCGATCAGCACGGCGGTCTGGATCGTCATGTGCAGCGAGCCCGCGATGCGGGCGCCGCGCAGCGGCTGCTCGGGCGCGAACTCCTCGCGGATCGACATGAGCCCGGGCATCTCGGTCTCGGCGATCGCGATCTCCTTGCGGCCCCAGTCGGCCAGGGCCAGGTCGGCGACGTGGAAATCCTTCACGCCGCGTTCGGTCGGTGCGTTCATCCTGTCACTCCTCGTCGAAGTGGCTTCGCGGAACGACCGGGGAGGCACGCGCCCGTCGTCCCGTGAGGTCACGGGTCAACGAGCGCCGTTCGAATCGGGAGGGCTCCGAGCCTGGTCGAGGGCCCGGGCGGGCCCTCCGATTGCAGCGCTCCTCGGAGGGGGCGGATTGTACCGCAGCCCGGGGACGCGGGCAGGCGGCGCGACGAGGCGCGGCAAACGAGGCGCGAACGGCGCCAGGACGGGGCCGGACTACGGCGGCTGGGACCGTGCCCGGCTGCGCGGCGGCGGCGGAGGCAGGGCCATCCGGGCCATCAGCGCGGCCGAGAGCGTCGACTCGCGCTTGTAGAAGCCCTCGGTGTGGAAGGTCTCCGCGAGCTTGAAGAGCTCGTAGTCGAGGTGGTGGCCGATCTCGTGCACGAGCGTGCGCAGGAACGAGCGGAACGCGACCACCTGCTGGCGCTGCGCGGTGCGCATCCAGACCGTGATGCGCGCCGGCGTGCGCCCCTCCTCGGGCTCGTAGAGGCCGTGCAGCTCGCCGTAGTCCGACGAGGGCCGCCGCGCCAGCACACGGACGCGGATCGGCGGGACTCGGTAGCCGGCGGTGATCGCGTCGGTGAGCCGCTGGCACGCGCCCTCGCACGCGGCGCGATTGTCGGTGACGAGCGCCATGGCGATCGCGTCGACCTCCGCGCCCGCCGCGAAGCCGTCGGGCAGGTCGAGGCGCTCGATCGCGTCGCTCGCGCGGTAGATCCGCTTGCGGGCGGGCGAGAGGCGGTCGTAGTAGGCGAAGGGCATGGGGACGGGCCGCGGATGCGCGCTGTGGCAAAAGGAAGGGTACGACGACCATTGTCGCGCTCCCGCGGTGCGCGGTCAGGTCGCCGAACGCCCTTCGCGCCCGCTTCGCAATGAAAAAAGCCGCCCGTCAGGCGGCCTTCCCTTCGGCAACGCGGCAGCGCCGCGCGGCGTCAGCTCTTCTTGATCTTCTCGAGCATCTTGAAGATGCCCTTCTGGCTGCCGACGAACATGCGCTTGAACGTCTTGGGCAGGCAGCGGCGCTCGAGGGTGTTGCGGCGGTTGCGCTTGATATCGGCCATCGTCTCTCTCCGGATCGGGGGAGGCGTCCGGAAGACCGGCCGCCGAAAAGGGTCTATTTTAGAGCAACTTGGCCGAAATGGCCAGCAGCAGCGGCGACCGTCGCTTCAGGCCCCCGCGATCCAGCCTTCGACCGGATCGACGCGCCGGGGCAGGCCGTAGCCCTCGCCTGCCCGCACCTCGCCCCACGCCGCCTGCACGGCGCAGGCGATCGCATCCAGCGTATCGCCGGTCGGGTCGTCCACGGCGGCCTCGGCGAGCGCCATCGGCAGATCCGCGCGCACGCCGAGCGGATGCGCGCCTTCGACGAGCGCCCACAGCAGGCCGACGCGCGCGTCGCGCTGTGCCGGCGTCTGCTTCGAACGCGCGTCGTTCTTGTACGGGGGGGCGCGCTTTTCGCCCCGCGCCTCGGCGATCCTGCGCATCACGAGTCCGGGGTACGCCTCGAGCGCGACGCGCGACGGGTCGCCCTTCGCGATGCCGGGCAGGTCGACGCCTGCCGCCGCGAGCCGCGACGCGCCCTCGTGCAGCATCCAACCAACGGGCGGGTTGACGAGCTTCATCGAAGCGTGCGCGCCCGCCGCGATCTCGGTCGCCCGATGCGCGTACTTGCGCCCCGCCGGCCGCTTCGCGCGAAAGCGCGCGAACGTCCGCATCACCGTCGCGCGATCGAGCGCCGCGTAGTGCGCGATCGACGCGCGCCACGCCTGCGGTGTGCGCTCGCCCGCCCCCGGCCAGCCGAGCGCGTCGACGAGCTCGCGCGGCAGGCCGAACGGGAAGTCGAACGCGCCGACCCAGGGACCCGGCGCCGCGAGCAGCGCTTCGAACGCGGGCCAGTCGACGAGACGGTCGACGCGCTCGACCCGGACCGTCGAGCCGGCGAGCCGGCCGTGCGCCACGGTGATCGCCTTGCGCCGCGACGGCGCGCTCGTGAAGTCGACGCCGACGATGTGCATGGGACGGTGGCCGATGGACCGGGAAATGAGGGTCTGACCCTACTT
>CALDKM010000280.1:0-2831 GCA_937898875.1 uncultured Pseudomonadota bacterium | reverse complement strand
GAGCTTCCGGGGCGACACGATCCGCGGGCGGTTCGACTCCGACGTGGTGTCCGGGTTGGCGTCGGTGGGTCGCGAGGCGGGCGCCACACGCTACGTCACGTTCCTCGCGGCGTACGCCGCGTTGCTGTCGCGCCTCAGCGGCGACACGGACCTCGTCGTCGGCATGCCGGTGGCCGCCCGCCCGCGGCCCGAGCTCGCCGAGGTGGTCGGGTTCTTCGCGAACACCGTCGCGTGCCGCATCGACCTCTCCGGCGCGCCGTCGACCAGAGAGGCGCTGCGGCGCGTCCACGCCGCGACGCGCTCGGCGATCGACGCGCAGCAGGTGCCCTTCGAGCGGCTGGTCGACGCGCTCGGCGTGCCGCGGGACGCCTCGCGGAACCCGCTGTTCCAGGTCGCGTTCACGATGTACAGGCGCGGGCTGAGCGACCTCGCACTGGCCGGCTGCACCGTCCGCCGCCGCGATCTCGACTTCGGCAGCGCGCATTTCGACCTGATGCTGACGCTGATCGACGGCGACGACGGCATCGGCTATGGCTGGGAGTACTGCAGCGACCTGTTCGAGCGGGCGACGGTCGAGCGGATGGCGCGCCAGTTCGCGACGCTGGTCGCCGCCATGGGGCGCGAGCCCGACCGACCGTTCTCCGCGCTGCCGTTGATGGACGACGCGACACGGAGCCGCATCGTCGCGTCCGCGGCCGGTCCGGCGACCGCCGCTCCCCGCGAGGCGACGATCACCGGACGATTCGAAGCCCGGGCCCGGGCGACGCCGTCCGCGCCCGCGATCGGAACGCTCGACTACGCGGGACTGGATGCCGCAGCCAACCGCCTTGCCGCGGAACTGCACGCGCGCGGCGTCGCGACCGGTGCGTTCGTGGCCGTCGCGTGCGGCCCGGTCGAGGAAACCGCCGTCGCCTGGCTCGCGGTGCTGAAGGCCGGCGGCGCGTACCTGCCGATCGATCCGGAGCTTCCTGCCGAGCGGCTCGCGTACGTGCTCGAGGACGCGAAGGTCCGGCACGCGATCGCGGACGAGGCGCTGGCGGGCCGGCTCGAGCGTCCCGGGATCGACGTCGTTCGTCCCGGGCGGGAGGCGGCGCGGATCGCCGCGCATGCCGCCCTTCCGCCGCCGGGGGCGCCGCGTCCGCGCGACCCGGCCTACGCGATCTACACGTCGGGGTCGAGCGGCCGTCCGAAGGGCGTCGTCGTCCCGCACGAGGCGGTCGTGCGCCTCGTGTGCGGCACCGACTACGTCGATCTCGGTCGAGACGACGTCGTCGCGCAACTCGCGAATCCCGCGTTCGACGCGTCGACGTTCGAGTTCTGGGGAACGTTGCTCAACGGCGCGCGGCTCGTGCCGATTCCGAAGGCGACGGCGGTCGCGCCGCGCGCCCTCGCGGCCGAGATCGCGCGCGAGCGGATCACGACGCTCTTCGTCACGACCGCGCTGTTCGACGCGGTGGCGCGCGAGGTGCCCGCCGCGTTCGCGCCGTGCCGCACGGTGCTGTTCGGAGGCGAGGCGGCGGCGCCGCGCCGCGTCGCGGACGTGCTGCGGGCGGGAGCGCCGGGCCGGCTGTTGCACGTCTACGGCCCCACCGAGACGACCACGTTCGCGACCTGGCACGAGGTGCGCGCGGTGCCGGAGAACGCGACGACGGTGCCGATCGGTCGCGCCATCGCGAACGCCGAGGTCTACGTGCTTCGGGAGGACGGGGAGCCCGCGGCGCCGGGCGAGCCTGGCGAGATCGGCATCGCGGGCAGCGGCCTGGCGCTGGGATATCTCGGCGCGCGGGAGGGCGACGCCGGACGGTTCGTCGAAGCGCGCGTCGGGGATCTCCCGGTGCGCCGGCTGTACCGGACCGGCGACCGTGCGCGCGTCTCGGACGACGGCACGATCGAGTTCCTCGGCCGCGTCGACGGACAGGTCAAGGTGCGGGGGCATCGCATCGAACTCGCGGAAATCGAGGACGCGATCGCGCGACAGCCGGGCGTGCGTGCCGCGGTGGCCGTCGTGCGCGGCGACGCCAGCGACACGCGCCGCATCGTCGCGTTCGTCGTTCCCGAGAATCCGTCGGCACCCCCGCCGGAAGGCCTCCGGCGCGATCTGCGCCGCCTGCTGCCGACGTGGATGCTGCCCGCCGAGATCGCCTGGATCCCGGCGCTGCCGCTCAATGCCAACGGGAAGGTCGACCGCAAGTCCCTCCCCTCGGTCGACGCCTCGCTGGCGGCGAACGTGGGTCTGCGCGTGGCGCCCCGCGACCGGCTCGAGAGCGAGCTCGTCCGCCACTGGGAAGCGGTGCTCGGAAGGACGGGCATCGGGGTCTTCGATCACTTCTTCGACCTGGGCGGGCACTCGCTGCTGGCGGCGCGCATGGCGGACGACTACGAGCGCGATACCGGGATCCGCGTTCCGCTCACCGCACTGTTCGTCGACGACACGATCGCGGGCCTCGCGCGGGCGATTCGCGAGGAGTCGCTTTCCGCCGGCTCGGAGATCGTCCCGCTGAACGAAGGCGGATCGCGCCTGCCCTTCGTCTACGTGCACGGCGACTTCTTCGCGGGCGGCTTCCACTGCCACGCGCTGGCGAAGGAGCTCGGGCCCGACCAGCCGTTCTACGCCGTCCACCCGCACGGTGTCGCCGACGGTTTCGTCCCGGCGACGATCGAGGCGATGGCTGCCGATCGGCTGAGGACGTTGCGGGCGCTGCGACCGCACGGACCCTACGTCGTCGGAGGACACTGCAACGGCGCCTTCGTGGCTTTCGAACTGGCGCGCCTGCTCCTGGCCGAGGGCGAGTCCGTGCGCGCGGTCATCGTGGTGGACGGGCCGACGCCGA
>CALDKM010000279.1:0-6139 GCA_937898875.1 uncultured Pseudomonadota bacterium | reverse complement strand
GGCGAACACGGCGGCCGCCTCGTCGCGCCGGCCCGGGGCCGTCGGCGACAGGACGCCGGTGCCGGTCGTCGACCGCCGCGGCCGCCTTGGAATCGTGATGCGGGCCGCTCCGCAGTGGCAGACTCCGGCGATCAAGCGTCGTCCGTTGGGGGACGGCCGGCACCGAGCATCGCGGCGGCCATCGCGTGCTCGCCGCGCCGCCCGAGCTCCTCGGCCGCGCCGACCCGGTCGCGCTCCTCGCGGTTCTGGCTGAGCTTCCACTTGCCCACCATCCGCAGGATCTCGATCTCGATGCCGACGATGGCGGCGAGCATGCCGTCGATGAACTCGGGTGAGGAGTCGGTCATGCGCCACGGCCTCGGTGAACCGGTGCGCGCCTCGTGCCGGCGCGTGAGCCGCGCGACGACGCCTCGAACGAAGCGCTCGTCGTCGCGGATCCGGAGGCGGCCGTGCACGTGCACGACCCGGTAGTTCCACGTCGGCACGAGCCGGTGCGTCTCGTGCTTGCTCGGGTACCAGTTGGGAGAGACGTAGGCGTCCCCGCCGCGGAAGATGACGAGCGCCTCGTCGCCGTCGCGCGCTTCGTTCCAGAGCGGATTGGCGCGCGCGACGTGCGCGAGCAGGACGCCGTGCTCGCCGGCCTCCGGGTCCAGCAGGAAGGGTACGTGGTTGGCGTCGAGGCCGTGCGGCCCCGCGACGACGAGCGCGCCGATCGGGTATTCGTCGACGATGCGGTGAAGCTCGTGGGCTCGCGCTTCCACGAAGTGCTCGGGCACGTACATGGGATCGGGGAGATCGCCCGCGCGGGCGATCGCAGAGGCCGTCGACGCCGCAAGTATCCTGCGTTCGCCCGGCCTTGCCAACGGCCCGGCGCGACACGCGCGTCATCCCGTCGCGCGCCTCGCGAGCCATTCCTCCGCGAGGCAGCCGTAGACGTTCGTGTCGTGCGCCTCGCCCTTGGCGACCCAGCGCTTGCGCAGTCTCCCTTCGAGCACGAATCCGACGCCGGCGAGCAGCCGGCACGACGCAGCGTTGTCCGGATTCACCTCCGCCTCGATGCGGCGGATGCCCAGCGCACCGAACGCATGCGAGCACGCCACCTCGATCGCCTCGCGCATGATCCCCTGCCGCCAGTGCGCGCGGCCGAGCGCATAGCCCAGCTCGACGCGTGCGCTGCCTTCGTCGTGCCTGAACAGCAGCATCGTGCCTAGGACCTTCGGTTCGGATCGACGGACGACGACGAGCTGCCGGCCGGTGCCGGTGGCGGCCAGCGCTTCCATGCGCGCGAGCCAGGCTTCGCCATCCTGCGGCGACCGCCAGGCCGCATACGGAAGGAATCGAGTGACTTCGGGGTCGCCGTTGACCTCCATGAGATCCGAGAGGTCGGCGGCTTCCACGGGCCTGAGCCCGAGGCGGCGCGACTCGATGTGCGTGATCGTGGGGAAAGGCATCGGCGCCCCGGATCGCCAGCGTCGGATCTAGCGCGCGGGCACGGACTCGCGGCGGGCGTCACGCGCCATCGCCGTCCTCCGCGGTCAATGCCGCCACGAGCACGCGGTCGGTCTGCCGGTCCGGGCCGACGAGGAACACGGTGCTGCCCGCGTCGCGGAAACCGGCTTTCGCGTAGAACGCGATGGCGCGCGGGTTGCGCTCCCACACGCCGAGCCACAGGTGCTCGCCGCCGAACCCGCGCGCCGCCCGGCGGACCGCCGCCATCAGCGTCTGCGCGACGCCCGTGCCGTGCGCGGGCCGGTCCACGTAGAAGCGCTGCAACTCGATCGGTCGCGACTGCGTCACGCACGGGGGAGGGGGCTTGCGGCGAACCTGCGCGAAGGCGACGAGCGTCTCGCCCCGGAAGGCGAGCAGCGCGGCGGCGTCCGGATCGGCGAGCTCGCGCGCCTGCTGCGCGACGCCGTAGGACGACGCGAGATGCGCCGTCATGTCCTCGGGCCGGTTGTCGGCGGCAAAGGTCTCGCGGAACGTGCGCGCGGCGAACGCCGCGAGCGCCGGCGCATCGGCGGGGACGCCGCGACGGATGCGGATCGGCTCCATGCGCCATTGTCGCAGCAACCCTGCCGGACCGGCCAGCCTGCCCGCCCGAATTCGGAACCGGTACGCCTTCCGCAACTCCGACGGCGCGGCCGCGTCGCCGAGCGCCGCGGCGAGCGCGCGGTGAAGACCAGGATGCCCTTGTCTTTCAGCCGGACCGTGACGAAGCGCTCGTCCGGGAGCGGCGTGTCGGGCTCCCGGCCGGCGTCATCCTCGGTGCGCCGGCACTTCCCCGGCAGACCGGGCTCGAAGGCCGTCACGCGCAGGATCTCGCCGCTGACGCAGAACAGTCCGTCGAGCCCGCCCCGCCACTCAATTGACCGCGTCGGAAAAGCGATAGATCGCGTGACAGGCGATGCAGTTGTTCATCGCGACGCTCAACTGGGTGATCGTGTGCTGGCTGTCCTTCAGCCTTTCGGCGTCCGCCGCGATCTCGTCGAACTTCTGGCGCGTGTCGAATCCCAGGCGCTTCATTTCGAGCGGAATCTTCCTGAACAGCGACGCCGGTGTCTCGGCCTCCGCGGCCATGCCGGACGCCCTTGCCGTGCTCGCCACTGCAGCGAAGTCCTTTGCGGCTGCTGCGGCGAGGACTCCCTGCGAACTCTGCAGCCAGGTTCGCATCTCGAGCAGCAGGGCGTTGCGTTCGTCCCCGGACAGCCGGACCTCCAGCCGCCCGTCGGCGGAGGGCCTCACGTCGCCCACGGTGAACTTGTAGGCGAAGACCGCGACGACCGCCGACAGCACGGCGACCAGCAACCAACCCAGCCTGCACGACGTCATGGCGACTCCGAATCATTGCCGGCCGCCGACGCGGGACCGGATTCGACTTTCGCCGACGCGCCGTCGGACGCGCCACGCTCTCCGTCGCGCCGCCTCGATCCCCTTCGGACCGATGCTCGAACGCCGGTTCGATAGTGTGATCCCGCGGTGGCCCGGCGGGAACCCGTTCGGCAAGGACGGCAGGCCGGCACCTTGCTTCGACGGCGCCGACGAGCGACGATCCGGCCAGGCGCGTTTGCGCGAACGGCGATCGGAAGGATCGGGCCCATGTGGAAGGAACGCGCGCTGCGCTGGTGGACGATCTTCCGCGATGCGGTCCGGCTCTGGCTCGACCGCGATGCCTTCACCTATGCCGGCGCGCTGGCGTTCTACACGCTGTTCTCGCTGGCGCCGGTCGTCATCATCGCGGTGTCGGTCATCGGACTGGTGCTGGGCGAGCAGGCGGCCGAGGGACAGATCGTCGCGCAGCTGCAGGACCTGATGGGCAGGGACGCTGCCGTGGCGGTGGAACAGGCGGTCGCGCGGTCGCGCATCCAGGAGTCGGGCATCGTGCCCACGCTGCTGGGCGTGGGCGCGCTGCTCGTCGGCGCCACCACCGTGTTCGGGCAGATGCAGCTTTCGCTCAACGCCATCTGGGGCGTGGCCGCGCGGCCGAATCGCAACAGTCTCTTCCTGTTCGTGAAGAGTCGCCTGCTGTCGCTGACGGTCGTGCTGGCGATCGGCTTCGTGCTGCTCGTGTCGCTGCTGCTCGGCGTGGTGCTGCGCGCGGTGCTCCAGTTCACCCATCGGTTCGCGCCATCGGTCGCGACGCTGCTGAGCAGCGCCGAAGTGCTGGTGACGCTGCTGGCGGTCGCGCTGCTCTTCTGCGCGATCTTCAAGGTGCTGCCCGACGTTCTGCTGCGGTGGCGCGACGTCGTCGTCGGCGCGCTGGTCACCGCCTCGCTGTTCTCGATCGGCCGCTACGCCATCGCGGTCTACCTCACCCACACGGCGACGGCGTCCACCTACGGCGCGGCGGGCTCGGTGGTGCTGATCCTGCTGTGGGTCTACTACTCGTCGCTGATCCTGCTGTTCGGCGCCGCGTTCACCCGGACCCAGCTGCTGGCGCGTGGCGGCGCCATCGTTCCCGGCGATTCGGCCGTACGGGTCAGGCGCGAGCTCGTGGTCGATTCATCGGCCTGAACGCGAGGCGGTCATCGCCCACGATCCCGTCAGGCGTTCAGGGCGGCTTGCGCGATCAGCTCGTACGAGCGATGCCGCGCGGCCGGATCGTGGGTCCAGGTGTTGACGACGATCTCGTCGAGGCCGAACGTCGTCGCGAGCTCCCTCAACTTCGCGGCGACCTGGTCGGCGGTGCCGACGATGGCTCGCTCGCGGACCCGCTGGACGATCGACCGTTCCGCCTCCGTGTACGGGTGAGCCGCCGCGGCCTCCGGTGAGAGGAGCGGCGTCCGCAGCCCCTTCTCGAAACCCACGCGCCAGTGCTCGCGCGTCGTCAGCAGACGCCTCGCCTCGGCCTCGGTGTCGGCCGCCAGCGCCCAGACGCAGATCGTGGCCCGCGGCTGCGCGTGGCGGGCACTTGGACGGTAGCGGCCACGGTAGAGCGCGAGCGCCTCCTCGGTGCCGCGCCCTTCGGTGAAGAAGTAGGCGTACGCGTACGGGAGCCCGAGGTGCGCCGCGAGCTGCGCGCCGTAGTCGGAGCTGCCGAGGATCCAGATCTGCGGCGTCGTGGGGCCGGTCGGGTGCGCACGTATCGCGCGGAACGGATGCCCTTCGGGAAACGGCTCGCCGCGCAGCCACAGGTCGAGCTCCTGCACGTGGACGGGGAAGTGCTCGGCGGCACCGAGATCGGGATTGAGCGCCATCGCCGTCGTGCGATCGGTGCCGGGCGCGCGGCCCAGGCCGAGATCGATGCGTCCGGGCGCGATGGCTTCCAGCACGCGGAACTGCTCGGCGACCTTGAGCGTCGAGTAGTGCGGGAGCATGACGCCGGCGCTGCCGACGCGGATGCGCTGCGTGGTCGCCGCGACGGCCGCCATCAGCACCTCCGGCGCGGTGCCGACGATGCTCGCGCTGTTGTGGTGCTCCGAGACCCAGTAGCGGTGGTACCCGAGCGCCTCGCAGTGCCTGGCGAGCGCGAGGGACTCGCGGATGGCGTGATCCTGGGTCCGGTCCTGCGCGGCAGGGGACTGGTCGAGGACGGAGAGCTTCAGGGGGGTCGGCATGATGCGCATTGTCGCCCATCACCACCGGCCGACACTCATGCGATCGGGCCGGGGGAGGTCTCGAGTGCTGGTCGGCGTGGTGTCACGCCGGGCAGGCGCGATGTGCGCGAGTGCATTGCGCGAATGGCCGGGGGGCGCATCGACCCATCGCGGTGTCGACGCACCCCGATCCTGTGGCTTGAGCGATTCGACGCCGCGATGCCGACCGTCGGCAGTGCCATCGGCGGTCGGCAGCGCGGCGTTCCCTGCGCCGCGGCCCCGAATTCAGTCCAGTCCGAGCGCCTTGTGCGCCAACCCGAGGAAGGCGGAGCGCTCCGCGGGTGACAGCGGCGCCAGGACGTCGGCCTGCAAGGCCTGAACCACCGGCCGGCTGGCCACCAGCAGTTTCCTGCCCTCGGGCGTGAGGTGCAGCTGGCGCGCGCGGCGATCCTGCGCGCCGACCACGCGTCTGACGAGGCCCTTGTGCTCCAGGCGGTCGACCACCCCGCCGATCGTGGCGCGGTCGAAGCCGATGGTCGCGGCCAAGTCGGCCTGGTCGATGCCGGGCTGCCCGGCAACGGCGTCGAGCACGGCGAACTGCACCGGGGTCAGGTCGAATCCCGCGGCCTGCGTCCGTGCCTGAAAGATCCGTGTCGACTGCTGATGCAGCCGGCGGATCAGGTGCCCGGCCATCTCGATCCGTTTCATCCGTGCCTCCGCCCGATGCCGACCCCGTGCCGGTCGCACGCGCGCCGCCCGTTCGCTTGACGATTTTAGTATGTATACATATCATAAGCAAGCTTACCGTAACGGGCTGGCGAGCCGCCCGAAGGAGACCCCATGCAGTTCCACGTCAACGGGTTCAACCCCGGCGATCCCGATGTCCTTCCCGCGGCGCCCGGCCACCGTCGCGCGGGCGACCCGTTGCCGGAAACGGTGGACGTGCTGATCGCCGGCTCGGGGCCGGCGGGCCTCGCGCTGGCCGCCCAGCTCGCCCGCGTACCGCAGATCCGCACCATGCTGGTCGAACCCAGGCTGGGGCCGATGGAGAAGGGCCAGGCCGACGGCATCAGCGTGCGCTCGATGGAGATGTTCCAGGCCTTCGG
>CALDKM010000278.1:0-1923 GCA_937898875.1 uncultured Pseudomonadota bacterium | reverse complement strand
CGGCCACGCCGACCGGCGTCCCGTCGTCGAGGCTCGCCGAGAGCTTGTCGCCGCCGAACCGCCGCGCGGCCCCCGCGGCGAGCAGGATGCCCGTCGGCCCGTGGCGTTCGGCGCGCGTCACCGGTGCCCCCGCTACTCGGGCAACAGCCGGAAGCGGCCGTCGCGGACGACGACCGGCACTCGCGCGCGGTCGTCCATGCCGTTGTGGTCGGTCGCCGACATCGTGAACACGCCCTGCGTGCCGACGACCTCGCGCGACTGCTCGAGCGCGTCGCGCAGCGCGGCCCGGAACGCATCGGTGCCCGGCTTTCCCGACTTGAGCGCGACGGGGATCGCGCGCTCGAGCAGGATCCAGCCGTCCCAGACGTTCGCGCCGAACGTCGCGGGCTTCGCGCCGAACCGCTTCTCGTAGGTGTCGATGTAGGCGCGCGCGACCTTCTTCGTCGGGTTCGCTTCGGGGACGTCGTCGATCACGAGCATCGGCCCGGCGGCGAGGATCGTCCCCTCGACCTTGTCGCGGCCCAGCCGGATGAAGTCGTCGGTCGCGACCGCGTGCGTCTGGTAGACCGGGCCCTTCCAGCCCTGGTCGCGCAGCGTCGCCTGCGGCAATACGGCGGGACCGCCGACCGCGGCGATGAACATCGCGTCGGGCTTCGCGGCGATCAGCTTGAGCGACTGGCCGGTCACGCTCTGGTCGGTGCGCGCGTAGCGCTCGGAGGCGACGATGCGGATGCCCTCCTTGTCGGCCATGGGCCCCAGCACCCTGAACCAGTTCTCGCCGTACGGGTCGTTGAAGCCGATGAACCCGAGCGTGCGCACGCCGTGCTTCTTCATGTGGCGGATCAGCGCGGAGGCGATCAGGTCGTCGTTCTGCGTCGTCTTGAACACCCAGCGGCGCTTCGCGTCGAGGGGCTCGACGACGTTCGAGCTGCCCACGGTGGCGAGCAGCGGCACCCTGGCCTCCGCGATCGTGTCGAGGATCGCGAGCGCGGCGGGCGTCGTCGAGGGACCGATCATCGCGTCGACGTCGTGCTCGGCGACGAGCTTCTTCGCGTTCTGCAGCGCGCGCGTCGAGTCGGCCCCGTCCTCGAGCTGGATGTACTCGATCGTCGTCTCGCCGAGCTTGCGCGGCAGGAGGTCGCCGGTGTTCTTCTGCGGGACGCCGATCGCGGCGGTCGGGCCGGTGGCGGACACGAGCAGGCCGATGCGAACCTGCGCGGCGGCGGGAGCGCCGACAAGCGTCGCGGCGATGGCCAGGGAAACCCATCGAATCAAGCGAACCTCCCGGAACGGGGACGATGCGAACGGGAAATTCTATCAGCGCCGCCCGGCGGCCCTCGTCGCCTGGCTTGCACGAGGCCCTCGTCGCGCGTAGGGTGCGGACCATCCGAAACCTGCGGAGTGGTCCATGTCGAGCCTGCTACGACTGTTTGCCGCATGCGCCGCGCTGGCCACGGCGCCGGCACTGGCCCAGAACCTGATCCAGAATGGCAGCTTCGAGTCGCCGGCGCTCGGCGTCGGCAACTGGAACATCTTTCCGGGGGGCATCCCGAACTGGTCGATCACCACCGGCTCCGGCATCGAGGTGCAGAGCAACGTGGCCGGGACCGCGCTCGCCGGCGATCAGCTGGTCGAGCTCGACGGCTCCGACAACAGCGGCATGGCGCAGACCGTGGCCACGCAGCCGGGCGCGCCGTACCTGCTGGCGTTCGGTTACTCGCCCCGGCCTGGCCAGGGCTCCCTGACGAACGCGATCCAGGTCTTCGTCGACGGCAACCTCGTCGCCAACATCGCCCACGACGGGTCGGCGAACGCCGATGCGGTCTGGCTGCGGTACAGCTACGCGGTGACCGCGACCGGCCCCGCGATGACCATCGAGTTCCGCGCGTCGGGGACGAGCGACGGCGTGGGCGGCTACGTCGA
>CALDKM010000277.1:0-2526 GCA_937898875.1 uncultured Pseudomonadota bacterium | reverse complement strand
AGCTTCACCAGCGCGTAGACGCTGTCGATGTGCGGCGTCGGCGTATCGGTCAGCCGCCCCAGCTCGACGACCGAGCCGACCAGCGCCTCGATCTCCGGCTCGCGCGCCGCCTCGATGTCCTGCAGCATCGACGTCTTGTGCCTGCCGACGCGCTCCGCCCCGGCGATGCGCTTGTCGATGGTGACGCGGAACGTGATGCCGAGCCTGGTCCCGACCGCCTGCGCTTCGGCCATCATCGCCGCGGCCAGCGCCCGCGTCGGCGGGTACCGGCAGATGTCGACCAGCGTCGCGCGCGACAGCGCGCTGATCGGGTTGAACGTCAGGTTGCCCCACAGCTTGAGCCAGATCTCCGAGCGGATGTCGTCGAGCACCGGCGACTTGAGTCCGGCGCGCGTGAACGCCTCGGCGAGCCGCTGCACGCGCGAGGACGTCGAGCCGTCGAGCTCGCCCATCGGGAAGCGGTCGCCCTCGATGTGCTTCACCACGCCGGGCGCGACGAGCTCGGTGGCCGGGTAGACGACGCATCCGATCACTCGCCCGGCCGGGATGTTCTCGCCGATCGCGCCCGTCGGGTCGACGCTTCGGACGCGCGTTCCGGCGAGCGGTCCGCCGTGACGGTGGAAGTACCAGTACGGGATGCCGTTCTGCATCGTGACGACGGCGGTGTCCGGGCCGAAGAGCTTCGGCACGCTCCCGGAGACGGCCTCGAGCTGGTGCGCCTTCGTCGCGAGGATCACGACGTCCTGCGGCCCGGTCGCGGCATAGTCGTTCGACGCCTTCACGTTGCGCGCGACGTGCTCGGTCCCGTCGTGCATCACGAGCCTGAATCCGTTGGCGCGGATGGCGTCGAGGTTCGCGCCGCGCACCATGAACGTGACGTCCTCGCCCGCGAGCGCGAGCCTGGCCCCGACGAAGCCGCCGATGGCACCGGCGCCGACGATTGCGATCTTCATGGCATTCCTGGAGGTTCAGCGGGAAAGGGGTTGGCCGTAGGTCGCGAACTTCGCGAGCACGCGGTCCATCTCGTCGTCGGCGAGCAGCACGGGCTCGCCGACCTGCAGGACGCGCCAGTAGGTCTCGGCGAGCGACTCGACCTCGATCGCGAGGCCGAGCGCACGGTCGAGGTCGGCGCCGATCGCGATCATCCCGTGGTTCGCGAGCAGGCACGCCCGGCGCTCAGCGAGCGCGGCCACTGCGGCGTCGGCGAGCTCCTGCGATCCGAACGTGGCGTACGGCGCGCAGCGGACGTCGCGCCCGCCCGCCACGGCGACCATGTAGTGGAACGCGGGGATGCCGCGGCCGAGGCACGCGAGCGTCGTGCAGAACGGCGCGTGCGTGTGGACGATCGCGCCCGCGTCGGGGCGCGCCGCGTAGACGTCGCGGTGAAAGCGCCACTCGGACGACGGCGCGAGGCGCCCGCGCGCCTCGCCGTCCCGCGCGACCGCGACGATGTCGTCGGGCGAGAGCCGGTCGTACGCGACGCCGGTCGGCGTGATCAGGAAGCCGTCGAAGCCGCCCGCGCTCAAGCGCGCGCTCACGTTGCCCGCCTTGGCGCGGTTGATCCCCGCCGCATTCATGCCGAGCGCGGTGGCGATCACGCGCTCCCGCAGCGGACGCCCGGCGTCCCGCGCGGCGCTCATCGGGAGTCCCGCGGCACGCGCGCCGGGGCGCTCACGCGAAGCGCTCCGGGAAGAGGGCGGCGAGTCCCGCCTCCGACGCCGTCGCGACCCCGCGCTCGGTGATCAGCCCGGTGACGAGCCGCGCCGGCGTCACGTCGAACGCCGGATTGAGCGCGCGGGCGTGCTCGGGCGCGACGCCGACGCGGATCGCCTGTCCGTACTCGTCGCGGCCGAGCACCGAGAGCACCTCGTCCGGCGCGCGCATCTCGATCGGGATCGCGTCGCCGTCGGCGAGCGCGGGGTCCAGGGTGGGCGAGGGAAGCGCCACGTAGAACGGCACGCCGTTGTCCTTCGCCCCGAGCGCCTTGTCGTAGGTGCCGATCTTGTTGCACACGTCGCCGTTCCGCGCCACGCGATCGGCGCCGACGAACACGACGTCGACCTCGCGGCGCCGCATCAGCGCGGCGCCCGCGCCGTCGACGACGATCGTGTGCGGCACTCCGCGCTGCGCCAGCTCCCACGCCGTGAGGTTGGCGCCCTGCAGGCGCGGGCGCGTCTCGCTGACCCACACGTGGACCGCGAGGCCCCGGGCGTGCGCGAGGAAGATCGGCGCGGTCGCCGTGCCCCAGCCGCAGGTCGCGAGCGCGCCCGCGTTGCAGTGGGTCATCACGTTCACCGGACCCGCGTGGCGCGCGGCGATGCGCTCGAGGATGCGCGCGCCGTGCTCGCCGATCGCGTGGTTGATCGCGACGTCCTCGGCCGCGATCGCGTCGGCCTCCTGCCACGCGGCGTCGGCCCGGTCGGCCGGCGCGAGCGGCGCGACGCGGCGGCGCACGCGATCGAGCGCCCAGCGCAGGTTCACCGCCGTCGGCCGCGTCGCGGCGAGCGCCGCATGCGCGCGAGCGAG
>CALDKM010000276.1:0-3387 GCA_937898875.1 uncultured Pseudomonadota bacterium | reverse complement strand
GCCGTACGCCCAGCAGCCGATCAACGCGATGGCCTTCCTCGTGCGCACGACGGCCGCGCCCGCGCGCGCGCCGCCGCTTGCCGCGCGGCGCCTCGTCGGGCTTGAGCATCGCCTCGCGCGCTTCCTGCGAGGCTTCCTGGAAGCGCGTCCACCAGTCGACCAGCGACGGGTCGACCTCGCCGGACTCGCCGCGGATCGCGAGGAAGTCGTAGGCTGCACGGAAGCGCGGATGTTCGACCAGGCGGAAGGGCCGGACGCCGGCGCGCTGCTCGAAGCGGGGCTGCAGCGACCAGATCTCCTTGATCGTCGCCTCGAAACGCCGCGGGATCGCGATGCGTTCGGCCTGCTGCTCGAGCACGCGGTCCATCGCGTCGAAGAGCGCGGGCAGCGGTTTGCCCCCCTTCGCCTTCGCCGCGTTCCATTGCGCGAGCACTTCGTGCCACAGCAGCGTCGCGAACAGGAACGCCGGCGACACGCCCATGTCCTCGCGCACGCGGCGGTCGGTGTGCGCGAGCGCGACGTCGATGAACTTCTGCCCCATCGGCTGCTCGAGGATCATGTCGAGCAGCGGCAGGAGCCCGTGCGAGAGGCCGTGCGCACGCAGGCTCTTCAGCGTCTCGGTGGCGTGGCCGGAGAGCAGCAGCTTCTGCATCTCGTCGAACAGCCGCGCCGGCGGCACGTTGGCCATCAGCGGCGCGAGCTTCGGGATCGGCGCCGCCGTGCGCTTGTCGATGGTGACGCCGACCTTGGTCGCGAGCCGAACCGCGCGCAGCATCCGCACCGGGTCCTCGCGGAAGCGCGTCGTCGGCGGGCCGATCAGCTTGAGGCGCCGCGCACGAACGTCGGCGACGCCGCCCACGTAGTCCCACACCTCCTCGGTCGCGGGATCGAAGTAGAGCGCGTTGATCGTGAAGTCGCGGCGCGCGGCGTCCTCGGCCTGCGTGCCGTAGACGTTGTCGGAGAGGAGCCGGCCGTGCTCGTCGGTCGACTCCTCCGCCTTCTGCGGCGCGCGGAACGTCGAGACCTCGATCACTTCGCTGCCGACGTGCACGTGCACGAGGCGGAAGCGTCGGCCGATGATGAACGCGCGACGGAAGAGCGGTTTCACCTGCTCGGGGGTGGCGTCGGTGGCGATGTCGAAGTCCTTCGGCTCGAGGCCGAGCAGCAGGTCGCGGACGGCGCCGCCGACGACGAACGCCTTGAAGCCGGCGTCCTGAAGCCGGCGCGTCACCGTGCGTGCGCCGTAGCTCACCTGGTCGCGGCGCACCGGGTGCTCGTCGGGGCGGCAGACGACGGGCGCGGCCGACGGTCGGCCGGGCCAGAAGCGTGCAATCAGGCGGCGCATCATCGGGATTACGCGGGGCGGCGAGGAGCGCGCGGACGTGGGCGCGACGCGGGGGAGGCGGAGGGCATCGAAGCGGCGGCGGATGATAGCACGCGTGCGTCGACGGCCTCCTCGCGCCACTGTCCGGGGGCGAGCGATCCGAGCGTCCAGGGGCCGACCGCGTGGCGCACGAGCCGCAGCGTCGGGAGGCCGACCGCCGCGGTCATCCGACGCACCTGCCGGTTGCGCCCCTCCGCGATCGCGATCTCGAGCCAGGCGGTCGGGATCGCCTTGCGCACGCGGATCGGCGGATCGCGGGGCCACAGGCCGGGCGGCGGGGCGATCCGGCTCACCCGCGCCGGCTGGGTCGGCCCGTCGCGGAGCGCGACGCCGCGCTCGAGGGCGGCGATCGCCTCGTCGCCCGGCTCGCCCTCGACCTCGACCCAGTAGCGCTTCGTCAGCCG
This sequence comes from uncultured Pseudomonadota bacterium, assembly GCA_937898875.1. Taxonomy (GTDB): domain Bacteria; phylum Pseudomonadota; class Gammaproteobacteria; order Burkholderiales; family Casimicrobiaceae; genus VBCG01. The sequence continues at coordinate 1,599 of CALDKM010000276.1, read as the reverse complement.
GTGCCTCGGGTCCGCGATGCGCGCCTGCAGCGCCCCGTCGGCCGTGAGCACGACGAGCCCCTCGCTGTCGGCATCCAGCCGCCCGGCCGGGTAGACCCCGGGCCGATCGACGTGGTCGGCGAGCGTCGGCCGCCCGTCGGGCGACGTGAACTGGCACAGGACGCCGCAGGGCTTGTTGAGCAGGACGACCGTGGCGCGCCCGGCGACCGGCCTTGATCGAGATCGAAGCCCGCGCCCCGGCGGTGTGGGAGGATCGGCAGGATTCACGAATTTCGCGGATAATTCACGGTTTTGTGGCCGTTCCGGCGCCCTCGCGGCGCCCGGGACCCCGGATCGCCGTCCCGGCCGGGGCGGAAGTCGCGGCCGGGACGCACGGACACCCTCGAGGAGACCCGGAAGCATGTACAAGCACGTCAAGGTACCCGCCGGCGGCGCGAAGATCAGCGTCAACAAGGACTTCAGCCTCAACGTCCCCGCCAACCCGATCATCCCCTACATCGAGGGCGACGGCACGGGCTTCGACATCACGCCGGTCATGATCAAGGTCGTCGACGCGGCAGTGGCGAAGGCGTACGGCGGCAAGCGGAAGATCCACTGGATGGAGATCTACGCCGGCGAGAAGTCGACGAAGATCTACGGCCCCGACGTCTGGCTGCCCGAGGAGACCCTCGCGATCGTCAAGGACTACGTCGTGTCGATCAAGGGGCCGCTGACCACGCCCGTGGGCGGCGGCATCCGCTCGCTCAACGTCGCGCTGCGCCAGGAGCTCGACCTCTACGTGTGCCTGCGGCCGGTCCGCTACTTCAAGGGCGTGCCCTCGCCGGTCAAGGAGCCCGAGAAGACCGACATGGTGATCTTCCGCGAGAACGCCGAGGACATCTACGCCGGGATCGAGTGGGAGGCCGAATCGGCGGGCGCGAAGAAGCTGATCGACTTCCTGATCCGCGAGATGGGCGTCAAGAAGATCCGCTTCCCGGCGACCTCGGGCATCGGCATCAAGCCGGTGTCGCGCGAGGGCACGGAGCGCCTCGTGCGCAAGGCGATCCAGTACGCGATCGACAACGACAAGCCGTCGATGACGCTCGTGCACAAGGGCAACATCATGAAGTTCACGGAAGGCGCGTTCCGCGACTGGGGTTACGCGATCGCCGAGCGCGAGTTCGGCGCGAAGCTCCTCGACGGCGGTCCGTGGATGTCGTTCCGGAACCCGAAGACCGGCAAGGACATCGTCGTCAAGGACGTGATCGCCGACGCGTTCCTGCAGCAGATCCTGCTGCGCCCCGCCGAGTACAGCGTCATCGCGACGCTGAACCTCAACGGCGACTACATCAGCGATGCGCTCGCCGCGCAGGTGGGCGGCATCGGCATCGCGCCGGGAGCGAACCTGTCGGACACGGTCGCGATGTTCGAGGCGACGCACGGCACGGCGCCGAAGTACGCGGGCAAGGACTACGTGAACCCCGGCTCCGAGATCCTGTCGGCCGAGATGATGCTGATCCACATGGGCTGGAAGGAAGCGGCCGACCTGATCGTCGCCTCGATGGAGAAGGCGATCCTCGCGAAGACGGTGACCTACGACTTCGCGCGGCTCATGCCGGG
>CALDKM010000275.1:0-3387 GCA_937898875.1 uncultured Pseudomonadota bacterium | reverse complement strand
AGGGCCAGGCCGACGGCATCAGCGTGCGCTCGATGGAGATGTTCCAGGCCTTCGGCTTTGCCGAGAAAGTCATGCGCGAGTCGCACTGGATCAACGAGACCACCTTCTGGGCAGCACCTGCGGACGCGCCCGAGTCGTCGCAGGGCCGCTCCCGGGACGACGCGCCCCCCCCGGGGGGCGGCGGCGGGCACGTGCCACCGCCTGGGGGCACGTTGACTCGCGTCGCCCGTGTGCAGGACGTGCCCGACGGCATCTCCGAGATGCCCCATGTGCTGATCAACCAGGCGCGGGTGCACGACATGTTCCTCGACGTCATGCGCCATTCGCCCACCCGGCTGGAGCCCGACTACGGCCTGAAGCTGGTCGACCTGAACGTCGACCCTGCCGCCGCCGACTATCCCGTCACCGTCATGCTGGAGCACACCGCCCCCGGCCTCGAGGGCCGGATCACGAAGGTGCGCGCCAACTACGTCATCGGGTGCGACGGCGCGCGCTCGAACGTGCGCGGCGCGATCGGCGGGGCGCTGCACGGCGATGCCGCGCACCAGGCCTGGGGCGTGATGGACGTGCTGGCCGTCACCAACTTCCCCGACTGGCGCATGAAATCCTTCGTGCGCTCGCGCAACGAGGGCATCCTGATGGTGCTGCCGCGCGAGGGCGGGCACCTGGTGCGCCTGTACGTCGAACTCGACCGCCTGGGCGAGCACGAGCGCGCCGCCGACCGCGGCATGGGCGCAGGCGACATCATCGCCAAGGCGCAGCGCATCTTCCGGCCGTTCGCGCTGGACGTGAAGGAGGTGGTCTGGTGGTCGATCTACGAGATCGGCCACCGCTTGACCGACAAGTTCGACGACGTGCCCGAGGACCAGGTGGCCACTCGCGCGCCGCGCGTGATGCTGGCCGGCGACGCCTGCCACACCCACAGCCCCAAGGCCGGGCAGGGCATGAACGTGTCGATGGGCGACAGCTTCAACCTGGGCTGGAAGCTGATCTCGGTGCTGACCGGCCGCGCCGCCCCGGCGCTGTTGCACAGCTACTCCGGCGAACGGCGAGCCGCGGCCAGGGGGCTGGTGGAGTTCGACCACAAGTGGTCGCGCGTTGTCGGCGCCCGAGCCGAGGACGACGCCGTGGGCGGCCTGCCCCGCGTGGCGCGCGAGTTCGTCGACAACCTGCCCTTCACCTGCGGCCTGACGATCCAGTACGAACGCAGCTCGCTGACCGGCGCGCCCGGATACCAGTCCCTGGCGACGGGCTTCGACATCGGCAAGCGGTTACATTCTGCCCCCGTCGTCCGGCTGGCCGACGCCAGACCCATGCACCTCGGCCATTGCATCGAGGCCGACGCGCGCTTCCGCCTGTTCCTATTTGCCCCCGCGGACGATGCCGGCGGCCGGGGCGGCGCCGTCGCCACGCTGTGCGACTGGCTCGAACGCGACCCGGCCTCGCCGCTGCGCCGCCACACCGCGCCGGGGGAAGACGTGGACGCCGTGATCGACACCCGGGCGGTCTTCCAGCAGGGCTTTCGCGCGCTCGACTTCGGCGCGATGCCCGCGCTGCTGCGTCCGCACGTGGGCCGCTACGGGCTGTGCGACTACGAGAAGGTCTTCTGTGCCGACCTGAAGCGGGGCGAGGACATCTTCGGGATGCGCGGCATCGACCGGGCCGCAGGCTGCATCCTCGTCGTGCGTCCGGACCAGTACGTGGGCACCATCCTCCCGCTGCATGCCCGCGACGAGCTGGCCGGGTATTTCGCCGCCATCCTGCGCGTACGTGGCTGAGCTGCCGGCGCGGCATCGGCGCGCGTGCCCCGGCCGACGCATCCCGAAGGGCAGCCGAGCGAACGCAAAGCAACGAGGTCGGGATGACCATGAGCGAGGCTGCGCGCGCCGTGAGGTTGCGCAGAGATTCCCCGGCAGTCCCTAGATCGGCAGGAACACCGCCGTGGCAAGCGTCTGCACGACGCGGCGGATCGTGCGGTTGGTCCGCTGCGCGGCGATCAGCGCCATCGCGTCCTGGCAGGCGATGATCTTGCCGAACTCCCGCTCGAACGACAGGTTGGGTGCCTCGCCCGCCATTTCATTCGAGAGGATCAGCAGTTCGCCGCCCGGGCTTCGCGCATTGGCGAGCTTCCATGCCGCAATCTCGACGTTGCGGGCGGAGTGGTACAGCTTCTGGGGATCGAGGGCGTCGGTGAGGTAGAACTCGGTCTTGCCGTTGCACGCGAGGAAGGTCATGCTCGCCAGCCCGACGCCGAACGCGAACACGCGGTCGCCGGGGTAGTCGACGCGTAGCGCGAGAGCGATCGCATCGCTGCCCCGCACGTAGTGGAGCTCCGGGAAGTTGAACTGCCGCTGCGGATCGAACGCCTTCGCCATGGCGGCATCCGCGCTCGCGAAGCCGCCCTTGCGCCACTCGCGCGGGTTGCGCCGGTAGAGCTTCTCCATCAGCAGGCGGGCCGACGCGAGGCTCTCCTTCGCGAGAATCTCCGCGGCCACGTCGATGTCGGACTTGACGGCGTCACTGGCGCGGAAGCCCTGCTCGGTGGGAGGCGTCCGTCTGCCGGTCGAGGGCGCTGCGGGAGGGTACGACGGCGTCGACGTGCAGCCGGAAACGGCCGCGGCGAACGCCAGCGCCAGGCGCTTCAGCGCAGTGCGTCGACGGGAGCTCGCCACGTCTCCCCGATCGCCATCCGCCAATCCGGTCCCCCTCCGAACATCGGCTGCATCGCGGTGCGCAGAATCGCGGAGAGCTTAACGCACTTTCCGGCATCGATCGTCCGGGCGCCGGCCCTCAGGGCCCCCGGCGACCGGTCGCGTCGAGCGTCAGCGCACGGCCAGGCGCCAGAGCGACGTCACCTCGGCCGAGCGCGCCGCGTGGAGCGGGTCGGCCTCGTCCGACGCCCTGGGATGGACCGGCTTCGCATCGATGCGGTCCACGACCTTCAGGCCTGCGGCATCGATCCAGGAGAGCAACTCCGATCTCGGCCGAAGGTCCAGGTGCTCCGCGAGATCCGAGAGGATCAGCCAGCCTTCGCCGCCGGGCGCCAGGTGCGCGGGCAGCCCGCGCAGGAACTCGCGCAGCATTCGACTCTCGGGGTCGAAGATGCCGTGCTCGATCGGCGAGCTCGGCCGCGCGGGCACCCAGGGCGGGTTGCACACGACGAGCGCGGCCCGCCCGCCGGGGAAGAGATCGGCCCGAACGACTTCCACCCGTTGCGCGAGTCCGAGGCGCTCGAAATTCTCGCGAGCGCACGCCAGCGCGCGGGGATCCTGGTCGGTGGCGACCACGCGCGCGACGCCACGCCGTGCGAGCACGGCGGCGAGCACGCCCGTCCCGGTGCCGATGTCGAAGGCCGGGCCGGACGACGGGAGCGCGGAGGGCAGCGGG
>CALDKM010000274.1:0-5102 GCA_937898875.1 uncultured Pseudomonadota bacterium | reverse complement strand
CCGCGACCCCCGGCGTGACAGGCCGGTATTCTAACCAACTGAACTACCACTCCCCGCTGGGCGTCGCGCCCGCCAGCGCTTGCTGGTGGGTGCTGACGGGATCGAACCGCCGACATTCGCCTTGTAAGGGCGACGCTCTACCGGCTGAGCTAAGCACCCGCTCGAACGATCCCGACACCCGCCGCCGCCCGCCCCGCCCGTCCACCGGGCCGCGGCAAGCCACGACAGCCAGTTATTTTAGCTCATCCTTGAGCGCTTTGCCAGCCCGGAACTTCGGCACCTTGGCGGCCTGGATCCGGATCGTATCGCCGGTGCGCGGATTGCGCCCCGCACGCGCCGTCCGCCGGCCCACGTAGAACGATCCGAAGCCCACCAGCGTCACGATGTCCCCCTTCTTGAGCGACCCCTTGATCGAGTTCACGGTCGCGTCCAGCGCGCGCCCGGCCGCGGCCTTCGAAATGTCGGCGTGACGCGAGATCGCGTCGATGAGATCGTTCTTGTTCACGAATGCGTCCCCTGACGGAAGCGTGATGGAGGCGCGCTGCGCTCCATGCTGCGAGGCGCTGCGCACACCGGGAAGAGTCGGCGCCGGGCATCGCGCCGCAGCCTTTCTTATATCGCCCGCGTTTTTCGAGTGTCAAGCGCGTCGTCGAGACCGCGCGCGCACGGTCGTGACGTTGCGCTTGCGTTGCGAGCGCTAAGTCGTTGACGCGCCGCGTGGCGCGCCGCAGCGCGACGACGGACGCGTGTGCGGCAAAAACGCAACGCGCGCGGGCACGCTTCGTGCCGCGCGCGTCGTCGCTCGCGCCCCGCTCCGTCAGTGCTTGAGCAGCGCGCCCTGATCCTCGCTCGCCGGCGCCGCGGGCACCGGGGGTTCGGCATCCTTCTTCTCGTCGGCGAGCGGCACGGGCTGCCGCTCGAGCGCCGCCTCGAGCACCTGCTCGATCCAGCGCACCGGGCGAATCTCGATCCGGTTCTTGATCTCGTCCGGAATCTCCGCGAGGTCCTTCACGTTCTCCTCGGGAATCAGCACGGTCTTGATGCCGCCGCGCCCCGCGGCGAGCAGCTTCTCCTTCAACCCGCCGATCGGCAGTACCTCGCCGCGCAGCGTGATCTCGCCGGTCATCGCGACGTCGCAGCGCACCGGGACCCCGGTGAGGATCGACACGATCGCCGTGGCGATCGCGGCGCCGGCGGACGGGCCGTCCTTCGGCGTGGCGCCCTCGGGCAGGTGAATGTGGAGGTCGGTCTTCTGGTAGAAGTCCGCCGGGATGCCGAGCGTGCGCGACCGGTGGCGCACGACCGACAGCGCCGCGGCGATCGACTCGTTCATCACCTCGCCCAGCTTGCCGGTCGACGTCGTCTTGCCCTTGCCCGGCAGCGCGACGGCCTCGATCGTCAGCAGGTCGCCGCCGACCTCGGTCCACGCGAGCCCGGTCACCTGGCCCACCTGGTTCTTCCTCTCGGCGATGCCGTACGTGAAGCGGCGAACGCCCAGGTACTTGTCGAGGTTCTTGCTCGTCACCTCGACCGGGCCCTTGGCCTTGCGCACCTTGCCCTCGCTCTCCTTCAGCAGCAGCGCCTTGACCACCTTGCGGCAGATCTTGCTGATGTCGCGCTCGAGGTTGCGGACCCCCGCCTCCCGCGTGTAGTAGCGCACGATGTCGCGCAGCGCGCTCTCGGCGACGTGCAGTTCCTCCGCCTTGATGCCGTTGTTCTTCATCTGCTTGGTCAGCAGGTACTGCTTCGCGATCGCGATCTTCTCGTCCTCGGTGTAGCCCGACAGGCGGATGACCTCCATCCGGTCGAGGAGCGGGGCCGGGATGTTCATCGTGTTCGCGGTCGCCACGAACATCACGTCCGACAGGTCGTACTCGACCTCGACGTAGTGGTCGACGAACGTCGAGTTCTGCTCGGGGTCGAGCACCTCCAGCAGCGCCGAGCTCGGGTCGCCGCGGAAGTCCATGCCCATCTTGTCGACCTCGTCGAGCAGGAACAGCGGGTTGCGCACGCCGATCTTCGACATGTTCTGAAGGATCTTGCCCGGCATCGACCCGATGTAGGTCCGCCGGTGGCCGCGGATCTCCGCCTCGTCGCGCACGCCGCCGAGCGACATGCGGACGAACTTGCGGTTCGTCGCCTTGGCGATCGACTGGCCGAGCGAGGTCTTGCCCACGCCGGGCGGACCGACGAGGCACAGGATCGGCGCCTTCAGGCGATCCACCCGCTGCTGGACCGCGAGGTACTCGATGATGCGCTCCTTGACCTTCTCGAGGCCGTAGTGGTCGGCGTCGAGCACCTTGACGGCATGCGCGAGGTCCTTGTTGATCTTGCTCTTCTTGCGCCAGGGCAGTCCGACGAGCGTGTCGATGAAGTTGCGCACGACGGTGGCCTCGGCGGACATCGGCGACATCATGCGGAGCTTCTTCAACTCGCCCATCGCCTTGGCCTCCGCCTCCTTCGACATCTTCGCGGACTTGACCTTCTTCTCCATCTCCTCGAGGTCGGCGTTCTCGTCGCCCTCGCCCAGTTCCTTCTGGATCGCCTTGACCTGCTCGTTCAGGTAGTACTCGCGCTGGCTCTTCTCCATCTGCCGCTTCACGCGGCCGCGGATGCGCTTCTCGACCTGCAGGATGTCGACCTCGCCCTCGAGGAGCCCGAGCAGGTGCTCGAGGCGCTTGACCGGATCGCTCATCTCGAGGATCTGCTGCTTCTGCTCGAGCTTGAGCGGCAGGTGGGCGGCAATCGCGTCGGCGAGGCGGCCGCCGTCGTCGATCCCGGACATCGAGGTCAGGATCTCGGGCGGGATCTTCTTGTTGAGCTTCACGTACTGGTCGAACTGGGCGAGCAGCGCACGGCGCATCGCCTCGACCTCGTGGGCCGGACCCGCGTCGACGGCGATCGGCCGCGCCTGGGCGGACAGCGAATCGCCGAGATCCTGGACCGACTCGATCCGTGCGCGCTGGGTCCCCTCGACGAGCACCTTCACCGTCCCGTCCGGCAGCTTGAGCATCTGCAGGACGGTGGCGACGCTGGCGATCTCGTAGAGGTCCTCGGCCGACGGATCGTCCTTGGCCGCCTGCTTCTGCGCGACGAGCAGGATGTGCTTGCCCGACTCCATCGCGGCGTCGAGCGCCTTGATGGACTTGGGACGCCCGACGAACAGCGGGATGACCATGTGCGGGAAGACGACGACGTCGCGCAGGGGGAGCAACGGCAGCGCCACCGGCTCGTTCGACGAAAGGGGAGTGTCCTGGGCCATGCTGGAAGCCTTTCGGGGGGGATTGAGGCCAACATGGGGTGGCCGGGCGGGCTTGTCAAGCCGCCTGGCGCACCATGTTGGTGCAATTCGGGACTGCCGTGCCTACGAATGCGCCGACGCCACCTTCGGCGGGTCGGCGAACATCAGCAGCGGCTTGCCGTCGTGCGCGATCGTCGACTCGTCGACGATCACCCGCGACAGGTTGGATAGCGACGGGAGGTCGTACATCACGTCGAGGAGCGTCTGCTCGAGAATCGAGCGCAGTCCGCGGGCGCCGGTCTTCCGGGCGAGCGCCTTGCGCGCGATCGCGCGCAGCGCCGCCTCCCGGATCTCGAGCTCGACGCCCTCCATCCGGAACATCTTCTGGTATTGCTTGAGCAGCGCGTTCTTCGGCTCGACGAGGATCTCTATGAGGGCCGCCTCGTCCAGCTCGTCTAGCGTCGCGACCACCGGCAGCCGGCCCACGAACTCCGGAATCAGGCCGAACTTGATCAGGTCCTCGGGCTCGGCCTGGCGAAGCAGCGTCGTGATGTTCTTGCGGTCGTCGGGCGACGCGACCTCGGCGCCGAAGCCGATGCCGGTCTTGGCGCTGCGCTGGCGGACGATCTTCTCGAGACCGTCGAATGCGCCGCCGCAGACGAACAGGATGTTCGTCGTGTCGACCTGCACGAACTCCTGGTTCGGGTGCTTGCGCCCGCCCTGCGGCGGCACGCTGGCGATCGTGCCCTCGATGAGCTTGAGGAGCGCCTGCTGCACGCCTTCGCCGGACACGTCGCGCGTGATCGACGGGTTGTCGCTCTTGCGCGAGATCTTGTCGATCTCGTCGATGTAGACGATGCCCTGCTGCGCCTTGTCGACGTCGTAGTCGCACTTCTGCAGCAGCTTCTGGATGATGTTCTCGACGTCCTCGCCGACGTAGCCCGCCTCGGTGAGCGTCGTCGCGTCGGCGATCACGAACGGAACGTCGAGCAGCCGCGCGAGGGTCTGCGCGAGCAGCGTCTTGCCCGACCCGGTCGGGCCGATCAGCAGGATGTTCGACTTGGTGAGTTCGACGTCGTCGTCCTTCGCACCGGACTCGAGCCGCTTGTAGTGGTTGTAGACGGCGACGGAAAGGATCTTCTTCGCCGGCTCCTGCCCGATCACGTACTGGTCGAGGATCGTGCGGATCTCGTGGGGGGTCGGGAGCTTGTTGCGCTCGCCGCGGGCGTCGCCGCCCGTCGCACCCTCCTCGCGGATGATGTCGTTGCAGAGCTCGATGCACTCGTCGCAGATGAACACCGACGGGCCCGCGATGAGCTTCCTCACCTCGTGCTGGCTCTTGCCGCAGAACGAGCAGTACAGCAGCTTGTCGCCGGAAGATTTGTCGGCCATTCAATGACCTGCGTCGTATACCTTCGTTTGCACTTTACGCGCCCTGCACCCGCTTGTGCAAGACCTGGTCGACGATTCCGTAGGCGACCGACTCCTCGGCGGTGAGGAAGTTGTCGCGGTCCGTGTCGCGGTCGATCTTGTCGACGGTCTGGCCGGTGTGCCGGGCGAGCAGCTTGTTCAGGCGCTCCCGCAGGGACAGGATGTATTTGGCGTGGATCTCGATGTCCGAGGCCTGGCCCTGGAAGCCTCCGAGCGGCTGGTGGATCATCACCGTCGAGTTGGGCAACGCGAAGCGCTTGCCCTTCGCGCCGGCCGCCAGCAGGAACGCGGCCATCGACGCCGCCATGCCGGTGCACAGCGTGGACACGTCCGGCTTGATGAACTGCATCGTGTCGTAGATCGCCATCCCCGCGGACACCGACCCGCCCGGCGAGTTGATGTAGAAGTAGATGTCCTTGTCCGGGTTCTC
>CALDKM010000273.1:0-3200 GCA_937898875.1 uncultured Pseudomonadota bacterium | reverse complement strand
CCGCGCCGTCGGGGGGGGCCGCGAAGTGAACGAAGGCATGCGATGACCGGGCAGGCGTTCGGCATTGCCGCGGTCCAGATGGTGTCCGGCGGCGACGTCGCGGCCAACCTCGCGCAGGCGGGATCGCTCGTCGCGGAGGCCGCCCGCGGCGGCGCGGCACTCGTACTGCTGCCCGAGTATTTCGGGATACTGGGGGCGCGCGCCTCCGACAAGGTGCGGCTGGCCGAGCGCGACGGCGACGGCCCGCAGCAGGCGTTCCTGTTGCGCGCGGCGCGCGAGCACGGCATCGTCGTGATCGGGGGCAGCGTGCCGATCGCGACCGCCGATCCGGCGCGCGTGCGCAGCGCCTGCCTCGCCTACGGTCCGGACGGAGCGCGGCTCGCGCGCTACGACAAGATCCACCTGTTCCGCTTCGCGCACGGCGACGAGGCCTACGACGAGACGCGGACGATCGAGCGCGGCGCCGAGGTCGTCGCTTTCGAGGCGCCGTTCGGGCGCATCGGGCTCACGATTTGCTACGACCTGCGCTTTCCCGAGCTCTACCGCGCGCTGGGCGATTGTTCGCTCGTCTGCGTTCCGTCTGCCTTCACGTGGACGACCGGCAACGCCCACTGGCATCTGCTGCTGAAGGCACGTGCGGTCGAGAACCAGACATGGGTGCTCGCGGCCGCGCAGGGCGGCGTGCACGAGAACGGCCGTCGCACGTATGGCCACTCGATGCTGGTCGACCCGTGGGGCGAGGTGGCCGCCGAGCGTTCCGAGGATGGGCCGGGCGTCGTCGCCGGCGTTTGCGATCCGGCGAGGGCCGCGGAAGTGCGCTCCAGGCTGCCTGCGTACGCGCATCGCGTCCTCTGATCGCGGCGCCGCGCGCCGGGCGAGGACCCGACGCACTCGACGCGACGAGCCCGTCGGCACGAAAGCCGAGCCGCGGATGGCGCGCCGAGGGCCGGGTCCCGGTCGGACGCCCTGTTGCGCCGGCCCCGGGCCTCAGGGAGCGGCGCGCAGACCTTCCTTCGCCATCAGGTCGACGAGCCGGACGCGCTCGGCCTTGAGCCCCCGCAGGAAGTCGCCGGCGTCGCCGTAGCGGCGCAGCGCGTACTGCTGCGCGACGATGCCGCCGCCTTCGCGCTTGCCGTAGCGGAACAGGTTGAACTCGGTGAACGCGCGGTCGGGCGGCCAGGTGACGAAGTCGACGATGACCTCGCCGGTGGCCGGATGCTGGATGATCGACGACGGCGCGTCGGGATTCTGCTTCTTCAGCGCCTGGAGAAGCGCGGTGGCGAGCGCCTTCGGATCCTTGTGTCCCGGGTACTCGCGGATCGACGCGAGGTGCGTCCAGCGCGCGATCGCCTCGCCGTCCGGGACGAACTCGCGCCACCGCTCGACGGGCGTGCCGCCCTGCGCGGCCTGCGCGAGTCGCTTGCCGTCGAAGACGACCGCGCGTGCGCCCGGGAACGCGTCGAGCCCGAACGCGGGCACGGCAACGAGGGCGGCGGCGAGGAGGAGGGCGAATCGGAGCATCGGTGCCTGTCCGGACGATCGACGTCGGAGGTTCTACCTGCACGCCGCCGAACCGGCAAGCGCGTCCGGCCTACCGTCCCCGCAACAGCACGATCACCGCACCGCCGCCGCCGGCGTGCTGCGGCGCCTCGCAGTAGGCGAGCACGTCGTCCCAGCGCGCGAGCCAGCGGCGCACCTTGCCCTTCAGCACCGGCTCGCGGTTGGGCGAGGTGAGCCCCTTGCCGTGGATCACCCGCACGCAGCGCATGCCCGACGAGCGCGCGTCGACCAGGAAATCGGCCAGCGCGTCGTGCGCCTCCTCGGAGTCGTGGCCGTGCAGGTCGAGTTCCGCCTGGACCTTCCAGTGGCCGCGGCGCAGCTTCCCGAGCACGTCGGTGCCGAGCCCGGCGCGCAGGAAGGTCTGCTCGCCCTCCTGCTCCTGGCCGATGTCCCAGGACTGGGGAGCCGGGTCGTCGCCGTATTTGGACGCTTCGAGCGCGTCCCGCTCGTCCGCGAGCCGGTGCCGCGGCACCGGGGCAGGGGCGGGCGCGGCGATGCTCGCCCGGTTCGCGGGCTTGATCGGCGCGACGTCGGCGAACGCCGCCTTGAGGTCGATGTCGCCCTCGGCGTGCTTGGCGGCGGCGATCGCGCGACGGGGCGAAGGAGCTTGCGCGCGCGGCGGGGAACCGGCGGGCTCGGCCGCGCTCGCCGCCGGTTTCTCCGGCGCGCGCGGCTCCGACGCTCGCTTCGCGTCGATCAGCGCCTTGAGGTCGGAAAGCTTCGCCATCGCCCGCACGCCGCCGTCGCGCGGCGCTCGTTGCGCCGCCGCCGGCTTCCGCCATCGGTCTCCTGTCAGCTGCCCTCGAGGAACGCCTCGGCATCGAGCGCGGCCATGCACCCGGTCCCGGCCGAGGTGACGGCCTGGCGGTAGACGTGGTCGGCGACGTCCCCCGCCGCGAACACGCCCGGGACGCTGGTCGCCGTCGCGTTGCCCTCGGTGCCGCTCTTCACCTTGATGTAGCCGCCCGCCATCTCGAGCTTGCCCTCGAAGATCTGCGTGTTCGGCGTGTGTCCGATCGCGACGAACAGGCCGTGGACCTCGACGTCCTGCGCGGCGCCGGTGTCGCGGTGCTTCAGGCGCACGCCGGTCACGCCGGACGCGTCGCCCAGCACCTCGTCGACGACGTGGTTCCAGATCACGCGGACGTTGCCGCCGGGCTTCGTCTTCGCCATCAGCTTGTCGACCAGGATCGCCTCCGCGCGGAAGCGGTCGCGACGGTGGACGACGGTGACGCTCTTCGCGATGTTCGACAGGTAGAGCGCCTCCTCGACGGCGGTGTTGCCCCCGCCGACGACGACCACGTCCTGGCCCCTGTAGAAGAACCCGTCGCAGGTGGCGCAGGCCGACACGCCCTTGCCCATGTACGCCTCCTCGGACGGCAGCCCGAGGTAGCGCGCGGAGGCGCCGGTGGCGACGATCAGCGCGTCGCAGGTGTAGGTGCCGTTGTCGCCCTTCAGCGCGAACGGACGCTTCGCGAAATCGACCTCGTGGATGTGGTCGAAGATGATTTCGGTGTCGAAGCGCTCGGCGTGGCGCTGGAAGCGGGCCATCAGGTCGGGCCCCAGCACGCCGTCGACGTCGGCGGGCCAGTTGTCGACCTCGGTCGTCGTCATCAGCTGGCCGCCCTGCGCCAGGCCGG
>CALDKM010000272.1:0-4348 GCA_937898875.1 uncultured Pseudomonadota bacterium | reverse complement strand
GCGAGGCCGAGGGCAGCATGCCGATCGATCCGGCGAGCATCGACGCCTCGTCGGACAGGATGTCGCCGAAGATGTTGCCGGTGACGATCACGTCGAACTGCTTCGGCGCGCGCACGAGCTGCATCGCCGCGTTGTCGACGTACATGTGCGACAGCGCCACGTCCGGGTAGTCCTTCCCCAAGCGCGTGACAACCTCGCGCCACAGGATCGACGTGTCGAGCACGTTCGCCTTGTCGACCGAGCACAGCCTTCGGCCGCGCGCGCGCGCGGTCTCGAATCCGACGCGCGCGATGCGCTCGATCTCCGGCACGCTGTAGAGCATCGTGTCGAAGCCTTCGTCGTGGCCGGCGGCGTTGCGCCGCCGTCCGCGCGGCTGGCCGAAGTAGATGTCGCCGGTGAGCTCTCGGACGATCAGCAGGTCGAGGCCGGCGACCACTTCGGGCTTGAGCGTCGAGACGGCGGCGAGCTCGGGGTAAAGGATCGCGGGTCGCAGGTTCGCGAAGAGCCCCATCGCCTTGCGGATGCCGAGGATGCCCTGCTCGGGCCGGAGCTCGCGCGGCAGCGTGTCGTACTTCGGACCGCCGACCGCGCCGAGCAGCACCGCGTCGGCGGACTGCGCGAGCTTCAGCGTCGCCTCGGGCAGAGGATGGCCCGACGCATCGTGGCCCGCGCCGCCGATCGGCGCGATCTCGGTCTCGATCGGGAAGCCGTCGCGCTCGAGCACGTCGAGCACGCGCGCGGCTTCGCGCACGATCTCGGGGCCGATGCCGTCGCCGGGGAGCAGTGCGATCTTCATGCCGTCGTGCCTTCCCTGCGTCAGGCCAGCCACGGCTGTTCGGCGAGCCGCTTCGCCTCGAACGCGCGGATCTCGTCCGCGTGCGCGAGCGTGAGCCCGACGTCGTCCAGGCCCTCGAGCAGGCACTTCTTGCGGAACGGCTCGACCTCGAAGCCGAACGACATCGCGCCGTCCTTCGACGCGACGGCCTGCCGCTCGAGGTCGATCGTGAGCGAGAACCCCGGGAACGCGAGCGTCGCGTCGAACAGGCGCGCGACCTCGCTCTCGCCGAGCACGATCGGCAGCAGCCCGTTCTTGTAGCAGTTGTTGTGGAAGATGTCGGCGAACGACGGCGCGACGACCGCGCGGATGCCGTAGTCGAGCAGCGCCCAGGGCGCGTGCTCGCGCGAGCTGCCGCAGCCGAAGTTCCGGCGCGCGAGCAGGATCGACGCGCCGCGGTAGCGCGACGCGTTCAGCACGAAGTCCGGGTTGAGCGGGCGCTTCGCATTGTCCATGCCCGGCTCGCCGTGGTCGAGGTAACGCCACGCGTCGAACAGGTTCGGCCCGAAGCCCGACCGCTTGATCGACTTCAGGAACTGCTTGGGGATGATCGCATCGGTGTCGACGTTCGCCCGGTCGAGCGGGACGACGATTCCCGAGTGCACGCGAAACGGTTGCATCGCTGCGGACTCCCTGGCGTCAGCCGGTCACTTCGGCTTCGACTTGTCGGCGGCGTTCTCGATCGCCTGGCCGCCGGCCTTCACGTCCTTGCCGACGCCCGACATCGTGTTGCACCCTGCGAGACCGACGGCGAAGCCGGCCAGGACGAGCAGCGCTGCGAGTTGCTTCATGGATCTCTCCTTGCGCGGGTATCGCTACGACAGTCGACGAACGTCGACGAAATGGCCCGCGATCGCGGCGGCCGCCGCCATCGCCGGGCTGACCAGGTGCGTGCGGCCGCCGTTGCCCTGGCGGCCCTCGAAGTTGCGGTTCGAGGTCGACGCGCAGCGCTCGCCGGGCTCGAGCCGGTCGTCGTTCATCGCGAGGCACATCGAGCACCCCGGTTCGCGCCACTCGAACCCCGCGGCGCGGAACACGCGGTCGAGCCCCTCGGCCTCCGCCTGTGCCTTCACGCTGCCCGATCCGGGCACGACCATCGCGAGCTTCACGTTGCCGGCGACCTTGCGGCCGCGCGCGACCGCCGCCGCGGCCCGCAGGTCCTCGATGCGCGAGTTCGTGCACGAGCCGATGAAGACCTTGTCGATCGCGATGTCGGTGATCGGCGTGTTCGGCGCGAGCCCCATGTACGCGAGCGCCTTCGCGATGCCGTCCCGCCGCGTCGCGTCACGCTCGCGATCGGGGTCCGGCACGCGGCCGTCGACCGCCACCACCATCTCGGGCGAGGTGCCCCAGGTGACCTGCGGCTGGATCTGCGCCGCGTCGAACACGTGCGTCGTGTCGTAGGTGGCGCCTTCGTCGCTCGCGAGCGTGCGCCAGAGCGCGACCGCGCGGTCCCACTGTCCGCCGGCCGGCGCGAACGGTCGGCCGCGGACGTACTCGAACGTGGTGTCGTCGGGGGCGACCATCCCGGCGCGAGCGCCGGCCTCGATCGCCATGTTGCAGACCGTCATCCGGCCCTCCATCGACAGCGCGCGGATCGCCGACCCGCCGAACTCGATCGCGTGGCCGGTGCCGCCGGCGGTGCCGATGCGCCCGATGATCGCCAGCACGACGTCCTTCGCCGTCACGCCCGGGCCGAGGCGGCCGTCGACGCGGATAAGCATCGTCTTCGCCCGCTTCGCGAGCAGGCACTGCGTCGCGAGCACGTGCTCGACCTCGGAGGTGCCGATGCCCCAGGCGAGCGCGCCGAACGCACCGTGCGTGCTGGTGTGCGAATCGCCGCACACGACGGTCATGCCCGGCAGCGTCGCCCCCGTCTCGGGGCCGATCACGTGGACGATGCCCTGGCGCTTGTCGAGAAACGGAAAGTAGGCCTTCGCGCCGTACTCGCGGATGTTCGCGTCCAGCGTTTCGACCTGCGTGCGCGAGATCGGATCCTTGATGCCGGCCGCCCAGTCCTTCGTCGGCGTATTGTGGTCGGCGGTCGCGACGACCGACCCGACGCGCCACGGCTTGCGTCCGGCGAGCTTCAGCCCCTCGTAGGCCTGCGGGCTCGTCACCTCGTGCACGAGGTGACGGTCGATGTAGAGAAGCGCCGTGCCGTCCGACTCGGTGCGCACGACGTGGCTGTCGAAGAGCTTCTCGTAGAGGGTGCGGCGCATGGTCGGGTCGGCGTATCGGAGCCCGTCATTATCGCACGACGCCGCGAGGCGGCCCGTTCGCGGCTGCAGTCCCGCCCCTGGTCGGCGTCGGGTCAATCCGGCGGCGCCGCGAGCGCCGAACGCACCGCGTCGAGCACGGCGTCCGCGAGGCCGGGTGTCCACGGATCGAATGCCCGCGCCGGCGTCGAGCGCAACCAGGTCATCTGCCGCTTCGCGAGCTGGCGCGTCGCCGCGATGCCGCTCTGGCGCAAGCTCTCGCGATCGATCTCATCGTCGAGATACCGCCACGCCTGCCGGTAACCGACGCAGCGCATCGACGGCATCGACGGCTCGAGCGCGTAGCGCGAGCGCAGGCCGGCGAGCTCGTCGACGAGCCCCGCCGCGAGCATCGCGTCGAAGCGTTCCGCGATCTCGCGGTGCAGTCGCGCGCGGTCCCGGGGCACGAGCGCGACGCGGATCGCGTCGCCGCCTGCGGCCGGCGCGCGACGGCCCTGCCACGACGAGATCGGCTGCCCGGTGAGCCGGTAGACCTCGAGCGCGCGCTGGATGCGCTGCGAGTCCCCGGGCGCGAGCCGCGCGGCCGCGACGGGATCGACGCGCGCGAGCTCGGCGTGCATCTGCGGCCAACCGGCGCGCGCGGCTTCCGCGTCGATCGCCGCCCGGATCCCGGGATCGGCACGCGGCAGCGCGGAGAGCCCTTCGGTCAGCGCCTTGAAGTAGAGCATCGTGCCGCCCGCGAGGACCGGCAGCCGTCCGCGCATCCGGATCGCGGCCATCGCCTCGGTCGCATCGGCGCAGAAGCGCGCCGCCGAATACGCGTCGGTCGGGTCGATCAGGTCGATCAGGTGGTGCGGCACGCGTGCGCGCGCCGCGGCGTCCGGCTTCGCGGTGCCGATGTCCATGCCGCGATAGACCTGCGCCGAGTCGACCGTGACGATCTCGCCGTCGAGCGCCTCGGCGAGCGCGATGGCGAGCGCGCTCTTGCCCGTCGCCGTCGGGCCCATGAGCAGGACCGACGTCATGCGGCGGCCCTTCCCGGGCCCGCCGCAGGCGTGCTCTCCCCGAAGCCAACGTCCTTCGCCTCCCCCCGGCGAGCTTCGCGTCTTCCGGACGGTCCTTCGGCGCTGGTCCGCTTCACCTCGCGCGCGCCCGTCGCCGCGCGGACCCCGATCACGCTGTCCGCGATCATCTGTCGGTCCGTCCGGAACTGACAGTCGGCTTGCCCCGGACGATGAGGCGCTTCGTGCGGGTCATTCGATTCGCGAGAACGCCCGAAACCCTGCGGCGCCGG
>CALDKM010000271.1:0-3317 GCA_937898875.1 uncultured Pseudomonadota bacterium | reverse complement strand
GATCCCGGGCTGCACGGCGCGTGGGACGGGTTGGGCATGCTCGCCCACGCGGCGCGGCGCCGCGCCGCGGCGGTCGACGCGCTCCAGCGCGCTGTGGCGCTCGCGCCCCGCAACGCCACCTATCGCGTGCACCTCGGCGCCGCGCTCTACGGGGCGGGCCGGGCGGGCGAGGCGGTGCACGCGCTGGAGTCGGCGATCGCGCTCGATCCGCGCTCGCCGGCGGCCTGGGTCAACCTCGGCAATGCATACCAGCGCGTCGGCGATCCCGACCGCGCGATCGAGGCGCTCGAACGCGCGATCGCGCTGGACCCCGCGCGAGCGGCCGCGCACAACAACCTCGGCAACCTGCTGAAGGAGACCGGCCGCGTGGGCGATGCCCTCGCGGCCTACGACCGCGCGCTCGAGGAGGATCCGTCGTTCTCCACCGCGGCGTCGAACCGGCTCGCCGCGATGAAGCTCGTCACCGATCGCACGCCGGAGGCGATCCTCGACCAGCACCGCGAGTGGACGCGCAGGATCGAGCGGGACGTTCCGCCGCGCGCCGCCGTCCGGCCGGGCGTCGACGTGCCCGCCCGCCCGCTTCGCCTGGGCTACCTCTCGCCCGACGCCCACGTCGCGCTGCCCGCGTTCGTCCGCGGCATCTTCGCCGCGCACGACCGCGAGCGCTTCCGCGTGTTCGCCTACTTCAACAACCCGCAGCGCGCGGAGTCCGATCCGGCGATCGAGGCGCGCGTGACGCGGCGCATCCTCGCAGGGCTAGACGACTCGCGCGCCGCCGCGCTGGTCGCCGCCGACGATCTCGACCTGCTCGTCGACCTCGCCGGCCACACCGGGCACAACCGGCTCGCGATCTTCGCGCGCCGGCCGGCGCGCGTCGCGCTCACCTGGCTCGACTACGTGTCGACGACCGGCATGACCACGATCGACTGGCGGATCACCGACGCCGTCGCCGATCCGCCGGGCGGGGCGGAGCGCGCGAACAGCGAGCGTCTCCTGCGACTGCCGGTGCCCGCATGGTGCTGGACGCCGCCGTCCGCTGCGCCGGAGCCCGCGTCTCCGCCCCTGGCCCGGATCGCAGCGCCGACGTTCGGATCGTTCAATCATGCGATGAAGCTCACTGATGCGACGCTCGCGATCTGGCGCGCGCTGTTCGCTTCGCTGCCCTCGGCGAGGCTCGTCGCGGTGGGCGTTCCCGCGGGATCGGCGCGAACGCGGGTGACGGAGGCGCTCGCGATCGCGCCGGCGCGCATCGAATTCGTGCCGCGTCTCGACGACGCAGGCTACCGGGCGATGTTCGCGCGCGTCGACGTCGCGCTGGATCCCACGCCCTTCTCCGGGGCGACGACGACGCTCGACGCGCTGTGGCAGGGGGTGCCCGTCGTCACGCTGCCGGGGCCGTGGACCTGGTCGCGCTCGGGTGCGAGCCTGCTCACCGGGCTGGGGGCCGAGGCATGGATCGCGCGCGACGCCGGGCACTACGCGGCGATCGCGCGAGGACTCGTCGGCGACGTCTCGCGGCTCGCGGCGATCCGCGCGGAACTGCGGGCGCGGGTGGCGGCCTCGCCGATGACCGACGTCGCGAGCTTCGTGCGGCACCTCGAGGACGCGTACCGGCGCGCGTGGACGGCGTTCACGCGCGGCGAGCTTCACCGCGACGACGCGGCACGGGCTGCGTGCTAGACTCGATCGCCACGCGGGCGCGGAGCTAAGCGAGCCGCGCGAACTCGTCGTTCCCGACCTTCCCATGTCCGGCAATACGATAGGCCAGCTGTTCCGCGTCACGTCGTTCGGCGAATCGCACGGACCCGCGATCGGCTGCGTCGTCGACGGCTGTCCGCCCGGCCTCGCGCTCGGCGAGGACGACATCCAGCGCGACCTCGACCGTCGCCGTCCGGGCACGTCGCGCCACGTCACGCAGCGAAGCGAGCCGGACACGGTCGAGATCCTGGCCGGCGTGTTCGAGGGGCGCACGACCGGGACGCCGATCGCGCTCCTGATCCGCAACCAGGACCAGCGGAGCAGGGACTACGCGAATATCGCGGACACGTTCCGACCCGGTCACGCCGACTACGCGTACTGGCAGAAGTACGGCATCCGCGACCACCGCGGCGGCGGCCGATCGTCGGCCCGCGAGACCGCGGTGCGCGTCGCCGCGGGCGCGGTCGCGCGCAAGTGGCTCCGCGAGCGCTACGGGGTCACCATCCGCGGCCACCTGACGCAGATCGGGCCGCACCCGATACCGTTCGAAGGCTTCGAGCACGTCGACGCCAATCCGTTCTTCGCCGCCAACGCGACGATCGTTCCCGAGCTCGAGCGCTTCATGGACGCGCTCCGGAAGTCGGGCGATTCGTGCGGTGCGCGCGTCACGGCGATCGCGCAGGGCGTGCCGGTCGGGTGGGGCGAACCCGTCTACGGCCGCCTCGACGCCGACCTCGCCGCGGCGATGATGGGAATCAACGCGGTGAAGGGCGTCGAGATCGGCGCCGGCTTCGCCGCGATCGGGCAGAAGGGCACCGAGCATTCCGACGAGATGATGCCGCAGGGGTTCGCGTCGAATCACGCCGGCGGGATCCTCGGCGGAATCTCGACCGGGCAGGACGTCGTCGTCTCGATCGCGATCAAGCCGACGTCGTCGATCCGCCTCGATCGCCATTCGATCGACAAGGCAGGCAACCCGGTCGTCGTCAACACCCACGGGCGGCACGATCCCTGCGTCGGCATCCGCGCGACGCCGATCGCCGAGGCGATGCTCGCCATCGTCCTCGCCGACCATGCGTTGCGCCATCGCGCGCAGTGCGCCGACGTGGTCACGACGACGCCTCGCATCGCGGCACGGGCGCCCGCGGACGTGATCGCGAGGCTGCGCGACGCTCGCGGCGTCGACGACCCGGATCCCGACGAGGCGTGAAGGAAGCCGACCGGCCCGGTTCCCGGGCCACGGAGCGCGAGGTCGGGTCGGGGAACGGACGGATTCGGAGGCCCGGTTGGCGGGCCGGGGAGGCTTCGCGTCACCCGCGGATGCGCGACGCGCCGCGACGTTGTGCGGCGATTCCCTAGGACCCCTCGTTCGGCACGCGGTCGATCGTGGCCTCGGCGCCTCCTTTGGCGAGCGCGATGGCGACGCGGTCCCCTGCCGCCAGCGTCGCCGCGTCGTGCACGATCCGACCGTCCGAGGCGGTGACGATCGCGTAGCCTCGGTCGAGCACCGCGGACGGATTGAGGTGTGCGAGGCTCTGCGCGATCGACGCGACTCGCGTCGCCAGGCGGCCGTGGCCGTCGCGGCTCGCGCGGCGGAACGCGTCGGCGGCGGACGCGAG
>CALDKM010000270.1:0-1727 GCA_937898875.1 uncultured Pseudomonadota bacterium | reverse complement strand
GTCGACCGACGTCAGGGGGATCGTCTTCTTGAGGAGCTTCTCGATCTCGGCCAGGTACTTCATCTCGACCGGGTCGACGAGCGAGATCGCCTCGCCGGTCGCGCCCGCTCGGCCGGTGCGGCCGATCCGGTGGATGTAGTCCTCGGGAACGTGCGGCAGCTCGTAGTTGACGACGAGCGGCAGGTCGTCGATGTCGAGGCCGCGCGCGGCGACGTCGGTCGCGACGAGCACCTCGAGCTTCGCGTCCTTGAACGCGGCGAGCGCCTCGAGACGCGCGGCCTGGGTCTTGTCGCCGTGGATCGCCGAGGTGATCAGCCCGTCCTTCTCGAGCTGGCGGGCCAGCCGCGACGCGCCGTGCTTCGTGCGCACGAAGCAGAGCACCTGCTTCAGGCCGCGCGAGCGGACGATGTGCTCGAGCAGCACCCGCTTGCTGTCCTGCGGGCACTTGTACGCGCTCTGCACGACGGTCTCGGCCGCGGTGTTGCGGCGCGCGACCTCGATCAGCTGCGGCTGGTTCAGCAGCGCGTCCGCGAGCTTCTTGATCTCGCCGGAGAACGTCGCCGAGAAGAGCAGGTTCTGTCGCTTCGCCGTCACCGGCATGAGGGCCATGATGCGCTTGATGTCCGGGATGAAGCCCATGTCGAGCATGCGGTCGGCCTCGTCGAGCACGAAGATCTCGACCTGGCCCAGATGGACGCTCTTCTGCTCGATGTGGTCGAGGAGCCTTCCGGGCGTCGCGACGAGGATCTCGACGCCGCCCCGCACGATCGGCAGCTGCTGCTTGATGTCGACGCCGCCGAACACGCAGGTCGACCGCAGCCCCGTGTACTTGCCGTAGGTCTTGACCGACTCCTCGACCTGGATCGCGAGCTCGCGCGTCGGCGCGAGGATCAGCGCGCGCACCGGGTGGCGGGCGGGCGACGGGCTCGTGTTCGCCTGCGGGAGCAGCTTCTGCAGGATCGGCAGCGCGAATCCCGCGGTCTTGCCGGTGCCGGTCTGGGCGCCGCCCATGACGTCGCGCCCGGCGAGGACGACGGGAATCGCCTGCTGCTGGATCGGGGTGGGGGTGGTGTAGCCGGCCTCCGTCACCGCCCGAAGCAATTCGGGCGCGAGGCCGAGCTCGGCGAAGCTCGGGGCACTGCTCATCACGACATCTCCTGAAGTGCGGCCCACTCGCGTCCTGCGAGTTCCGGTCCAGGCTGCGTGGTCAACAGTGGAAAAATGCGGCCGGAAACAATAACTTGCATATGATACAACATTTTCGGGTCCCCCGCCATCGGACCGCGCGGGCTCGAAAGGAGTTCGGCGGCGGGTCCGGAAGCCGTTATAATGGAAGGCTTTTTTCCTTCCTCTACCCCGGTCTCGCCCGTCCATGCCCCAGTCCCTCCGCAACATCGCCATCATCGCGCACGTCGACCACGGCAAGACGACGCTGGTCGACAAGCTGCTCGTCCAGGCCGGGACGTTCGCGCGTCACCAGCAGGTCGGCGAGCGGGTAATGGACAGCAACGACATCGAACGCGAGCGCGGCATCACGATCCTCGCGAAGAACTGCGCGATCCGGCTCGGCGACACCCGCATCAACATCGTCGACACGCCCGGTCACGCCGACTTCGGCGGCGAAGTCGAGCGCGTGCTGGGCATGGTCGACGGCGTGCTGCTGCTCGTCGATGCGGTCGAGGGGCCGATGCCGCAGACGCGGTTCGTGACGCTGAAGGCGCTCAAGC
>CALDKM010000269.1:0-1102 GCA_937898875.1 uncultured Pseudomonadota bacterium | reverse complement strand
TCGAGGCGCAGGAGCTGCGGGTCGGCGAGCACTCGCCGCAGGGCGACGCGTTCGTCCGCGCCCCCGTGTCCCCGAGCGCCGGCGACCGGGTCGGGAACGCCGAACTGCACGACGGCGATCGCCGCGATCGCGAGGAGACCGGTGAGCACGAAGATGCCCGGGACGCCGATCGTGCTGCCGAGCACGGGACCCGCGACGAGCGACACCGCGAACGTCGCGCCGATCGTGACCCCGATCATCGCCATCGCGCGCGTGCGGACCTCGTCGCGCGTCAGGTCGGCGGCGAGCGCCATGACCGCCGCGGACACCGCCCCCGCGCCCTGGAGCGTGCGCCCCGCCGCGAGCCAGCCGATGTCGGGCGCCCACGCGGCGACGAAGCTCCCCGCCGCGAACACGACCAGCCCGAATGCGATCGCGGGCTTGCGTCCGACGCGGTCGGACGCCCAGCCGAACGGGATCTGCAGGACCGCCTGCGCGAGTCCGTAGGCGCCGATCGCGAATCCGATCATCGCCGGATCGCTGCCGCCGGGGAGCGACGCCGCGTAGAGCGCGAGGACCGGCAGCACGATGAACAGCCCGAGCATGCGCAGCCCGCTCACGCCCGCGAGATACGCGGTCGCGCGGAACTCGGCGCGGGTCATCCGGATAGTCGGCGAGCTCTCGACGGCGCTGTCGGACATCGGGCGATCGACGGGTGGTGCCGGGACGGTTTCCGGGGCGACGTACGGGGAAGGATTCCGCGAGACTCGCCAGAACGCGGGCTGCCTCGCCGAACGCACTATACTAACAGGTTCGCCTCGCTCGCCTTCGTCCGTCGGACCTAGGCGCACGGGCGCAGGCCGGGAGTTCGCGGGCACCCCGTCGCGGGGCGTCGCAGCGTGGCCGGCCGTCACCTAGAGAACGCATGGACCTGATCCGCATCCGCGGCGCACGCACGCACAACCTCAAGAACCTGAACCTCGACCTGCCGCGGCACCGGCTCATCGTGGTGACCGGACTGTCGGGATCGGGGAAGAGCTCGCTCGCCTTCGACACGCTCTACGCGGAGGGGCAGCGGCGCTACGTCGAGTCGCTGTCGGCCTACGCGCGGCAGTTCCTGCAG
>CALDKM010000268.1:0-9063 GCA_937898875.1 uncultured Pseudomonadota bacterium | reverse complement strand
CGATCGTCCCCACGTTCACGTGCGGCTTCGTACGCTCGAATTTGCCCTTTGCCATGATCGGAGTCCTTACGCCTTCTTGTTGATGACGGCCTCGGCCACGCTCTTCGGTGCCTCGGTGTAGTGCTTGAATTCCATCGTGTAGGTCGCGCGCCCCTGCGACAGCGAGCGCAGCGTCGTCGAGTAGCCGAACATCTCGGCGAGCGGAACCTCGGCCTTGATCGCCTTGCCCGTCGGCAGGTCCTCCATGCCCTGGACCATGCCGCGGCGGGACGACAGGTCGCCCATCACGTTGCCCATGAAGTCCTCGGGCGTCTCGACCTCGACGGCCATCATCGGCTCGAGCAGGATCGGGCTCGCCTTGCGCATCCCGTCCTTGAAGCCGATCGACGCGGCCATCTTGAACGCGTTCTCGTTGGAGTCGACGTCGTGATAGCTGCCGTCGAACAGCGTGACCTTGACGTCGACGACCGGGAACCCCGCCAGCACGCCCGCGGGCAGCGTCTCGCGCAGGCCCTTCTCGACCGCGGGGATGAACTCGCGCGGGACCGAGCCGCCCTTGATCGCGTCGACGAACTCGAAGCCCTTGCCCTGGTCGTTCGGCTCGAGCTTGAGCCACACGTGTCCGTACTGGCCGCGGCCGCCCGACTGCTTGACGAACTTGCCCTCGATCTCGACCGGCTTGCGGATCGCCTCGCGGTACGCGACCTGCGGGGCCCCGACGTTCGCCTCGACGCCGAACTCGCGCTTCATCCGGTCGACGAGGATCTCGAGGTGCAGCTCCCCCATCCCCGAGATGATCGTCTGGCCCGACTCCTCGTCGGTCCGCACTCGGAACGACGGATCTTCCTGCGCCAGGCGATTGAGCGCGATGCCCATCTTCTCCTGGTCGGCCTTCGTCTTCGGCTCGACGGCGACGTGGATCACCGGCTCCGGGAAGATCATCTTCTCGAGCGTGATGATCTTCTGCGGGTCGCACAGCGTGTCGCCGGTCGTCGCTTCCTTGAGGCCCACCGCCGCGGCGATGTCGCCCGCGCGCACTTCCTTGATGTCCTCGCGCTGGTTCGCGTGCATCTGCAGGATGCGCCCGATCCGCTCCTTGCGGCCCTTGACCGGGTTGTAGATCGTGTCGCCCGAGTTGATCACGCCCGAGTAGACGCGGAAGAACACGAGCTGGCCGACGTACGGGTCGGTCATGATCTTGAACGCCAGGGCCGAGAACGCCTCGTCGTCGGAGGGCTTGCGTTCGCCTTCCTTGCCGTTCTCGAGCTCGCCCGTGACCGGCGGAATGTCGGTCGGCGCGGGCATGTAGTCGATGACCGCGTCGAGCATCGCCTGCACGCCCTTGTTCTTGAACGCCGTGCCGCACAGCATCGGGACGATCTCGCCCGCGATCGTGCGCAGGCGCAGGCCGCGCTTGACCTCCTCGACGTCGAGGTCGCCCGACTCGAGGTACTTGTTCATCAGTTCTTCGTTCGCCTCGGCGGCGCTCTCGACCATCTTCTCGTGCCATTCGGCGCAGACGTCGGCGAGCTCGGCGGGGATGTCGCGGATCTCGTACTTCGTCCCCTGCGACGCCTCGTCCCAGTAGATCGCCTTCATCCGCACGAGGTCGACCACGCCCTCGAACTTGTCCTCGGCGCCGATCGGCACCTGGATCGGCACCGGGTTGGCCTTCAGGCGCGACCGCATCTGGTCGTAGACCTTGAAGAAGTTCGCGCCGACGCGGTCCATCTTGTTGACGAACGCGAGCCGGGGCACCTGGTACTTGTTCGCCTGGCGCCAGACCGTCTCCGACTGCGGCTGCACGCCGCCGACCGAGTCGTAGACCATGCACGCCCCGTCGAGCACGCGCATCGAGCGCTCGACCTCGATCGTGAAGTCGACGTGCCCCGGCGTGTCGATGATGTTGATGCGGTGCTCGGGGTACTTGCCCTCCATCCCCTTCCAGAAGCACGTCGTCGCGGCCGAGGTGATCGTGATGCCGCGCTCTCGCTCCTGCTCCATCCAGTCCATGACGGCCGCGCCGTCGTGCACCTCGCCCATCTTGTGCGAGACGCCGGTGTAGAAGAGGATGCGTTCGGTGGTCGTGGTCTTGCCGGCATCGATGTGCGCGCTGATGCCGATGTTCCTGTACCGTTCGATGGGGGTGATTCGGGGCACTGTCGTTTTCGGCTCGACGTCGCCGCGGGATCGCCCGTGGCGGCGGCGCTAGGCCGTCCTGTCGCTTGTGTCTGTCGTTGTCTCGTGTGCGGGGCCGCGCCGGTCAGAACCGGAAGTGCGAGAAGGCCTTGTTGGCCTCGGCCATGCGATGGACTTCCTCGCGCTTCTTCACCGCGCCGCCGCGCCCTTCGGACGCGTCGATCAGCTCGCCCGCGAGACGCGCGCCCATCGACTTCTCGCCGCGCTTGCGCGCGGCCTCGCGCAGCCAGCGCATCGCGAGCGCGACGCGGCGGACCGGGCGGACCTCGACGGGGACCTGGAAGTTGGCGCCACCGACGCGACGGCTCTTGACCTCGACCATCGGCTTGGTGTTCTGCAGCGCCTGGGTGAAGACTTCCAGCGGATCCTTGCCGCCCTTCTTGGTGATCGCGTCGAACGCGCCGTAGACGATGCGCTCGGCCACCGACTTCTTGCCGGCGGTCATGAGCACGTTCATGAACTTCGCGAGCTCCACCGAACCGTACTTCGGATCGGCCAGGATGTCGCGCTTCGGGACTTCTCTGCGTCGGGGCATATCGGCTCCGTGGGGCGAAGGGGTCGAACCCGCCTTCGCCGGAGTGGACTACCGACGGATCGCGGGCTGCCCGCCGATCCGTCGCGACAGGTGGTACCGGTTACGCGGCCTTCGGCCGCTTCGCGCCGTACTTCGAGCGCGACTGCTTGCGATCCTTCACGCCGGCGGTGTCGAGGCTGCCGCGCACCATGTGGTAGCGCACCCCCGGCAGGTCCTTCACGCGGCCGCCGCGGATCAGCACGACCGAGTGCTCCTGCAGGTTGTGGCCCTCGCCGCCGATGTAGCTGATCACTTCGAAGCCGTTGGTGAGACGAACCTTCGCGACCTTCCGGAGCGCGGAGTTCGGCTTCTTCGGCGTCGTCGTGTACACGCGAGTGCACACGCCGCGCTTCTGCGGGCTCTGCTGGAGCGCCGGCACCTTGCTCTTCGTCACGACGGGCTTGCGGCCCTTCCGCACGAGCTGATTGATAGTGGGCATCTAAGGTCTTCCGCCAGTTGTCCTGAGTGTGCGTCCGCCCCGGCGTCGCGTGCTCCGGGCCCGGGTCGCAGGGCTCATCGTGCTTGCAGCAAATCAAAGTGGCCCGAGCGCGCGAAACTGCTGCCGACGCCGGGCCACCGCATCGCGCCTCGACACAGCCCGGGGACTCCCGCGACGGCTGTCGCGGGCACCCCGGCGCGCCGGGTACGCCGCCCGCCGGCCGGGTTCATTGGCCGCCGAGGGGCGAAAAGACCACGATTATAGAGACATTTTGCGCGGCGCGTCAACGTTCTCGCGCATCGACGCCGGCAGGGCCTCCGCGCGCGCCGCAGCCGGGGCGCGGGGGCCTCCCCCGGGGGGCCGGGCGGTTCAATAGTAGCGGCCGAGCATCGAGCGATCGATGCGGCGCAGGCGGTCTTCGAGGTCGGCGGCGTCGACCGACTGCGCAAGGTAGCGCTCGAGATCGCGCTGGCGGGCGCGCCACAGCGCGTGTTCGAGGCGGTCGAGGAGCGAGCCCGAGGCGCCCGCCGTGGCCGGCCGGCTCGCCGCGGGTCGGGCCGGAGCCCCGGCGGCGAGTGCGGCGGCCCGGAGGTCGACAATCGCCGCGTACGAGCCTGTCGTCGTCAGTGAGCGCTTCATCGCGGATCCTTTCGTCCTGGTGGGCGGATCGAAGCGTGGCGCGGTTGTGCCGCAGCGCACCTGGCCATGGTCGGGATTCCCGCGATGCAATGCCAATCATTGTTTTCTATCAATGAGATAACGTTGTCCTATCATCGTATCTTGTGATGTTGCATCGCAGCAACCATACTGGACGATAGGAAGGTCCGCCCGCATGGAGCTCTATCAGTTGCGCAGCTTCGCCGCCGTCGCCGAGCTCGGCCACCTCACCCGGGCCGCCGAGCGGCTTCACGTCAGCCAACCTGCGGTGTCCGCCCAGATCCGGGCCCTCGAGGACGAACTCGGGGTGCCCCTGTTCGAACGCGGCGCCACCGGAATGACCCTTACGTCGGAAGGGTCCAGGTTGTTGCCTCTGGCATCCCGGGTGATCGGGGCGGCCGCCGACCTGAAGAGCCGGGCCCGTTCGTTCAAGGGCGAGGTGGCGGCACACCTGAAGGTCGGCACGCTCGCCGATCCGGAGACGCTGCGTCTCGGGGACCTCCTGGCGCGCACGGTCGAACGCCACCCGCTGCTCCACCTCGATTTGCGCCACGAAGTCACCGGGGCCGCGTTCGCAAAGGTCCGGGACGGGGAGCTCGACGCGAGCTTCTACTACGGGCCGCTGCACCACCCGTCGGTGTCGGCGCTCACGCTCCGGCCGATGACCTACCGCGTCGTCGTGCCCGCCGCCTGGCGCGAGCGGGTCACCGGGAGCGACTGGGCGCGCGTCGCCTCGCTCCCTTGGGTGATGACTCCCGCGATCAGTTCCCACCATGCGCTCGCCTCGGAGCTCTTCCACGCTCGCGGGCGGACGCCCGAGACGATCGTCGAGGCGGACAACGAGTCGGTCGTCCGTTCCCTCGTCGTCGCGGGCGTCGGCGCAGGGTTGATGCGCGACGACCTGGCGCTCGACGCCGAGCGCGCGGGCGAGGTCGCCGTCTGGCCGGATGCGCGGCTCGAGACGACGTTGCAGTTCATCCATGCCCGCGAACGGGGCGGCGAACCGGCGGTCGCGGCGCTCGTCGCCCTCGTCGCCGACGTCTGGAACGACGGGCGGACCGGCGCTGCCGCGGCGAACGGGACGACGGCGGGATAGGACGTCGCCGGCCTCCCCGTCGGGACGCGGGAAAGAAAAGGGCCGGCGGTCTCCCGCCGGCCCGTCGATCGAACGCCCGGGCGATGCGTCAGGCAGCGTTCGCCGAGGCCTCCGCTGCGGCCTGGGCGGCCGCCTTGTCCTCCGCCTCCGCCGTCGCCTCCATCAGCGCAGCCTCCGGACCCAGCGCCTTCTGGCGCTTGCGCGCGTTGTGGTGCGCGAGGCCCGTGCCCGCCGGGATCAGCCGGCCGACGATGACGTTCTCCTTGAGGCCCCGGAGGTCGTCGCGCTTGCCCATGATCGCGGCTTCGGTCAGCACGCGCGTGGTCTCCTGGAACGACGCCGCGGAGATGAACGAGTCGGTCGACAACGACGCCTTGGTGATGCCGAGCAGCATGTGCTCGTAGGTCGCGGGCTGCTTGCCGTCGTCCGTCGCCTTGTCGTTCTCGTCGAGGAGATCCGAGCGCTCGGCCTGCTCGCCGGTGATGAACCTCGTGTCGCCCGGCTCGAGCACCTGCAGGCGCCGCAGCATCTGGCGGACGATCACCTCGATGTGCTTGTCGTTGATCTTCACGCCCTGCAGCCGGTAGACGTCCTGCACCTCGTCGGTGATGTACCGCGCGAGCTGCTCGACGCCGAGCAGGCGCAGGATGTCGTGCGGATCCGCCGGGCCGTCGACGATCATCTCGCCCTTGTTGACCACCTGGCCGTCGTGCACGGTGACGTGCTTGTCCTTCGGGATCAGGAACTCGTGCGGGGAGCCGTCGAGGTCGGTGATGACCAGGCGCTGCTTGCCCTTCGTGTCCTTGCCGAACGACACGGTGCCGGTGACCTCCGCGAGCATGCCGGCGTCCTTCGGGGAGCGCGCCTCGAACAGTTCCGCCACACGCGGCAGGCCGCCCGTGATGTCGCGGGTCTTCGACGTCTCCTGGGGGATCCGCGCGAGGATCTCGCCGACCGACACCTGCTGGCCGTCCTTCACCGTGATGATGGAGCCCAGCTGGAAGGTGATGTTGACCGGGTGGTCGCTGCCCGCGAGCATGATCTCGTTGCCGCCGTCGTCCAGCAGCTTGACCTGAGGACGGACGCCCTTGGCCGAGGTCGTCGCGCGGCGCTTCGGGTCGATGACGACCAGCGTCGAGAGGCCGGTCACGTCGTCGACCTGCTTGGCGACGGTCACGCCCTCCTCGACGTTCTCGAACTTCACGCGCCCCGCGTACTCGGTGACGATCGGTCGCGCCGTCGCGTCCCACTGCGCCAGAACCTTCCCGGCCTTCACGACGTCGCCGTCCTTCACCTGCAGCGTCGCGCCGTACGGCACCTTGTGGCGCTCGCGCTCGCGGCCGTTGTCGTCGTGGATCATCACCTCGCCCGAGCGCGCGATCACGACCAGCTCGCCCTTCGCGTTGGTGACGTAGCGCATGAGCGCCGTGAACCGCACCGTCCCCGCCGACTTCGAGTCGACCTGCGAGGCCGCCGCGGTCCGCGATGCCGCGCCGCCGATGTGGAACGTCCGCATCGTGAGCTGCGTGCCGGGCTCGCCGATCGACTGCGCGGCGATCACGCCGACCGCCTCCCCGACGTTCACCAGGTGCCCGCGGCCGAGGTCGCGGCCGTAGCAGGTCGCGCACAGTCCGTAGCGGGTGTCGCAGGTGAGCGGCGTGCGCACCTTGACCTCGTCGATGCCGAGCGCCTCGATGCGGTCGACCTCGTCCTCGCCCAGGAGCGTGCCCTTCTCGTACAGCGTCTCCTGCGTCTCGGGATTGACGATGTCCGCGGCCGCCGCCCGGCCCAGGATGCGCTCGCGCAGCGGCTCGATCACCTCGCCGCCCTCGACGAGCGCCTTCATCGCGACGCCGTTGCTCGTGCCGCAGTCGTCCTCGGTCACGACCAGGTCCTGCGTCACGTCGACGAGGCGACGAGTCAGGTAGCCCGAGTTCGCGGTCTTGAGCGCCGTGTCGGCGAGGCCCTTGCGCGCGCCGTGCGTCGAGATGAAGTACTGCAGGACGTTGAGGCCCTCGCGGAAGTTCGCGGTGATCGGCGTCTCGATGATCGAGCCGTCAGGCTTCGCCATCAGGCCGCGCATGCCGGCGAGCTGCCGGATCTGCGCGGCCGAGCCGCGCGCGCCCGAGTCGGCCATCATGAAGATCGAGTTGAACGACGGCTGGCGGACCTTCTTGCCGTCGCGGTCGAGAACCTCCATCTCGCCCAGCTGGTTCATCATCGCCTTGGCGATCTCGTCGCCGGCGCGGCCCCAGATGTCGACGACCTTGTTGTAGCGCTCGCCCTGCGTGACGAGGCCCGAGGTGTACTGCGCCTCGATCTCCTTCACTTCCTTCTCGGACTTCTCGATGATCGCCTGCTTCTCGGCCGGGACCAGCATGTCGCCGGCGGCGAACGAGATGCCGCCGCGCGTCGCGAGCCCGTACCCGGCCTGCATCAGCTTGTCGGCGAAGATCACCGTCTCGCGCAGGCCGCAGCGGCGGAAGCTCGAGTTGATGAGACGCGAGATCTCCTTCTTCTTGAGCGGCTTGTTGATGTTCTCGAACGCGAGGCCCGGCGGCAGGATCTCCGAGAGCAGCGCGCGGCCGACCGTGGTCTCGTAGCGGGTCAGCGTCTCGGGACGCGTGCCGTCCTCGGCCCGCTTGCCGATCTCGCGGATGCGCACGGTGATCTTCGCGTGCAGCTCGGCCTGGCGCGACTCGTAGGCGCGCGCGACCTCCGCCACGTCGGCGAACCGCATGCCCTCGCCCGCGGCGCCGATGCGCTCGCGCGTCGCGTAGTAGAGCCCCAGCACGATGTCCTGCGACGGCACGATGCACGGCTCGCCGTTGGACGGGAGCAGCACGTTGTTCGACGCGAGCATCAGCGTGCGCGCCTCCATCTGCGCCTCGAGCGACAGCGGCACGTGCACGGCCATCTGGTCGCCGTCGAAGTCGGCGTTGAACGCGGTGCAGACGAGCGGGTGCAGCTGGATCGCCTTGCCCTCGATCAGGACCGGCTCGAACGCCTGGATGCCGAGCCGGTGCAGCGTCGGCGCGCGGTTGAGCAGCACCGGATGCTCGCGGATCACGTCCTCGAGGATGTCCCA
The DNA here is from genome assembly GCA_937898875.1 of uncultured Pseudomonadota bacterium. Taxonomy (GTDB): domain Bacteria; phylum Pseudomonadota; class Gammaproteobacteria; order Burkholderiales; family Casimicrobiaceae; genus VBCG01. The sequence continues at coordinate 1,010 of CALDKM010000268.1, read as the reverse complement.
GACCACGGGCTCCTGGCTCTCGACCATCTTCTTCGCGGCCTTGATCGTGGTCGCGAGCCCCATCGTCTCGAGCTTGTTGAAGATGAACGGCTTGAACAGCTCGAGCGCCATCAGCTTCGGCAGGCCGCACTGGTGCAGCTTGAGCTGCGGACCCACGACGATGACCGAGCGCCCCGAGTAGTCGACGCGCTTGCCGAGCAGGTTCTGGCGGAAGCGGCCGCCCTTGCCCTTGATCATGTCGGCCAGCGACTTCAGCGGGCGCTTGTTGGCGCCGGTCATGGCCTTGCCGCGGCGGCCGTTGTCGAGCAGCGAGTCGACGGCTTCCTGCAGCATCCGCTTCTCGTTCCGGACGATGATGTCCGGCGCCTTGAGCTCGAGCAGCCGCTTCAGGCGGTTGTTGCGGTTGATCACGCGACGGTACAGGTCGTTCAGGTCGGAGGTCGCGAACCGGCCGCCGTCGAGCGGGACGAGCGGCCGCAGCTCGGGCGGGAGCACCGGCAGCACCTCGAGGATCATCCACTCGGGCTTGATGCCGGACTTGTGGAAGGCCTCGAGCACCTTGAGGCGCTTCGCGATCTTCTTGATCTTGGTGTCCGAGCCGGTCGTCTCGAGCTCCTTGCGGAGCTTGTCGACCTCGTGGTTGACGTCGAGGCCCTTCAGCAGCTCCCGAATGCCCTCGGCGCCCATCGACGCCTGGAAGTCGTCGCCGTGCTGCTCGAGCTTGGCGAGATAGTCGTCCTCGGTCAGCAGCTGGGCGCGGTTGAGCGGCGTGAGCCCCGGGTCGGTCACGACGAACGCCTCGAAGTACAGGACGCGCTCGATGTCGCGCAGCGTCATGTCGAGCACCATGCCCATGCGCGACGGCAGGCTCTTCAGGAACCAGATGTGCGCGACCGGCGAGGCGAGCTCGATGTGGCCCATGCGCTCGCGACGCACCTTGGCGAGCGTCACCTCGACGCCGCACTTCTCGCAGATCACGCCGCGGTGCTTCAGGCGCTTGTACTTGCCGC
>CALDKM010000267.1:0-20573 GCA_937898875.1 uncultured Pseudomonadota bacterium | reverse complement strand
CGGCCTTCACGCGCGACGAGCGCGAGTGCGCGTTCCTCGGGCAGCGTCGCGAGCCACGCCTTGCCCGTCGCGGTCGCGTGGAGGATCACGCCGCGCCCGGCGTCGGCGTCGTAGCGCAACCCGGTCGACGCGCCTTGCGCCTTGGCGACCCAGGTGAGCGTGTCGCCCTCGACGAGCGCGAGGCGCGCGAGCTCGCCGGTGCGCGACGCGAGCGCGTCGAGCGTCGGCTGCGCGAGATCGGGCCATCCGGTGCCGGCGAGGTAGCGGAAGCCGAGGGCGGGCAGCTTGAGGGTCAGCGCGTAGTGCTGAGTCGAGGCGTCCTGGCGCACGAATCCCCGCGACGCGAGCAGTGCGAGGAACCGGTGCGCCGCGCTCTTGGGAAGCGCGAGGCGGGCGCAGACGACCGTGAGCGGAAGGCCCACCGGCTCGTCGGCGAGGAGCTCGAGGAGATCGAGGCAGCGCTGGGCGGGCGAGTAGATCACGGGACGCGCAATGTGGAACGGCGTTCCGCATTTATCCGGCCCGCCCCGCGCGCGTCAATCTGCGGTGCAGCATCGACGCGCTGGACGAGCGGACGCCGCGCCCGGGCAGGGGCGCGGCGCGTCACCGGGGATCGCGTCAGTTGACGGAGAAGCTCGTGGTGGCGCTGGCGGTCGAGTCCTTCCCGGTCGCGCGGCTCGTCACCGTGTAGGTTCCCCGCCTGGACGTGGAACGGATCGCGTAGCCGAGCGACACCGTCCCGGTGCTCGCGGTCGAGCCGGAGAGCGTCGTGAGGGCGCCGCCCGGGTCGCGCACCTCGACGCTGACCGACGTGCCGGCGACCGGCGTCCCGTTCGCCGTCACCTTCGTCGTGATCGTCGCGGCCGTCGAGCCGTAGCGCGGCGCCCAGTAGCTCGACCTGTCGGTCGAGGCGACCGCGGCGAGCGTCTGGACGACGACGCTGTCGGCCGGCGGCGGAGGCGGAGGCGGCGGAGGCGGGGCGGTCGCGTCGATCGCGACCGTTCCCGCGGCGGTGCCCGCCATCGCGGCCGCGTAGACGTTGGCGGCCTTGAGCGTCAGCGGATAGAAGCCCGCCGGAGCGCCGACGGGCGTGGTCACCAGGATCGATGCGACGGCGCTGCCGCCCGCGACGACGCTCGGCGTGCGCGCGCTGGTCGCGCCCCAGCCGCTCGGCACCGCGGCGCTCACGTCGAAGTTCGTCGGCGAGCACCCGCAGGAATCCCTGTTCTGCGCCTGCACCGCGTACGCGACCGACGCGCCGGCAGGCGTCCAGGTCGTCTCGCCGGGGGTGATCGTCACTGCGGGCGCGGCACGCGTGCAGCTCGCGGCGGGGAACGTGACGCTGACGCGGGCACCGGTCGAGCCCGCCGAGACGGTCGAGATCCGGAGGCCGGACTGCGGATCGGTGAACGACTTTCCCGCGACGAGCGCGGCGTCGGACCATGATGTGGTGGCAGGCGTCATGTCGAGCAGGTAGCTGCTGTCGGCGACGCCGCCGGTCACCTTCCGGACGAGGACGCCCGACAGGACGTTGGCGTTGCCGGCGAGGAACGCGTCGTAGCCCTTCGCCTGGCGGGCCTCGACGTAGAACCACTCGTTGGCCACCCCGCAGGCGGACGCGCGCGGAATCTTGAGCGCGCGGGGCTGCGCGTTGCGCGCGTCCTCGATCGGCGCGATGTCGAACGTGGCCGTCCCGGCGACCGCGGGGACCGTCGTGAGCGGCGGCGAAGCGCCGTCGTCGAGCCAGCCCAGGCGTTCCTTCTGGAACGCGTTGTAGTGGCCTCCCGAATTGCTCCCCATCAGGTCGAACACGTCGCCGTATTCGGAGGCGGAGCAGCCGGTGGCGGCGACCGGTGCCGAGCCGCAGTCGAGCGAGTGCGAGTGGAAGAGCCCGAGGTTGTGGCCCATCTCGTGGCCGACGACCTTGACCGAGAACCCGAACCGGGTGTGGATCCACGCCTGCGACGGATTGCCGCCGACCGTGCCCAGTCCCCACCAGCTGCAAGTGTTCGACGGGAACACGTAGACGAGCCGCGAGTAGCTCGACAGCACGTAGCCGGCGGCAGCGGCCGCCGCCTTCGCCTGCGTCGCGATCGCGCCGAAGTCGCAGGTGGTCGACGTGGCCGCGATCGTGAACCACCCGGCGACCGCGCCGGTGAGCGTCGTCTGCTGGTACGACGCCTCGTAGTCGAACGCGCTCGTCTTGCCGAACAGCACGTCCTGCGCGTAGGCGACGCTGTACGGCTGCGACGGCGCGTTGCTGAAGTTGACGAGGATCGCGAGCGTCGACTGCGCGCCCCTGGTGTTGCCGGCGACGTCGAGCGCCTTCCCGGCCATGACCGCGGGTTGGCCGGCGACGACGATGGCCGCGCCGAGGCGCACGCCGCGGACGCTCACGACCGCCCCGGTCACGATGTCCGGCATCGCGGACGCGAAGTGCAGCGAGTATCGCCCCTTCGGCGTGTTCAGGAAGTGCAGGTAGTGGTCGTCGGCGGCGTCCACGTGGTCGACGTGAAGCACCTCGATCTCGCCCGCCTCGTCGGCCGCCTCCTCGACGTAGGCGCGGACCTCGCCAGGGAGAGACTCGCGCGCGTCCGCCGGCAGCGCGACCCGGAGCACCTCGGCGGGATCGGCGTCCACGAGATCGAGCAACTCCTCCCGACGCTGCCGTGCGATCTCGACGAGCGGCGCGAGCGTCAGCGCCTTGTCGGTGGCCGACTTCGCGCGGGCGTGCGCCGATCGCGACGCCAGGAGTTTCACGGTCAGGTCGCGTGCGGCCGATTCGGCGACCCGGGACGCCGCGTTCGCCTCGCCGGCGGCGTCCGCCCGCGGGACGACGCCGTGGCCGGACGCCGAAACGATCCCGCCGGACACGAGGCAGGCGACGAAGAACCGCAGGACGAGCTTCATCGGGCACTCCATTGCGTGAGATCGGGAGACGGCATGCCCGGGCGCGACGCGCGAGGGCGCGGGAGCCGGGCATCGCCCCGGGTCGTCGGGGCTTGATTTCTGCGTCTTCCGATCATTTGTGTCATACAACAATGTGCATTTGTGTCGAAAATCGCCCTTCCGCGACTGCCGGAGAGCGTCATGCTTTCGGTCGGAATTCGTCAGGCGTCGGCAGGAAACGACCGTTGCGGCGGTCTCCGGCAGTTCGCCGTCAGTGGCGTACTGCACAAGCCGTGCCTGAGAGGCCCGGAGGGGCTCGGCGCCGTCGGCGGAGCGCGCGCGGCCCCGGCGATCGAAGAGGGTACGCAGGCCTGCGTACCGTCAGAAGATGTGACTATTGGTGCATGCAGTTACCGAATCGATCGAGTGATCGACAGATATCGCTATTAACGCTGAAACACTCTTTGTTTCAAGGCAATAGGTATCTATGAAATGTAGAGTGCTGCGATTGCCGCGAGTGAGTCGACGTCCGATCGCTCGCGCGAATTCGTTGCCTACAAACGAGTGCAGGGAAGATCGCTTGGCGTCGGAGCGGCGATGCACGGCGGGCGCTCCGGTGTCGTCCCGCCGACGGGTGCGCCGCCCCCCCTCGCGATGGTCCGGAGGGGAGCGGAGGTGGGGCGGCTCAATACTCGATGGCGATCGGATCGAGCGAGCGCCACAGGTACCAGGTCGCGGCGCTGCGCCAGGGGCGCCAGCGTTCGCCCAGTTCGCGCAACTCGTCCGGCGTCGTCGCCTCGCCCCCCCGGTAGTGGAGGGCGGCGGCTTTGCGCAGCCCGAGATCGCCGACCGGCAGAACGTCCGGCCGAAGCTCGTGGAACATCAGGAACATCTCGGCCGTCCAGCGTCCGATGCCGCGGACGTCGACGAGCGCCGCAATCAGCGTCTCGTCGTCGAGCCGCTTCCAGGCCCCGGGGTCGAGCCGGCCGGACAGGAAGTGGCCGGCGAGGTCCGCCAGGTAGGCGGCCTTCCGCTCCGAGAATCCCGCCGACCGGAGGTCGGGCGTCGCCAGTGCGGCCACCCGCGCCGGATCGAGGCGCGGGAACGCCTGCCTCGCCGCCTCCGGGGCGGCGGCGGCGACGAGTCGGCGCCAGATCGCATCGGCCGCTTTCACCGAGATCTGCTGCCCCGTGATTGCCCGTGCCAGCGCCGTGAACGCGTCGCTGCGGCGCTTCAGGCCCGCACCCGGGTGCGCGCGAACCAGCTTTCTCATCACGCGGTCGCGGCGCGCGAGGTCCGCCGCCGCGTCGTCCCACCAGCGCGGCTTCATCGGGCGAGCGAGCGCTCTCTCGCTCGCTTGCGCCACATCGCGACGACGTGGCATCGCCAGACGAGCCGCACCGCCACGAAGCCGACGCTGGCCAGCGTCAGCGCGAGCAGCACGATGCCGAGCGCCAGCGGCTTGCCGAGCTCGGCCATCCAGGCGGCGAGCGCCGGGACGTAGCTGGCGGCGTCGACGAACGGCGGCGGCAGCACGGCGACCACCGGCGGCGCACCGGGAAAGAACAGGCGGCCGTACTCGTAGGCCAGGAGGTAGAGGGGAACGATCGTGAACGGGTTCGTGTAGAGCGTCGTGATCGCCGCGAGCGGAAAGTTGGCGCGCCAGAGAAGCGAGAGCGCGATCGCGCCGGCGACCTGGACCGGTCCCGGGATCAGCCCGCACAGGAGACCGACGGCGACGCCCCGGGCCGTCGACCGGCGGTTCAGGTGCCAGAGATCGGGATCGGACAGCGCCGGGACGTAGCGGACCACCCACGGGTGGCGGGTGATCTTCTGGACCGACGGCTTGAGCCGCTCGATCCACGCTCGCAGGGCTTTTCGCAGCATGGGAAGGTGAAAATGGTACTATGCGCGGCTTTTTTTCCCGGAACAGGTCCAGGCAGTCCATGCATCGCCGGTTCGCCACGCTCGTCCGCTCGCTCGTCGCCGCCATCGCATTCGTTGCCGCGACAGCCGCGCCGGCCGCGGACCTCTCGAAGGTCTACCGGATCGCGTTCCCGACCGCCGAGACCGGCTTCGACCCGGCGCGCGTCTCGGACCTCTATTCGAACACGGTCAACGAGGCGATCTTCGAGCGCCTCCTGACCTACGACTACCTCGCGCGCCCGGCCAGGCTCGTGCCGCTCGCAGCCGAGGCGATGCCGCAGGTGACGGACAACGGCCGCACCTACACGTTCCGGATCCGCAAGGGCATCCATTACGTGGCCGATCCGGCGTTCAAGGGCCGGAAGCGCGAGCTCGTCGCCGGCGACTTCGCCTACGTCATCAAGCGCCACGCGGACCCGAAGAACCGCTCGCCCTGGGCGTTCATGGTCGAGGGCAGGATCGCCGGCCTCGACGAGGCGATCGCGCAGGCGAAGAAGACCGGACGGTTCGACTACGACGCGAAGATCCCCGGCCTCGAGACGCCCGATCCGTACACGCTCGTGATCCGGCTCGTCGCCCCCGACTACCTGTTCAACTATACGGTCGCGCACGTTCCGTACGGCGCGATGGCGCGCGAGGTGGTCGAGTTCTACGGCGACGACGTCGGCGCGCATCCGGTCGGGACCGGCCCGTACGTGCTGAAGGAATGGAAGCGCGCCTCGCGCATCGTGCTCGAGGCGAACCCCGACTACCGGGGCTTCACCTGGGACTTCGCGTCCGCCGAGCCCGCGTGGGACGACGCGATCGTCAAGGCGATGCGAGGCAAGAAGATGCCGCAGATCGGGCGCGTCGAGATCTCGATCATCGAGGAGGACCAGTCGCGCTGGCTCGCGTTCGGCGGCAAGGAGCTCGACGTCCTGTCGTTGCCCGGTACGTTCCGGCCGCAGGCGGTCGGCTCGGAAGGCAGCCTGCTGCCCCGCTGGACCGGCGAGGGCGTGACCCTCTTCAAGGCGATCGACCCCGAGATCACCTACACGATCTTCAACTTCCGCGATCCGGTGATCGGCGGCTTCGCGCCGGAGAAGCTCGCGCTGCGCCGCGCGATCATCATGGCCTACGACGTGCGCGAGGAGATCGAGGTCGTGCGCAAGGGCCAGGCGGTGCAGGCGCACATGCCGATCCCGGCCGGCGTCGTCGGCCACGACCCGTCGTACCGCACGATCAGCCCGTACGATCCCGAGCTCGCGAACAGGCTGCTCGACCGGTTCGGCTACCGCAAGGGGGCCGACGGCTGGCGCCGCATGCCCGACGGCAGGCCGCTCGTCATCCGGCAGGCGACGCAGACCTCGCAGATCGACCGCACGCACAACGAGCTGTGGAAGAAGGCGATGGACTCGATCGCCGTCCGCATCGAGTTCGACTCTGGCAAGTTCGGCGACAACCTGAAGGCGGCGAAGGCCTGCCAGCTGATGATGTGGGGCGCGGCGTGGATCGCCGACTACCCCGACGGCGAGAACTTCATGCAGCTGCTCTACGGGCCGAACACCGGCCAGAGCAACAACGGCTGCTACGAGTCGAAGTCGTTCGACGCGCTCTACGACAAGGCGCGCGCGATGCCGCCGGACGCGCCGGAACGCAACCGGCTGTTCCTCGAGATGACCCGGCAGATGCAGGTCGACGGCGCCTGGGCGATGCACGTGTCGCGCGAGCGCAACCAGATGATCCGGCCGTGGGTGCTGGGCTACAAGAAGCACCCGATCCTCCACGCCGAGTGGCTCTACATGGACCTCGAGCCGCGGACCTGACGCGGCCGCCTATGCCCACGATGCCGCGCAACTTCTATTCGCTGCTCGCGCTGCTGCGCCCGGCGACGCTCGCCGCGGCGCTGGCCGTCGCGGTCCCCGCGCTCGCCGCGCCGGACATGAACAAGGTCGTGCGCGAGGTCTTCCCGGTCGCAGAGACCGGCTTCGATCCCGCAGCCGTGCACGACCTCTACTCGGGGACGGTGGTCCAGGGCATCTTCGAGACGCTCTACACGTACGACTACCTGGCGCGTCCGTCCAAGGTCGTGCCGCTCGCAGCCGACGGAATGCCGCAGGTCGCCGACAACGGCAGGACCTGGACCGTCAAGCTCAGGAAGGGCATCCGCTTCGCCGACGACCCGGCGTTCGGCGGCAAGCCGCGCGAGCTCACGGCGGACGACTTCGTCTATTCGATCAAGCGCCTGATCGACCCGAAGATCCGCTCGCCGTGGGCGTTCCTCGTCGAGGGCAAGCTCGTGGGCCTGGACGAGGTCGCCGAGCAGGCGAAGAAGTCGGGAAAGTTCGACTACGACCGCAAGGTCCCGGGCATCGAGGCCGTCGACCGCCACACGATCCGGTTCCGCCTCAAGGACACCGACTACAACCTGCCCTACATCCTCGCGCACGAGCCCACCTCCGCGGTCGCGCGCGAGGTGATCGAGAAGTACGCCGAGAGCGACGGGCGCGCGCAGGCCAACCCGGTCGGCACCGGCCCCTACCGCCTCGCGAAGTGGGTGCGCAGCTCCAAGATCTCGCTCGAGGCGAACCCGCACTACCGCGGCTTCGTCTGGAACTTCGCCTCGGCCGATCCCGCGGATGCGGCGGTCGTGCGCGAGATGAAGGGCAAGTCGATGCCGCAGGTCGGCCGCGTCGAGATCTCGATCATCGAGGAGGACCAGGCGCGCCTGCTCGCGTTCCAGAGCGACGAGATCGACCTGATGAACATGGAAGGGCCCCTCGCGCCGAAGGTGCTCGACGGGGCGACGCTGAAGCCCGAGCTAAGGGCGAAGGGCGTGAAGCTCTCGCGCATCGTCGACCCCGAGCTCTCGTACACCTACTGGAACATGACCGACCCGGTCGTCGGCGGGCTCGCGAAGGAAAAGGTCGCGCTGCGCCGCGCGATGGCGATGAGCTACAACGTCGACGACGAGATCCGCGTGATCCGCAACGGCCAGGCGATCGAGGCGCGCTACCCGATCCCGCCGGGCGTCGTCGGCCACGATCCGGCGTGGAAGGGCGGGATCGCCTACGACCCGGCGGGCGCCAACGCGCTGCTCGACAAGTTCGGATACAAGCGCGGCGCCGACGGATGGCGTACGCTACCGGACGGCAAGCCGCTCGTCGTGCGGCTTTCCTCGCGCCCGGACACGCTCGGGCGCCAGCAGGACGAGCTGTGGAAGAAGTCGCTCGACGCGATCGGCGTGCGGATGGACGTCCACAAGGACAAGTTCCCGGAGCTGCTCAAGGCCGAGAAGCAGTGCAAGCTGCAGATGCGCGTCGCCTCCTGGATCGCCGACTACCCGGACGGCGACAACTTCATGCAACTGCTCTTCGGCCCGAACACCTACCAGAGCAACAACGCCTGCGCGCGGATCCCCGAGTTCGACAAGCTCTATGCGCGCACGCAGACGATGCCTCCCGGCCCGGAGCGCGACAGGCTCTACCAGGAGATGACGCGCGTCATCGAGGCGTACGCGCCGTGGCGGCTCATGATCAGCCGGTACCGCAACATGCTCGTCCAGCCGCGCGTGCTGGGCTACAAGCGCCATCCGATCCTGCACGCGCACTGGCAGTATCTCGACGTGGCGCCGCAGGGACCGAACAAGTAGGAGGAGGGGTGTAGACGACGCGCGGGCCGCCGGCGACCCCGGCCGGATCCGCAGCGCGACAAAGCGATGCCGCGCCCGCCGCGCGGGGGCCGAAGGCCCGGCGCGTGGCGGGCGGCGGACACGCGAGAACCAGAGGCGCGGACGCCGGGGCGGCGTCGTGCTCGAACGCAACCGCCGGGAGGCCGCGAGATCCGCGGCCCCGGGGAGGATCGACGATGACGGCGTACATCATCCGGCGCCTGTGGCAGATGGTCCCGACGATGCTCGGGGTCGTGCTGCTGGTGTTCTTCCTGTTCAACTGGGTGGGCGGCGATCCCGCCTACGTGCTCGCCGGGAAGATCAGCAACCAGGAGCAGATCGACAACATCCGGCGCCAGCTCGGGGTCGACCAGCCCTACTGGGTGCAGCTCTGGATCTTCGTCAAGCAGATCCTGTCGGGCGACTTCGGCGCGTCCTGGAGCACCAACGAGCGGATCTCGTCGATCATCTTCACGCGGCTGCCGCCGTCGCTCACGGTGCTCATCCCGCTCACCCTGCTCGACGCGCTGATCGCGATCGGGCTCGCGCTCGCGGTCGCGTACGTTCGCGGCTCGCTGACCGACCGGACGGTGATGATCGTGTGCACGGTCGGGCTTTCGATCTCGATCCTCGTCTACATCATCGTGTTCCAGTACGTGTTCGCCTACAAGCTCGGCTGGTTCCCGGTGCAGGGCTGGGGCGACTCGTTCTGGGAGAACCTGTTCCGCTACGCGTCGCTGCCGATCCTGATCGGGCTCGCGGTCAGCATCGCGCCGAGCCTGCGGCTCTACCGGACCTTCGTGCTGGACGAGATCAACCAGGACTACGTGCGCACCGCGCGCGCGAAGGGACTGTCCGAGAACCGCATCATGTGGGTCCACGTGCTGCGGAACGCGTCGATCCCCATCATCACGACGATCATGGCCTCGCTGCCGGGGCTGCTGATCGGCGCGTTCCTGATCGAGCGCTTCTTCTCGATCCCGGGGATCGGCCGCGAGGTGATCCTCGCGGTCGAGCGCAGCGACTTCCCGGTGATCAAGGCGATCACCGTCTACGTCGCGGTCGCGACGATGGTCTTCAACCTGCTCGCCGACCTGATGTACAAGGCGGTGGACCCGCGGGTCCAGCTCAAGTGACGGAGCGGACGATGGCCACCCCCGGCGCAACGCTCCCGCGCGCGGCCGACGGCACGCGCGAGATTCCCCACACCGTCTCGCCGGGCCTCTGGACGCTCGCCTGGCGGCGCCTCCGCGCCGACCGCGTCGGCATGGTCTCGCTCGTGATCGTGTTCGCGTTCGTCGTGATGATGATCCTGTCCGGTTTGGGGCTCGTCGCGAAGGACTGGTCGCGCGAGGCGGGCGTCAACTACGCGCCGCCGTCGTTCGTCGGGGCCGACGTAGAGGCCGGGACCCCCGCGGCGCCCGCCGCGCCCGAGTCGGCGGTACCCGCCGGCGAATACAAGTCGTCGATCGTCGACCCGCTCGCCGACGTCATCGCCGAATTGAAGGGCGCGAAGCCCGCCGCCGCGCCCGCGCCGTCCGCGCCCTCGGAGGGGAAGAGCGTCGACCCGCTCGCCGACGTGATGGCCGACATCCGCGCGTCGAAGGGGAGCGGCGCCGCGGCGCCGGCGCCTGCGGAGGCGCGCGCCGCGACGCTGCCGTTCGGGGGCGACAAGTGGGGACGAGACGTGATCGCGAAGACGATCAAGGGCTCCGAGACGTCGATCTTCGTGGGCATCGCGTCCGCGCTCGTGGCGACCGCGCTGGGGACGCTGTTCGGCGCGGTCGCGGGCTACTACGGCCGCTGGGTCGACGACGCGTTCAACTGGTTCTACTCGGTGTTCAACGCGATCCCGTACCTGCTGCTCGTGCTCGCGGTCGCCGCGGTGCTGCAGCAGAAGGGGATGCTCACGATCATCCTGATCCTCGGCCTGACCGGCTGGACGGGCGTGTTCCGGCTGATCCGCGCCGAGTACCTGAAGCACAAGTCGCGCGAGTACGTGCAGGCCGCCGACGCGATCGGGGCGTCGAACGCGCGCCGCATGTTCGTCCACATCTTCCCGAACGTGTCGCACGTCGTGCTCGTGCAGCTCTCGATCCTGGTGGTCGGCTTCATCAAGGCCGAGGTGATCCTGTCGTTCCTCGGGTTCGGGGTGCCGGTCGACGTCGTGTCGTGGGGGTCGATGCTCAACGAGGCGCAGAACGAGCTGATCCTCGGCAAGTGGTGGCAGCTCGTCGCGGCGACCGTCGCGATGGCGACGCTCGTGACCGCGTTCTCGCTGTTCACCGACGCGCTGCGCGACGCGCTGGACCCGAAGCTGAAAGGACTGAAGGGGCACTGACGCCATGCGACCCGAATCTTCGAAGCCCGCGGGCGAGCCGCTGATCCAGGTGCGCGACCTGCGCGTCAAGTTCCGCCTCGGAGGCGAGGCGACGTTCGAGGCCGTCAAGGGCGTCTCGTTCGACATTCCGGAGGACAGCACGGTCGCGCTGGTCGGCGAGTCCGGATCGGGCAAGAGCGTGACCGCGCTCGCGATCCTGGGCCTGCTGCCGCCCGAGAACTCGATCGTCGACCCGGCGAGCCGCATCCTGTTCGGCGGAAGGAACCTCGTCGGGCTCCCGGCGCGCGCGATGCGCGACCTGCGCGGCGCCGACATCTCGATGATCTTCCAGGAGCCGATGACGTCGCTGAACCCGGTGTTCACCGTCGGCTACCAGCTCACGGAGGTGCTCAGGCTGCACCGCGGGCTTTCGGCGGCCGCCGCGCGCAGGCGCGCCGTCGAGCTCCTCGACGAGGTCGGGATCCCCGAGCCGAAGCGGCGCATCGACGCCTATCCGTCGCAGATGTCCGGCGGGCAGCAGCAGCGCGTGATGATCGCGATGGCGATCGCGTGCGAACCCAAGCTGCTGATCGCCGACGAGCCGACGACCGCGCTCGACGTCACGATCCAGAAGCAGATCCTCGAGCTGATCGCGGACCTGAAGCGTCGCCACCGGATGAGCGTGCTGTTCATCACGCACGACCTCGCGGTCGTCGGCGAGATCGCCGATCACGTGGTCGTGATGCGCCAGGGCGAGGTCCGCGAGCAGGGGACCGCGAAGGCGATCTTCGAGTCGCCGGGGGACGCGTACACGAAGGCGCTGCTCATGTGCCGCCCGGCGCTCGATCGCCGGCCGATGCGGCTGCCGGTCATCGACGACTTCATGGGCGGGCGCGGGCCGCAGCACATCGAGGAGCGCGCGCGCGGGCTCGCCGCCTCCGATTCCGTCATCCTCGACGTGAAGGACCTCGGCAAGAGCTTCCAGGTGCGCGAGGGGCTGTTCGGCAGGCGCGAGTTCAAGGCCGTCGCCGACGTGTCGTTCGCGCTGCGCCGGGGCAGGACGCTCGGCCTGGTCGGCGAGTCGGGTTCGGGCAAGACGACCGTGGGGCTCACATTGATGCGGCTGCACCAGGCCACGACGGGGCAGGCGCTGTTCGACGGCAAGGACATCCTGTCGATGTCCGAGCGGGCGTTCATGCCCTACAAGCGCCGCATCCAGATCATCTTCCAGAATCCGTACGCGTCGCTCAATCCGCGCTTCACGGTCGGGCAGATCCTGACCGAGCCGCTGGCGATCCACGGCATCGGCGCGAACGCGCAGGAGCGCACCGACCACGTGTTCGAGCTCCTGGGCAAGGTCGGCCTGCCCGACGTCTCGTTCTACAAGTACCCGCACGAGTTCTCGGGCGGCCAGCGCCAGCGCATCGCGATCGCGCGCTGCCTCACGCTCAAGCCCGACATCCTGATCTGCGACGAGTCGGTCTCGGCGCTCGACGTCTCGGTGCAGGCGCAGGTGCTGAACCTGCTGCAGGACCTGCAGGACGAGTTCGGCCTGTCCTATCTGTTCATCTCGCACGACCTCGCCGTGGTCAAGTACATCTCCGACGAGGTGATGGTGATGAACGAGGGCAGGGTCGTCGAGATCGCCGACGCGGACACGATCTACCGGAACCCGCGCGAGCCCTACACGCAGCGGCTGCTGTCCGCCATCCCGAAGGGCTGGCACGCCGCGGCCTGAGCGCCGCGCCGGGGGTCGACCCCTGCGCCGGGGTCCGACCCCGACGGCCCCCGTCTACAGCGTGAACGCCATCTCCCGCACGAGCGCGCCCGGCAGGCGGGCGCTCGAGAGCTGCCGGGAGCGGTAGGTGTCGGGCGAGAGCAGGAGTTCGGTCTCGCGCGTCAGCGCCTCGAGGTTCGCGCCGAGCATCCGGTAGAGCGTGTCGTCGAAGCGCAGCACGTCGACCGGCGCGACGATGCGGCCGCGCTCGACCCAGAACGTCGCGAACCGCGTCATGCCCGTGATCCGGCACGCCGGGCGGTCCGAGTAGTTCGTGTACCAGAGGTTGCCGACCATGAGTCCGTCGCCGAGCGCGTCGAGCGCGTCGTCGCGGGCGAGATCGCCGCCCGCCATCGCCAGCGCCTCCGGCATCTCTTCGCCGTTCGCGCCGTTGGCCGGGATCGAGAACTCGCGTGCGGTGCGCGGCGAGGTGAGCGCGCCGACGAGCGTGCCCTCGCGCACGAGCGCGACGCTTGCCGGGCGCGCGAATCCCTCGGACTGGAACGCCGGCGCGACGCCGCCGGCGATGTCCTCGACGATCGACACGCGCGGATCGAGCCGCTCGCCGGCGCGCATGCGCGACAGCGGGCTCTGGTGCGTCTCGAGCGCGCGCGCCGAGAATCCGCCCCAGCCCAGCAGCGAGACGATCTCCTCGAGGGCGGACGGCGCGAGGTACGCGCGGTAAGCGCCCGGCGCGAGCGATCTTGCCGGGCGCGCGACGAGCGCGAGCCGCTCCCGCGCCCGCGCCATCCGTGCGGCGAACTCGCCGCGGTCCCACGCGAAGCCCGCGTAGGCGCTCTTCACCGCCTTGTCCGTGCGGTCGTAGAGGCTCCACTGCAGGTTGAACGTCTCGGCCGAATGCCAGTTCCGCTGGCCCTCGGCGTTCGCGAATCCGCGCCAGACGGGGCCCGCCGCGTAGATGCCGACGAGGTCGAGCCCGTGCGCGGCCGCGAGCACCTCCTCGACGACGGATTCCGCGGGCGGCAGCGTCCCGGCGCGCTCGACGCGCGTACTCTCGACGCGATCCGCCAGGAGCAGGTGCGGGTCGTCGGCGAGATCCGGCAGCACGTCGCGCAGGCCCGCGACCGCCTCCGCGATCGCCTCGCGGTCGACCGCCGCGTCGCCCGTCATCGCCAGCGTGTGCTCGGCGTGCCGGGTGCCGCGCACGAGCCGGACCGCGAGCTCGTTCTGCAGCACGCTGCCCGCCTGCCGCACCTTTCCTCGGTTCAGGCGCGCGAAGTCGGTCGCCTCCCCCGCGCAGGTCGCGGTGTAGCGCTCCCCCGGCGCGAGCGCGCGCTCGATCGTCGAGGTCCAGTCGGCGAAGCGCTCCTCGGCTCCCGCTGCGGCCACCGCACCCATCAGGACTCGCCTCCGAACACGTCGACGTCCGTGAACACGCATGCGGGCGACGCATGCCCGACGCCGATGATCTGCGACGGCTCGCCCTTGCCGCAGTACGGCGTGCCGAGTACCTGCATCGTCGACGCGTCGCCCACCGCCGCGAGGCTGCGCCAGAACGACGCGGAGATCCCGCGGTAGTTCGGGTTCTTGACCACGCCCCTCATGCGTCCGTCCTCGATCAGCACGCCGCGCTCGCAGCCGAACTGGAACTTGTTGCGCGAGTCGTCGATCGACCAGGACGCGTTCGTCTGCATGTGGACGCCGCGCCCGATGCGCGCGACCAGCTCGTCGAACGACGACGTGCCCGGTTCGATGTTCAGGTTCGCCATCCGGTCGATGGGCGGACGGTTCCAGCCGTCGGCGCGCGCGTTCGCGACGCCGGGGAGGCCGGAGCGCGCCTGCGAAACCGCGCCGCCGAGCGGGCGCTCGAGGATGCCGCGGCGGATCAGGCAGGTGCGCTCCGCGCGCGTCCCCTCGTCGTCGTAGCCGTAGCTCGCGAGCTCCTCGGGGCGCGTCGGGTCGAACGTGACGTTCAGCAGGTCCGAGCCGTAGCGGTAGTGGCCGAACATGTCCGGCGTGACGAAGCTCGTTCCGGCGAAGTTGCGCTCGTCGCCGAGGATGCGGTCGAGCTCGAGCGGATGGCCGATCGACTCGTGGATCTGCAGCACCATCTGGTCGGGCGCGAGCAGCACGTCCATCGTGCCGGACGGGCAGTTCGGCGCGAGCACGAGCTCGAGCGCTTCCTCGGCGACGCGCCGGCCGGCGCCGGCGAAACCGAAGCGCGCGAGCACCTCGGGGCCGCCCTGCTGGCAGATGCCGCGGTAGCCGTTCAGCGTCCGGGTCTGCGTGTCGCCGCCGGCGTGCGCCGAGACCGCGAGACCCGGCAGCATCACGCGGTATCGCTGGACGACGTCGCCGCCTTCGCTCGTCACCAGTCGGTGGGTGGCGCGGCGCACCTCGACGCTCGCGCTCCAGTCGACGATCCGCGGGTCGATCGCGGCCGCGGTCGATTCGGCCATCAGGAGCTCGTTCCAGTCGCGCGGCGACGGCTCCTCTCCGTCGACCGACGGCGACGCGTATTCGCCACGCGGCGCGGGACGCGGCAGCGGCCGCGTGTCGAACAGCGCGCGAGGCGCCGTCGCCTGCGCCCATTGCCTCGCGCGCTCCAGGACCGCATTCAGGCCGGCCGCCGACAGGTCGGAGGTCGCCGCGTAGCCGTATCCGCCGTCCGCGTACACGGTCGCCATGACACCGCGGTCGCGGCCGCGCGAAAGCGGGAGCGGGACGTTCTTGCGCACCGCACAGGTCGTCGTGGCCTGATCGACGAACCGCAGCGTCCAGTAGTCGGCGGCGATCGTCAGGCGGGGAAGGTCGAGGGGCATGAGGGACGAAGCATGGGGGAAGGAGCAAGTCGGCGCCAACCGCGGTCAGTCCGCCGCCGGTCGCCCCAGCTGCGCCAGCGCGTCGCCCGTCACGCGGACGATGCGCCAGTCGGGCATCACGGTGGCGCCCAGCCGCTCGTAGAATCCGATCGCCGGCGCGTTCCAGTCGAGCACCGACCACTCGAACCGGCCGCAGCGACGGGCGACGGCGATCGAGGCCACGGCGCGCAGGAGCAGGCGCCCGATTCCGAGGCCGCGGAACGCGGGCCGCACGAACAGGTCCTCCAGCCAGAGGCCGCGGCGGGCGAGGAACGTCGAGAAGTTGTGGAAGAACAGCGCGAATCCCACGATCGCGCCGTCGACCTCGGCGAGCAGCACCTCGGCGGCGGGACGCTCGCCGAACAGCGCGTCCGCGAGCTCCGCCGTCGATCCGGTGCACAGCGTCGTCAGGCGCTCGTACTCCGCGAGCTCCAGGATCAGCGCATGGATCGCCGGGGCATCGCCGGGCGCCGCCTGGCGGATCGAAACGTCGGTCATGTCCGTCAGCCTACCCGCCGGCCGAGGATCACGAGATCGCGCTCGACCCCGTCGAGCTCCGCCACGCGGGGCAGGCGGCCCCAGCGGGCGAATCCGCGGCGCTCGAACAGCGTCAGGCTGGGCACGTTGTGGCCGAAGACGAACGCGAGGAAGGTCGAGAGCTCCAGGCGGGGGGCCTGCGCGATCGCGTGGTCGAGAAGCGCGCGGGCCAGTCCCCGGCGCTGCGCCGCGGGAGACGTATAGGCGCTGATCTCCGCCGTCCGGTGGTAGGCCGGTCGGCCGTAGAAAGACCGCACCGACAGCCACGCCTCCACCTCGTCGGCCGGTCCGGTCGACACCCAAAGAGGTCGCCGATCCGGCGTGAATTCGCCAAACCAGGCTTCCCGCGCTGCAACACTCACGTTTTCGGTGTCCGCCGTCGCCATTCGACCGGGGATCGCCGCGTTGTAGATCGCGACGATCGTCGGCAAATCAGCGGGTTGCGCGTCGCGTATCGTCACGGTTGGCAAAATTGCAACAATTCTCGCCATGAAGTCTACCAAAGCGGCAATGCGCGTTGCCTCGCGGAATGGGGGACAGGTACATTCGCATCACGTGATGCGCTGCAGGGTGTTCCGCCGGCGCGTCACAACATCAACTCTGGGGGATTTTCCAATGGCTTTTCAGCGCAGAAAGGTTGCGGCCGCGCTTGCCTATGCGGTGAGTGTCGGTACCACGGCGACGCTGCTGACCGCAGCGCCGGCTTACGCACAGGACATGCGTGTGACCGTCACCGGCACGAGCATCAAGCGCGTCGAGACGGAGACCGGATCGCCGGTGCAGGTGATGACGAGGGAGGAGATCGAGAAGACGGGCGCGACGTCCGTCCAGGACCTGCTCCAGTTCATCACCGCGGCGACGAGCTCGGGGAACTTCAACGCGTCGACCGTGGTCGGGGCGACGACGTTCGGCGTGCAGACGGCGTCGCTGCGCGGCCTGGGCGGCGCCCGCACGCTGGTCCTGCTGAACGGCCGCCGGCTCGGCGGCTTCGCGGGCGACCAGCTGAACGGCCAGGCGGTGAACCTGACGTCGATCCCGTTCGCGGCGATCGATCGCGTCGAGGTGCTGAAGGACAGCGCGTCCGCGATCTACGGCACGGACGCGATCGCCGGCGTGATCAACTTCATCCTGAAGAAGGACTACAAGGGCGCCGAGGTCAACCTCTACTACGGCGCGCCGACGCGCTCGCCGACCAGCGACGGCACGATCACCGACGTGTCCGCGACCGCGGGCTGGGGCGACCTGTCGAAGGACCGCTACAACGTCTTCCTGAACGCCGCGTGGCACAAGGAGGAGTCGCTCCTCCAGAAGGACCGCGACTTCTCGAACACGTCGATCATCGAGGGCATCGGCCTGTACGGGTTCTCCGGCAACGCGTTCCCGGCGAACATCACCGCGCCGCCCGGCTATCCCAGCATCGGCACGAAGAACCCGACCTACCCGAACGGATGCACCGGCTTCAGCGGCTCGCTGCCCGCGCCCGAATCGCTCTACGGCCCGAACAACCAGCGTTGCATCTTCGATCCGTCGTTCGTCGCGCAATCCTATCCGCAGGTCGAGACGACGTCGGTCTACGCGAAGGGCACGTTCCAGATCAACAAGGACTGGCAGGCGTTCCTGTCCGGCGCGTACTCGACCACCGAGAACCACAACGTCATCCAGCCGGTGCCGCTGTCGGACCTGTTCAACGACCCGATCATCCTGCAGCCGTCCAGCCCGTACTACCCGACCGCCTACCTGAACGAGTACGCGCCCGGCTACGCGGGCAACCCGCTCAACATCCGCTACCGCGCGGTGCTGAACGGCAACCGCGACGTCACCGACAAGAACGAGGCCTGGCAGATCGTCGGCGGCGTCGAGGGCTCGTGGAAGAACTGGGACATCAACGTCGCCGGCTTCTACAACGAGACCGAGGTCAAGGAGACGCTCAACGGCGGCTTCCCGCAGCTGTCGCTGGTCATCCCGCTCCTCAACAGCGGACTCGTCAACTTCTTCGGCGAGACGCCGGCCGACGTCGCCAGCCAGGTCAAGGCGACGAACTACAACGGCCAGGCGTTCAAGGGCGGGACGAAGATGTACGGCTTCGACGCCAAGATGTCGGGCGACGTCTACACGCTGCCGGCGGGTCCGCTGGCGGTCGCGTTCGGCACCGAATACCGTCGCGAGGAGATCACCAACAACCCGAGCCCGGCGCTGCAGACCGGCGACATCTCCGGGTACGGCGGCAGCTTCGAGGCGATCGACAAGAGCCGCAACGTCTGGGCGCTGTACGCCGAGGCGCTGATCCCGATCGTGAAGACCGTCGACCTCAACATTGCCGTCCGCTACGACGACTACAGCGACGTCGGCAGCACGACCAACCCGAAGGTGACGCTGCGCTGGCAGCCGAACAACCAGTTCCTCGGCCGCGCGTCGTACAGCACGGGCTTCCTGGCGCCGTCGCTGCAGCAGCTCTTCCTGCCGCAGCGCACCGGCGTCAGCGCGGCGGGCTCGAGCGACCCGCTCCGCTGCCCGACGACGAACGACAGCCGTGACTGCCTCACGCAGTTCAATCTCCTCTACGGCGGCAACCCGGACCTCAAGCCCGAGGAGTCGACGTCGTGGACGCTGGGCTTCGTGTTCGAGCCGGTGCAGGGCGCCTCGTTCATCGCCGACTACTTCAACATCAAGGTGAAGGACCTGATCATCGCCGGCTTCTCGTCGGAGACGATCCTCGGCGACCTCGACACCTACGGCTACCTCGTGCAGCGCGGACCGGTCGACCCCGGCTATCCGACGCTGCCGGGCCCGATCACCCAGATCCTCCAGACGAACATGAATCTGGGCGAGGTGAAGATCGAGGGCATCGACCTCGAGATGCACCTTCGGTCGCAGCCGACGAACGTCGGGCGCTTCAACTTCGACGCGACGGGCACGTACTTCATCAAGTACGACACGCAGCAGCCGGACGGCGCGTACGCGGGCGGCGTCTCGACCGTGTACGGCCAGGTGGTGACCGGCGTGATCCCGCGTTGGAAGCACTACGCCACGCTTTCGTGGCTGTACGGGCCGTGGACGGTCGGGCTGTCGAACCTGTACCAGTCCGACTACATCGACCAGCAGGTCGACAACGACGGGAACCAGCGTCGGGTCAGCTCGATGTCGCTGTGGGATCTGCAGGCGTCGTACACCGGGATCAAGAACCTCCGCCTCACGCTCGGCGTCAAGAACCTGTGGGACACCAACCCGCCGGTCACGAACCAGCAGTACACGTTCCAGAGCGGTTTCGATCCGTCGTACTACGACGCTCGCGCCCGGTTCATCTACGGCAGCGTGAACTGGAAGTTCCTGTAATCGGCGACAGGCAGCACTGCGCCCGCGAGGGCGCGCTATCCAAGAGGGGGCGGCGACGCCCCCTCTTTTTTCGTCCCGGCCGGGGCGCCCGCACCCGCGCAGGACGCCGGGGAGCTTGCCTCTCCGCTACCTGACCAGCGGCAGCGCCGTGGCGACCTCGTAGCGGTAGCCCGACTGCAGCTTCGACTCGAGCTGCAGGTAGCGCACCGCCTTGCGTCCCGGCAGCGCCTTGACCGCGCCCGAATAGAGCGATCTGCGCGCGCGCGCCTCGGCGTCCTCGACGTCGGTCAGCTCCTTCGCGAGGCTCTTCGCGTAGGCGTCGCTGATCGGCCTGTCGGTCATGACGACGTCCTCGACCGCGCGGGAATAGCGCCGGTTGTTCGCCTCGAGCTTGCGCTGGTAGGCGTCGTAGACCGGCCAGAACTTCTTCGCCTCGGCGTCGGTCAGCGCGAGCGACGATGCGACGAGGGCCTTCTTCCCCTCGGGCGTCTTCGCCTGCGCGAGCATCGCGCCGACGTTGGTGCCGTCGGCGGGGGCGGCGCCCTGCGCCCAGGCGGCGGGCACCCCGCCGATCGCGAGCGCGAAGGCGGTGGCGGCGACGAGTGTCGTTCTCATGTCGTTTTTTTCCTCGAAGGTTGACCGGGGGACCTGCGGCGACCGGATGTCGACGCCGCCGGCGAGGGCGTCTTTTAGCATTTTCCGCGGGACGAGTCGCGCCGTCCGGCTTCCCGCCTCCGCCGCGGCCCGGTTATCCCATGGAACGGCGATTTCAGGGCGGCACGACGGTGGAACGCCGGTTCCGGGCGGCGCTCTGGACTTTTCGGCGCGGCCGGTGCATCATTGCGCGCTTTTTGCACGTCCCTGGCCCCGCGAAGTTGCGGGGCCGCTGCTTTCAGGGCGAGGCCTCCGCTGCAGTGCAGCGTGACCGCCCGCAGGCAGGATTTCCGCAGGGCGATCGGGGGGCGGCGGTCGGCGAATCCGCCCGCGGTACCCGACCGGGCCGCGGTCCGGCGCGGGGGACGGTTTTACCTAACGAGGCAGACGACATACGATTCGCCCTTCCGGAGACGCGCCAGCCCTCGCCAGCCCGACCGGCGGCAGGTGCGGCGACCGCCAGGCGCCACCCTCGCCAGCGTCCTCGACGTCCCGGGTTCCATCGATCCGATCGGATAACCAAGTCTGGAGACACCATGCAGAAGATGATCCGTTGGGCCGCGCTGGCCGTGGTCCTGCTCGTGGGTGCGGCCGCGATCCTGCCCGCCGCCCAAGCGCAAGGCCAACCCGCCCCGCCGGCGCCCGCCGCCGATGCCGCCGCGCCTG
>CALDKM010000266.1:0-1921 GCA_937898875.1 uncultured Pseudomonadota bacterium | reverse complement strand
AGCGCGGTTCCCGCGGCGATGCCGGCTCCCGCGGCTCCGGTCGCCGACGCCGCCGCCGCGCAGCGCGCGTACGACGCGGCGCTCGAGCAGTTCAAGCGCGCCGACTATCCGGGCGCCGTCGCGGCGTTCGGCGCATTCGTCAAGGCGCATCCGAAGAGCCCGCTCGCGCCGTCCGCGCAGTACTGGATCGGCAACGCGCAGTTCGCCCGCCGCGATTTCCGCGGGGCGATCGCGGCGCAGCGGCAGCTCGTTCAGCAGTATCCCGACAGCGCGAAGGTGCCCGACGCGATGCTCAACATCGCGTCCGCGCAAGGCGAGCTGAACGAGAGCGCCGCGGCGCGCCGCACGCTCGAGGAGCTGATCGCGAAGTATCCGTCGTCCGAGGCCGCGGCGAAGGCGAAGCAGCGGCTGGGAGTCAGGTAATCAGGCATCGGGGGGCGGAGGACGGGGAACAGCGCGCCGGCGCTTCGGGTGGCCGCGCATCGGGCGCGGCGGGATCGGTGGGGTCGGCTCCGCCACGCTGTCGACCGACAGACCGATGACCGGATTCGCGCAGCGCCTCGTCGCCTGGCAGCGCACGCACGGCCGCCACGATCTCCCGTGGCAGCGCACGCGCGACGCGTACCGGATCTGGGTCGCGGAGATCATGCTCCAGCAGACGCAGGTCGCGACGGTGATCCCGTACTACGAGCGCTTCCTCGACGCGTTCCCCGACGTGCGCGCGCTTGCCCGTGCCGACGAGGACGCCGTGCTCGCGCAATGGAGCGGACTCGGCTACTACCGTCGCGCGCGGCACATGCACGCGGCGGCGCGCGACGTCGTCGATCGCCGCGGCGGCACGTTCCCGCGCGATGCGGTCGCGCTCGCCGCGCTGCCGGGCGTCGGCCCGTCGACCGCCGCAGCGATCGCGGCATTCGCCTCGGGCGAGCGCGGCGCGATCCTCGACGGCAACGTGAAGCGCGTGCTCGCGCGTCATCGCGGTATCGAAGGCGATCCTGGTTCGCCGCCGGTGGAGTCGACGCTCTGGGCGCTGGCGCGGCGGCTCGTCCCGCGCGACGCGATCGAGGCGTACACGCAAGGCATGATGGATCTCGGGGCGACGCTCTGCACGCGCGCAAAGCCGCGCTGCGGCGAGTGCCCGGTCGCGCGCGATTGCGTCGCTCGCCGGGAGGGACGCATCGGGGAGCTGCCGGGCAGGCGCGTGCGGCGCGCGCTTCCGCATCGCGATGTGCAGCTCGTCTGGGCCGAGCGCGCGGGCGAGGTGCTGCTCGAGCGTCGCCCGTCGACCGGCGTCTGGGGCAGGCTCTGGAGCCTGCCCGAGATCGGCGTCGACGAGGATCCGGTCGCGGCGTTGCGCGAGCGCTACGGCATCGGCGCACGGCTTCTCGAACGGCTATCGCCGGTCGATCACGCGTTCACGCACTACGCGCTTACGATGCACCCGTCGCGACTCGCCGCGAACGCATCGCGAAGCGTGCTTCCCGCCGAGTGTGCGTGGATCGCGCGCGCGGACCTCGCGGGGGCCGCGCTGCCCGCGCCGATACGCAGGCTGCTCGCGCGATAGCGGCTGCGACGACGGCGGGCGATCGCCCGTCCCCGCCGACCGGTGCCGGCATCAGCGCGCCACGCCCGTCGCCCACGCGCGCAGCTCGGCCGGCAGCCTGGCATCGGCATCCGCGTAGGTTTGCCGGAACGCGCGCAGCTCGCGTGCGGCACCCTCGGCGTCGTTCGCCGCGAGCAGGCGCCGGATCTCGGCGACGAACGCGTCCGGCAGCCTGACCGCCGCGCCTTGTGCCGCGGCGGAAGCGGCCGTCGGCCGGTCGCGCATCGCGGCCGCCTCGGGCGTGGGCGCTTCCGCCTTCGACATCGAGGGAGCGCGCGCGGCGAGCTCGGGCCGCGCGATGGCATCGCCGGCGGTCTC
>CALDKM010000265.1:0-3284 GCA_937898875.1 uncultured Pseudomonadota bacterium | reverse complement strand
CACTTCATCGGCAAGGACATCGTCTATTTCCACACGCTGTTCTGGCCGGCGATGCTGCACTTCTCCGGCCGCAAGACGCCGTCGAACGTGTTCGTGCACGGTTTCATCACCGCGTCCGGCGAGAAGATGTCGAAGTCGCGCGGCACCGGCGTGTCGCCGCAGAAGTACCTCGCGCTCGGCATGAATCCCGAGTGGCTGCGCTACTACATCGCCGCCAAGCTCAACGACAGGGTCGAGGACATCGACTTCAATCCCGACGACTTCGTCGCGCGCGTCAACAGCGACCTCGTCGGCAAGTACGTGAACATCGCGAGCCGGGCGGCGACGTTCCTGTCGAAGCACTTCGACGGGCACCTCGCGAAGGACGACGGGCAGCGCGCGCGATGGTGGTCGACGCTCGCGGGCGACGCTGCGGACGACATCGCGGCGGCGCTGGACGGCCGCGAGTTCGGCAAGGCGATCCGCCGGGTCATGGAGCTCGCCGACCACATCAACCGCTACTTCGACGAGAAGCAGCCGTGGCTCCTCGCGAAGGACCCCTCGCAGCGCGAGGCGCTCCACCGGGTCTGCAGCGACTGCATCGTCGGGTTCAGGAATCTCTCGGTGTTCCTGGCCCCGATCCTGCCCGCGACGACGCGCAAGGCCGCGGACTTTCTCGGCCTCGGTCGGGCGCTCGCCTGGTCCGACCTCGACGCCGACCTCCCCCGCATCGGAACCTACGAGCACCTGATGACCCGCATCGACCCGAAGCAGATCGACGCGCTGCTCGCGCCGGAGGCTGCGCCGGTGAAGCCGGCGCCGGCCGCGCCGCCCCCCCCCGCCGCCGTCGCCCCCTCCGCCGCAGTGCCCGGCGGAACGATCTCGATCGACGAGTTCGCGAAGGTCGAGCTGCGCATCGCGCGCATCGTCGCGGCCGAGCACGTCGAGGGCGCGGAGAAGCTGCTCAAGCTGACGCTCGACGTGGGCGACGGCCGCCGGCGCACCGTGTTCGCCGGCATCAAGTCCGCCTACGACCCGGCGACGCTGGTCGGGCGCCTGACGCCCATGGTCGCGAACCTCGCGCCGCGCAAGATGAAGTTCGGCCTGTCCGAGGGGATGATCCTCGCCGCCTCCGGCGAGGGGCCAGGCATCTACCTGCTCGCCCCCGATGCCGGCGCGGAGCCCGGGATGCGCGTCAAGTGAGCGCCCCGGGCCGGGTGCGGCGCGCGACCAAGGGCTGACCGCAGGCCGCCGATGCCTACCGACGCGATCTCGCTCGTCCTCGTCGCGGTCGCGGCGTGGCTCGGGATCGGCGCGCTGGGCATCGCGGGCCTGCGCAAGCTCCGGTTCGTGAGCCGCGTCCTGTTCCCGGCGGGCGCCGGCGTCGGCATCGCGCTCGCCGTCGTCGCGTTCCTCGCGATCGGCGCGCCGGCGAACGCGGTCGTCCTGCCGTTCGGGCTGCCCGACCTGCCGTTCCACCTGCGCATCGACGCGCTCTCGGCGTTCTTCCTCGTCCTGCTCGGTGCGGTGAGCGCCGCGATCTCGCTGTTCTCCGCCGGCTACTTCCGGTCGAGCGAGGGCACGCCGCCCGGGCTCATCTGCTTCCAGTACCACGTGTTCCTCGCCTCGATGGCGCTCGTGCTCGTCGCGGACGACGCCTACGCGTTCATGGTCGCCTGGGAATCGATGGCGCTCGCGTCGTACTTCCTGGTCACGACCGAGCACCGGATCCCCGAGATCCGCCGCGCCGGTTTCCTCTACCTGCTGATCGCGCACGTCGGCGCCATCGGCATCCTGCTCTGCTTCGGCGTGCTCCAGGGCGGCACCGGCGACTACACGTTCGCCGGGATGCGCGCCGCGGAGCTGTCGCCGGCATGGGCGTCGATCGGGTTCTTCCTCGCACTGTTCGGCTTCGGCGCGAAGGCGGGCCTCCTGCCGCTGCACGTGTGGCTGCCCGAGGCGCACCCGGCCGCGCCGTCGCCCGTCTCCGCGCTGATGAGCGGCGTGATGCTGAAGACCGCGATCTACGGGCTCCTGCGCGTCGCGTTCGACCTGCTGCAGCTGCAGCTCTGGTGGTGGGGCGTGGTCGCGCTCGCGTTCGGGCTCGTCACGGCGCTCTTCGGCGTGATCTTCGCCGCGGCGCAGACCGACATGAAGCGGCTGCTCGCCTACTCGTCGATCGAGAACATCGGCATCATCGTCGCGGGCATCGGGCTCGCGATCCTGTTCAAGGCCTACGGCAAGCCCGTACTCGCGGCGATCGCGCTGACGGCCGTGCTCTACCACGCGCTCAACCACGCGTTCTTCAAGAGCCTGCTGTTCCTCGCGACCGGCGCGGTGCTTCACGCGACGCACGAGCGCAGCCTGGGCAGGCTGGGCGGCCTCATCCACCGGATGCCGTGGGTCGCGTGGCTGGCGCTCGTCGGCACGCTCGCGATCGCGGGCCTGCCGCCGCTCAACGGCTTCGTCTCGGAGTGGCTGCTGCTGCAGGCGTTCCTGTTCACCCCGACGCTGCCCCAGTCCTTCGTGAACATGCTGGTGCCGATCGCCGCGGCCGCACTCGTGCTCGCGGCGGCGCTCGCCGCCTACGTGATGGTCAAGTTCTACGGCGTCATCTTCCTCGGGCGCCCGCGCGAAGCGAACCTCGCCTACGCGAAGGATGCCGGCAGGCACGAGCGCCTCGCGCTGTCGCTGCTCGCCGCGGGCTGCGTGCTGCTCGGCATCTTCCCCGGCGTCGTGATCCACGCGCTCGATCCGGTGAACGTGCTGCTCGTCGGATCGCCGGTCGGCGAGGCGGCGGGCAACTGGCTCATGCTCGCGCCGTTCGGCGAGGACCGGTCGAGCTACAGCCCGCCGATCGTGCTCGTCGTCATCGTCGCGGTCGTTCTGGTGACGATGCAGGTGGTCCACCGCTACTACCACGGCCGCGTGCGCCGCGCCGACCCGTGGGACTGCGGCTACCCGCTGCAGACGCCGCGCATGCAGGACACCGCCGAGGGCTTCGGCCAGCCGGTGCGCCAGGTGTTCGAGCCCTTCTTCCGGATCGAGCGCGAGCTGCCGACGCCGTTCGACGCGAAGCCGCGTTACCGGGTCGACGCCGGCGATCCGTGGTGGCACTGGATCTACGCGCCGGTCGCGCGCGCCGCCGAGCTCGCCGCCCGTTTCGTCGGCCTGATCCAGCAGGGGCGCATCTCGGTCTACCTGACCTACAGCTTCGTCACGCTGCTCGCGCTGCTCTTCGTCGTGAGATGAGCGCCGCGCGGCCGCCCGAAGGCGCTCGCCCCCTCCTTCAGGAGGGGGTGCGC
>CALDKM010000264.1:0-25404 GCA_937898875.1 uncultured Pseudomonadota bacterium | reverse complement strand
ACGTCGGGCTCAACACGTTCGCCGGGCTGTTCCTGTTCGGCATCGGCATGGTGCTCGCCGGCGCCTGCACGGTTTCGACCTGGGTCAAGACCGGCGAGGGCAACATCGGGGCGCTCTGGGCGCTCGTGTTCACCTTCGTAGGGATGTTCCTGTTCTCGCTCGTCTGGTCGTGGAACTGGTGGCCGCCGGCGCCGCAGGCGATGACGGGCCAGCCGAACCTGCCGGCGCTGCAGCTCGGGTTCGCGAACGCGCGAACGCTGCAGGACAAGCTGGGGGTCCCCGCCCTGGTCTTCGGCCTGGTCCAGTTCGCGGTGCTGCTCGCGATCTACCGCGCGATCCTGCGCCGCGAGCAGGCGCAGCAGGCGAAGCACGAGCAGCACCAGAGGGAAGTCGCCGGCCAGGACGCCTGACGCCATCGAACGGGAGACGCGCACATGGGATTGTTCGGATCGAAGAAGAAGGTCGAGGAGTCGTCCGCCGGCGGCGAGGCGGTGCTGGGCGACGGCAGCAAGGTGCAGGTCGCGCGTCGCGTGGACTGCCGCGGCGATTCCTGTCCGCGCCCGCAGCTGATGACGAAGAAGGCGGTCGGCGAGATCGTCCCCGGCGGCGTGGTCGAAGTGCTCGTCGACAATCCCTCGTCGGTCGAGGCGCTGCCGCCGATGTGCAACGAGCTGAATGCCACACACCTCGAGACCGTCAAGGACCCCGACTGCTGGCGCGTGTACATCAGGAAGGACTGAAGCGTGCTCGCCCGCCTGCTCATGCGCCTCTTCGTGGCCGCGTCCGCGATCGCCGTCGTCGCCGGCCTCGCATTCGTCTACGTGAAGCCGCCGGAAGGCCTTCGAGTCACGCGCGAGGGCGTGCCGCTGCTCTCGCCGCCGGTGACGAATCCCGCGACGGGCGAAGCGATTCCGCTCGACCGGCTGGTCCGGCATTTCAAGGGAGGGGGAAGATGAGCCTGGATCTCCAGACGATCGTGCATCTCGCCCTCTTCTGCGTGGCGTTCGGCATGATGGCGCTCGCGTTCTTCAGCGACTCGCTCTAGGACCTCCCGTGAATCGCGAGAGCCTCGTCTTCTGCACGGCCGCGCTGATCGTCGCCGTGGCGGTGTGCGCCGTCGGCTTCCGGCTGGCTGCGCTGCCACGCGACGCCGTCGACGCGGCGATGCGGCCGGCTCCCGCCGAAGCGCTGCCGGACGTCGACATCGGCGGCGGATTCGGCAAGGTGTCGGTCATCGACCTCATCGGCTACTACATCGAGAATCCGCCGGCGAAGGCCAACGCCGCGGGTGGCGACGCCGTCCCTGCCGCCAGGCGATTCGGCGGTTGCTGATCCCATGATCCGCATCGCCGTCCTCGCCGCGCTGCTCATCGCCACGACGGCCGGTGCGGCGGACGAGTTCGCGTACGTGCGTAATGCGGCCACCGGCGACGGAGTCGTGATCGTCGATTCGCGCCCCCTCGACGATTGCCGCGTGAAGACGCTCGCAGGTGCCCGCTGCCTGCCATCGGCCGACTTCCTGGGCCCGAACCGCCGACTGCCGGATGCGCGCAATCTGCTGTGGCTCCTGGGCGCCGCCGGTCTTTCCGGCGACGAGCAGGTGCTGGTGGTCGGGCAGGACGTCGTCGCACGCGACTTCGTCGCGGGCCTGCTTCACGTCGCCGGACAGCGCGGCGTGCGCGTGCTCACCGAGCCCGTCGGGCGCGTGCTCGAGGGCGGCGCGGTCGCCGGCACCGGGCGCGAGCGCGGCACGATCCGTGAAAAGGTGTACGAGGCACCGATGCGCGACGGGATGCTGGTGCTGCACGACGAGCTCGTCGCGATGCGCCCGCTGCCGATGCTGCTCGACGGACGCGCCGACGCCGAATACTGGGGCGAGACTGCGCGCTCGTCGCGCGCCGGTCACCTGCCCGGCGCGGTCAACCTGCCCGCGCTTCATCTGCGGGCGGCGCTCGATCCCGCGGCGGCCCGACCCGCGCTGCCCGAGCCCGCGCGCGAGCGTCCGGTCGCCTACGCGCACGACCCGTTCGAGGGCCTGGCCTATCTCACGCTGCTCGTCGCCGGCCATGGCGTGCCGGCGCGGCTCTACGCCGAAGGCTGGGCGGCGTGGGCGGCCGATGGAACGCTGCCGGCGGACGCCGTGGGATTTCCCGAGCGCACGACGCACGCCGCCGCGGACGAACCCACGCCTGAGGTCGGCGTCGTGCGTCCGGAGTCGGCCCTTGTCGCCGCCGTCGCGCTCGTCCTCGCGGCTCTCGCCTTCGCCCTCGGCCGGTGGTCGGTGCGGAGGAGGACGACCTGATGGACATGCTGTTCCACGTGACCACGGAAGACGGCGCGAAGCTGCTGTTGCCGCTCGCACGGGCGTGCCGCCGCGGCGCGCACGTATTCGGCGCGTTCTTCACCCACGAGGGGGTTCGCGGGCTCGCGAATCCGGACCTGCAGGCCGCGCTTCGCGGAGCCCGCGCCGTTGTGTGCGAGGAATCGTGGCATCGCCACTGCGCGGACAGCGCCTGCCCAGTCGAGCTCGGCAGCCAGACCGTGAACAGCTCGCTCATGGGCCATGCCCGGCACGTGGTGAGCCTGTGAGCGAGAAGCGACTCCTGGTGCTCGCACGCCGCGACCACGCCGAGGCCATGCGCGTCGCGGCCGGACTGACGATCTGCGGCCACGCCGTGAGCCTGGTGTTCATGGATCGTCCCGTGGAGGAGAACGACGCGAACGCGGCCTCCGCCGAACTGCTCGGGGTGGCCGGCATCGAACCGCAGACCACCGTAGCGGCCATGGGGGACGAACTGCCGCTGCTGAACGCCGATGGTCTGGCCCGGATGCTGGCGAACGCCGATGCGGTGCTGAGCCTTTGAAGATCCTCGAACTGCATACCGGTCTGTTTCCCGACGCACAGACCGTGGTCGCCGCGCTGCGGCGACTGGAGCCCGCGCACCGCGTGGACTCCATCGACGTGAGTCGTCGGGACCTGAAGGACGAGGACTGGGACCGTGCGATCGCGGCGATCCTGGGCTCCGACCTGACGATCACCACCTGAGACCAGGAGAGATGCGATGAAGACGTCGTTGGCTACGCGATGGAGTACATGGATGGGCGCGGTCCTTTTCGCGCTGCTCGCGGTCGCCCGTCCGGCGGGTGCGGCGGATCCGCTGGTGAGCGTGGACTGGGTCAAGGCGAACCTCGACAAGGCCGGCATCGTCTACGTCGACTTCCAGGCGCCGACCGACTTCCTGCGCGGCCACATTCCCGGGGCCGTCAACAGCAACTACGGCAAGGACGGCTGGCGCGAGGAGCGCGCGGGCGACAAGGTGCCCGACATGCTGCCGGCGAAGCTCGATTCGCTGGGCGAAATGATCGGCAAGCTCGGCATCGACAACAACACGCACGTCGTGCTGGTGCCGACCGGGGCGTCGTCGACCGACATGGGCGTCGGCACGCGCGTCTACTGGACGTTCAAGGTGCTCGGCCACGACAACGTCTCGATCCTGAACGGCGGCATGGCGGCGTGGACCAAGGACAAGAAGAACCCGCTGCAGGCCGGCGCCCCCAAGGTCGAGCCGAAGACCTTCAAGGTCGCCGTCCGCAAGGACATGATCGTGACGATGGACGACGTCAAGAAGGCGAAGGCTGCCGGCGTCCTGCTCGTCGACAACCGGCCCGAGGACCAGTACGCCGGCATCAACCGCCATCCGAAGGCCACCGAGAGCGGCACGATCGAGGGCGCGAAGAACCTGCCGAACACCTGGGTCACGGTGAATGGAGGAGGCGAATTCCGCGACAGGTCCCAGCTCGACCAGCTCTACAAGGTCGCCAACGTGCCGACCAGCGGCGACCAGATCAGCTTCTGCAACACGGGCCACTGGGCGTCCGTCGGCTGGTTCGTGTCGAGCGAGATCATGGGCAACAAGAAGGCGAAGATGTACGACGGCTCGATGACCGAGTGGACGATGTTGAAGGGCGGCTCGGTCGAACAGAAGGTGAAGCTTCAGTAAGTCCGTGCGGGCGGGACTCGTCCTCGCGTTCGCGGTCCTGGCGGCACACGCCGCCGGCGCCGCGGCGGAGGACGAGCATCGGCGGCGCCTCGCCGCCGAGCTGACGGTCATGGCCGGCGACCTGCGCCGGCTGGAGGTCGCGACCGAGCCGCCGCTGCGGCTCGAAGGCCTGCGCGACCGGCTCGCGGGGGCACTTTCCTCGCTGCCGTTGCTGATGCGGCGCGCCGCCTCCGATGCCGGACCGGTGCCTGCCTTGCGCGATGCGCACGCGCGGCGCGACTGGCATTCGCTCGGCGCGGGGCTGCGCGCGCTCAAGAACGCCCACCCGTTCGATGCGCGCGCGCTGCTGCCCGCGCAGGCGACACCTGCCCGGCTGCGCGTCGGCGAGGCCATTCACCGCCAGGCATGCGCAGGTTGCCACGATGCGCCGGTCGTCGACACGCGGCTGCCGGCGCTGGACCTGTTCGAGGAGGCGAAGCGAATGCCGCGCGACGAGTTCGCGGCCCGGCTCCTGCTCGGGGTGCGCGGTGACCGCAGCACCGCCTATCGCAATCCGTTCAGCGACCTCGAGCTTGCATCGCTGCTGGCCTACTACGAGCAGGGCAAGCCGGACGGCGCGCGCCGACGGTGAAGCAACACGTCGTAGGCGCGCCCCCGACGCCCGGGCACACGGGATCGTGCGCCCGATCCGCGACAGCGCCGTTGCCGCGCTGGCGCGCCCGCCTGCCGGGGTTTCAGCCGCGCTTCAGTCGATCCGCTCGTACGCCGGCAGCGTCAGGAACTCGACGAACGTGTCGTTGTTGACGAGGTCGGCGAAGATCGCCGCCGCGTCGTCGTACTTGCCGAGCGCGAACGCCGCGCCGAGGTGGTCGCGGATCTTCGCCATCTCCTCGGGGATCATCTTCGCGACCATCTCCTTCGTGACCTTGCGGCCGTCGTCGAGCCGGCCCTTGGGCGAGCGGATCCACTGCCAGACCTGCGAGCGCGAGATCTCGGCGGTCGCCGCGTCTTCCATCAGGTTGAAGATCGGCACCGCGCCCTGACCCGCCAGCCACGCGCCGATGTACTGGATCGCGACGTTGATGTTGAGGCGCAGCCCCTTCTCGGTGATCGGCTGCTCGGGCTCGAACTTGAGGAGGTCGGCGGCGCCGGACTTCACGTCCTCGCGCTTCTTCGTCGCGATCTGGTTCGGCGCCGGCATCAGCCGGTCGAACGCTTCCTTCGCCACCGGCACGAGGCCCGGATGCGCGACCCACGTGCCGTCGTGGCCGTAGGTCGCCTCGCGTTCCTTGTCGGCCTTCACCTTCGCGAACGCCTCGGCGTTGGCCTTCTCGTCGTTCTTGACCGGGATCTGCGCGGCCATCCCGCCCATCGCGTGGATGTTGCGGCGGTGGCAGGTCTTGATCAGCAGCTCCGCGTAGCTCTTCATGAAATGCGTCGTCATCGTGACGAGCGCACGGTCGGCCAGGCAGAAGTCGCGGTTGCTGCGCAGCTTCTTGATGCAGGAGAAGATGTAGTCCCAGCGACCGGCGTTCAGGCCGGCCGAGTGCTCGCGCAGCTCGTGGAGGATCTCGTCCATCTCGAACGCGGCGACGATCGTCTCGATCAGCACCGTCGCCTTGATCGTGCCGCGCGGGATCCCGAGCGTGTCCTGCGCCATCACGAAGATGTCGTTCCACAGCCGCGCCTCGAGGTGGCCCTCGAGCTTCGGCAGGTAGAAGTACGGACCCGAGCCGCGCGCGACCAGCTCCTTCGCGTTGTGGAAAACGTAGAGCGCGAAATCGAAGATGCCGCCGGAAATCGGCTGGCCGTCGACCTTCACGTGCTTCTCGGGCAGGTGCCATCCGCGCGGGCGCACGAACAGCACGGCGAGCTTCTCGCCCAGCCTGTAGACCTTCCCTTCCGGCGACGTGAACTCGATCCGGCGGCGGACCGCGTCGGCGAGGTTGATGTGCCCCTGGATGTTGTTGTCCCAGCGCGGCGTGTTCGCGTCCTCGAAGTCCGCCATGAAGACGCTCGCGCCCGAGTTGAGCGCGTTCACGATCATCTTCCGATCGACCGGGCCGGTGATCTCGACGCGGCGGTCGGCGATGTCGGCGGGCACCGGCGCGCAGGTCCAGCTCCCTTCGCGCACCGAGCGCGTCTCGGCGAGGAAGTCCGGGAGCTTGCCGGCGTCGAACTCGGTCTGGCGCTTCGCACGCATCGCGAGCAGCTCGGCACGGCGCGGTCCGAACGCGCGCTGCAGTTTCGCGGCGAACGCGACCGCCTCCGGGGTCAGGATCCGTGCGTATTCGGGGGTGATGCGTCCGGAGATCTCGATGCCGGGACCGTAGGAGGGCGTGCTCATGGGCGTCTCGTGTCGAAGGATTCGGGGAGAGTGGGCCGGGCGGCGCTCCCCCGACCGGCAACGTTTGTGAAAGTCTTTTTCACAAAGCCCTCTATTCTACCAAAGCCGCTTCCCGCGACCGGTCGCGCCCGGCGGTAAGATCGGCGGGCCATGAGCCGTCCTCCCTCCGCCCGCCGCACCGCAAGTTCGCGCGCGATCCGGCCCCGCGTCTACCTGACGCCAGACGTCGCGATCGGTCCGGGCAAGATCGACCTCCTGCGCCAGGTCGACGCGGCGCGCTCGATCAGCGCCGCCGCACGAGCGATGGGGATGAGCTACAAGCGCGCATGGCAGCTGGTCGACCTCCTCAACCGCGACTTCGGCTCGCCGGTCGTGACGACCGCCACCGGCGGGCGCGGCGGCGGCGGCGCATCGCTTACCGACCTGGGGCGCGCACTGGTCGACCGGTACGGAGCGCTCGAGGACGGCCTCAATGCCGCGGCCTCCGTCGAGCTCGACGCGCTGCGACGCCTCCTCCCGCGCAAGCGACCCGCGCGCTGACGCCGTCGCTGCGTTATAGTTGACCGGCTATAACGCAAGCCGACTCCGATGCGAACCCTGCTCGCGCTGATTCTCGTCGCCCTCGCGCCGTTCGCCGCGGCGCAGGCGCCGGTGATCGCCGCCGCGGCAGACCTCAAGTTCGCTCTCACCGAGATCGCGGACGCCTACCGGCGCGAGACCGGGAACGAGGTGCGCATCGCGTTCGGCTCGTCGGGCAACTTCACGCAGCAGATCGAACACGGCGCGCCGTTCGAGCTGTTCCTGTCCGCCGACGAGGCGTACGTCGAGCGCCTCGCCGCCGAGGGCCTCACGCGCGACGGGGGAACGCTCTACGCGATCGGCCGCGTCGCGCTGTTCGTGCCGCGAAACTCGCCGCTGGCCGCCGACGCCACGCTCGCCGACCTCCGGCGCGCGGTCCGGGAAGGCCGCGTCAGGCGCTTCGCGATCGCGAATCCCGAGCACGCGCCCTACGGACGCGCGGCGCGCGAGGTGCTGCGTCGGGCCGGCCTCTGGGAGGCGATCACGCCCTCGCTCGTGCTGGGCGAAAACGCTTCGCAGGCGATGCAGTTCGCCGCGGGCGGCGGCGCGGAAGGCGGCATCGTCCCCTGGTCCCTCGCGAAGGCTCCCGAAGCCGCGAAGCTCGGCACCGCGGTGCTGCTCCCCGCCGAATGGCATCGGCCGCTGCGCCAGAGGATGGTGTTGACGAAGTCGGCGGGACCGCAGGCCGCCGCGTTCCGCGCGTACCTCGACACGCCCGGCGCCAGGGCGATCTTCGTTCGCAACGGCTTCGCGCTGCCCGGCGAGGGCGGCTGACGCGAGGCACGATGGACTGGACCGCGCTCAGGCTCTCGCTCGCGCTCGCCGCGTGGACGCTCGCGATCCTCGTCCCGCTGGGCATCGTCGCGGGACGCTGGCTCGCGAACACGCGCTCGCGATCGCGGCCCTGGCTCGAGGCGCTGACCGCGCTTCCGCTCGTGCTGCCGCCGACGGTCGTCGGCTTCTACCTGCTGGTCGCGCTGGGCGCGCAGAGCCCGCTGGGCGACGCGTTCGCCCGCGTGTTCGGCGCGCCGCTCGCATTCAGCTTCGCCGGGCTCGTCGTCGCGTCCGTAATCGTCAACATCCCGTTCGCCGTGCAGCCGCTGCAGCGCGCCTTCGCCGCGATCCCGCACGAGGTGCGCGAGGCGGCGCAGTGCTGCGGACTGTCCCGCTGGCAGGCCTTCCTGCGGATCGAATTGCCGCTGGCGTGGCCCGGCGTGCTCTCGGCCGCCGTCCTCACGTTCGCGCACACGCTTGGCGAGTTCGGCGTCGTGCTGATGGTCGGGGGCAGCATTCCGGGCGAGACGAAGACGATCGCGATCGCGATCTACGACCGCGTGCAGGCGTTCGACACGACGGCGGCCGGCACGATGGCCCTGGCGCTCCTCGTCGTCTCGTTCGTCACGGTCGCGCTCTCGTTCGTGCTTTCCGACCGGTGGCTGCGGAGCGAGCGGCGATGAACCTTTCCGTGCGGATCGTGCACGGGGCGCCGCCGCTCGACCTCGACGTCGAGCTGCCCGCAGGCGAGATCGTCGCGGTCGTCGGGCCGTCGGGGAGCGGCAAGACGTCGCTGCTTCGCGCCATCGCCGGCCTGATCCGGCCCCGCAGCGGACGCATCGCGCTCGGAACCGACGCCTGGCTCGACACCGCGCGCGGCATGTCGAAGCCCACGCGCGAACGTCCGATCGGATACGTCTCGCAGCACTACGGGCTGTTCCCGCATCTGTCGGCGCTGGCGAACGTCGCGTGCTCGCTCACGCACCTGCCGGCCGGCGAGCGCGCCGAGCGCGCCCGCGCCTGCCTCGCGCTCGCGCACGTGGCGGGGCTCGACGACCGGCTCCCCCGCGAACTGTCGGGCGGGCAGCAGCAGCGAGTGGCGATGGCCCGGGCGCTCGCGCGCGAGCCCCGCGTGCTGCTGCTGGACGAGCCTTTCTCGTCGGTGGACCGCAGCACGCGCAAGCGGCTCTACCTGGAGCTGAAGCGCCTCCACGCGGAGCTCGCGCCGACGGTGCTGCTCGTGACGCACGACCTCGACGAGGCCGCGCTGCTCGCGACTCACCTGTGCCTGCTCCAGCGCGGGCGGATCGTGCAGCATGGCGCCACCGGCGACGTCCTCACGCGACCGACGACGGTCGCCGCCGCGCGCCTGCTCGACCTGCCGAACCTCTTCCACGGGACCGTCGAGCGCGAGGACGGCGTATCGCGCATGCACTGGGGCCCGCACACGCTCGAGCTGCCGGACGCGACGGCGGTCGACGCCGGCGCGCGGACCGCATGGACGATCCTGCCGACCAAGGTGCTGCTCCACCGCGTCGACCGGCCTTCGCGCGGCGAGCGCGAGAACCCGGTACGCGCGACCGTCGCCGATCTCGTGACGCTCGGCGACGACGTGATCGCGAGGCTCGTGCCGGAAGGCCTGCCCGACGCCCGCCTCCACCTGAAAGTGTCGCTGCACGTTGCGCAGCGAAACGGCCTCGCATCGGGCCGCGAGGTGACCGTCTCGCTCCTCGCCGAGGCGATCGTGCCTCTGGCCGGCGAGTAGGCCCGGCGGGTGTCGCCTGGCGCCGGTCGCCGCCCGCTCCGGCCTCCTACACCGTGAGCTGCGGATTGAGCCTCGGCACCTTGTCGTGCAGCTTGTTGAGCGCGTTGACGTACGCCTTGGCCGACGCGACGAGGATGTCGGTGTCGGCGCCGTTGCCGTTGACGATGCGTCCGTCGCGCTCGAGGCGCACGGTCACCTCGCCCTGCGCGTCGGTGCCGGTCGTGATCGCGTTGACCGAGTAGAGCAGCAGTCGCGCCCCGGACGACGCCATCCGCTCGATCGCCTTGAACGTCGCGTCGACCGGCCCGTCGCCGTCGACCTCCGCGTGCCGCTCGGCATCTCCGATCGACATCGCGACGCGGGCATGCGGGACCTCGCCGGTCTCGGACACGACGCGCAGCGCGACGAACTTGTAGTGCTCCTTCTCCGGCGTCACCGCCTCGTCGGAGACGAGCGCCTGCAGGTCCTCGTCGAACACCTCGCCCTTCTTGTCGGCGAGCTCCTTGAACTTCGCGAACGCGACGTTGAGCGTCTCTTCCGACTGAAGCGCGATCCCGAGCTCCGCGAGCCGCGTGCGGAACGCGTTGCGCCCCGAGAGCTTGCCGAGCACGAGCTTGTTCGCGTTCCAGCCCACGTCCTCGGCGCGCATGATCTCGTAGGTCTCGCGATGCTTGAGCACGCCGTCCTGGTGGATGCCCGACTCGTGCGAGAACGCGTTGGCGCCCACGATCGCCTTGTTCGGCTGCACCGGGAAGCCGGTGATCGACGAGACGAGCTTCGAAGCGGGGACGATCTGCGTCGTGTCGACGCGCGTCGTGCAGGGAAAGACGTCGCGGCGCGTCTTCACCGCCATCACGACTTCCTCGAGCGACGCGTTCCCCGCCCGCTCGCCCAGGCCGTTCACCGTGCACTCGACCTGCCGCGCGCCGTTCATCACGGCGGCGAGCGAGTTGGCGACCGCGAGCCCGAGGTCGTTGTGGCAGTGGACCGACCACACCGCCTTGTCCGCGTTCGGGATACGCTCGCGCAGGCTCCGGATCAGCTCGCCGAACTGCCACGGCGTCGTGTAGCCCACGGTGTCCGGGATGTTGACCGTGGTCGCGCCGGCGCGGATGACCGCTTCCAGGAGCCGGCACAGGAAGTCGGGTTCGCTGCGGCCCGCGTCCTCGGGCGAGAACTCGACGTCGTCGGTCCAGCCGCGCGCCCAGCCGACCGACTTGACCGCCTGTTCGAGCACCTCGTCGGGCGACATCCTGAGCTTCATCTGCATGTGGATCGGAGAGCTCGCGATGAACGTGTGAAGGCGCTTGCCCTCGGCCGGCGCGATCGCCTCGCCGCAGCGCGCGATGTCCTTCTGGTTCGCCCGCGCCAGTCCGCACACGATGCTCCCGCGCACCGTCTTCGCGATCTCGTGCACCGCCTCCCAGTCGCCCTGGGACGAGGCCGGGAAGCCGGCCTCGATCACGTCGACGCGCAGCCGCTCGAGCTGGCGCGCGATGCGGAGCTTCTCGTCCTTGGTCATCGACGCGCCGGGGCTCTGCTCGCCGTCGCGCAGCGTCGTGTCGAAGATGCGGAGGTGGTCGGTCATCGCTTTCTCGCCGTCGTGGTCAGGGATCAGGCGCCGACCGCCGCGCGGGCGGGCGCGAGCGCGACGGCGCCCTGGGCGATCGCGCGGTTCACCGCGCTCGTCACCGCCTTGAGCGTCGCGGTCACGATGTTCGGATCCTCGCCGACACCATACACGGCGCGGCCGGCACCCGCACGGAGCTGCACGTAGGCGACGGCAGTCGCGTCCTCGCCGGCGCCGATCGCGTGCTCGTGGTAGTTCTGCACGTGGACGTCGACGCCGAGATGCTCGCGCAGCGCGTGCACGTACGCGTCGACCGGGCCGTTGCCCTGCCCGGTCGCCTCGGTCGCGCGGCCGCGCACCTCGAGGCGCGCGGTCAGGTGCTCGACACGGCCGCTGTCCGCCGCGTGGCGCGCGCGATGGTCGACGTAGGCGACCGGCGAGCGCGCGTCGAGATACTCGCGGTCGAAGGCGGCCCGGATCTCGGCGGCCGAGAGCTCCTTGCCGGTCGCGTCGGTGATCTTCTGGATGACCTGCGAGAACTCGACCTGGAGCAGCCGCGGCAGCGCGAGCCCGTAGTCGCGCTCGAGCAGGTAGGCGATCCCGCCCTTGCCCGACTGGCTGTTGACGCGGATGACGGCCTCGTAGGTGCGCCCGACGTCCGCGGGATCGATCGGCAGGTACGGCACGTCCCACGCCTCGTTCCCGCGCGCGACGTCGATCGCGCGCGCGGCGAGGCCCTTCTTGATCGCGTCCTGGTGCGAGCCCGAGAACGCCGTGAACACGAGCTCGCCACCGTACGGGTGGCGCGGATGCACGGGCAGCTGGTTGCATTCCTCGACGACGCGGAGGATCCGGCCGACGTCGGAGAAATCGATGCCCGGGTCGACGCCCTGCGTGAAGAGGTTGAGGCCCAGCGTCACGAGGCACACGTTGCCGGTGCGCTCGCCGTTTCCGAACAGGCACCCCTCGACGCGCTCGGCGCCGGCCAGCTGCGCGAGCTCGGCCGCGGCGACGCCGCATCCGCGGTCGTTGTGCGGATGGACCGACAGCACGATCGCGTCGCGGCGCGCGAGGTTGCGGTGCATCCACTCGATCTGGTCGGCGTAGACGTTGGGCGTCGACATCTCGACCGTCGCCGGGAGGTTGATGATCGTCTTGCGCAGCGGCGTCGGTTGCCACACCTCGGTGACCGCGTCGCAGATCGCTTTCGCGAAGTCGAGCTCGGTGCCGGTGAAGCTCTCGGGCGAGTACTGGAACACCCACTCCGTACCCGTACGCTCGGCCGCGAGGTCGCGGATGAGCCTGGCGCCCGTCACCGCGATGTCGACGATGCCCGCGCGGTCGAGTCCGAAGACGACGCGGCGCTGCGTCGTCGACGTCGAGTTGTACAGGTGGACGATCGCGCGCTTCGCGCCGTCGAGCGCCTCGAAAGTGCGCCGGATCAGCGGCTCGCGCGACTGGGTGAGCACCTGCACGGTCACGTCGTCCGGGATGCGGCGCTCGTCGATCAGCTTGCGGATGAAGTCGTAGTCGGTCTGCGACGCCGCCGGGAAGCCGACCTCGATCTCCTTGTAGCCCAGGTCGACCAGGAGTTCGAACATCGCGAGCTTGCGCTCCGCGTCCATCGGCTCGATCAGCGCCTGGTTGCCGTCGCGCAGGTCGACGCTGCACCAGACCGGTGCGTGCGCGATCGTTGCGGACGGCCAGCGGCGGTCGGGCAACGCAACCGGGGCGAACGGGGGGTACTTGCGGGACGGGTCGGTTCTCATCGCGGTCATCCTGGAATCTGCGCGCACGGGCGCGCTTGGGCCATCCATGGCATTCCGCCGTTCCGGTCTCGGACGGCGACGGGTACGGCTCTGCAGAGGGGGGTGGGTTTATCTGCGCGCGGGGCGCAGGAGCAGCAGGCCCGGAAGGCCGAGCGCGAGCGCGATCGGAAGCCGATCGGTCGCGAGGGCGCGGGCACTGGAAAGGGACTGCGGGCTGCTCATCGGGTGAACGCTACCGGAAATGGCGCACTGCCGCAAGCCCCGTCGCACCCGCTGTCAGGAGCCGGCCGCCGGGGGCCGGCGCCGGCGCATCAGCATCCAGCCCGAGACCGCGAAGCCGGAGATCGCGTACGCGACGAAGCCCCCGAACAGCACGACCGCGGGCTGATAGGACAGGAGCGCGAGGAACACGACGAAGAAGAGCACGGCGACGAACGGGACGCTCTTCTTCAGGTTGATCGTCTTGAAGCTGTAGTACTTGAGGTTCGACACCATGATGAGGCCGGCGAACAGCGTCACGCCCCATGCCCACCACTTCGCGTCCGCAGGCGCGATCCCGTAGTCGTCCGCGATGAACACGAAGCCCGCGACGAGCGCCGCCGCGGACGGGCTCGGCATGCCCTGGAACCAGCGCTTGTCGCCCACCTCGAGCATCGTGTTGAACCGCGCGAGCCGCAGCGCCGCGCCCGCGACGTAGACGAACGCCGCGATCCAGCCCAGCTTGCCCATCCCGCGCAGCGACCACTCGTAGATGACGAGCGCCGGCGCCGCGCCGAAGCTCACCATGTCGGCGAGGCTGTCGTACTCGGCGCCGAACGCGCTCTGCGTGCGCGTGAGCCGCGCGACGCGGCCGTCGAGCCCGTCGAGCACCATCGCGACGTAGATCGCGATCGCCGCCATGTCGAAGCGCTGGTTCATCCCCTGCACGATCGCGTAGAAGCCCGCGAACAGCGCGGCCGTCGTGAACAGGTTGGGCAGCAGGTAGATGCCGCGGCGCCGGACCCGGTTCTTGGCGAGCATGCGCTGCTTGTCGAAGTCGACCATCGGGCGCTCCTCCGCCTAGCGGAACTCCGCCAGGACCGATTCCGCGGCGTAGACGATGTCGCCGACGGCCGCGCGCGGCGCGGCGTCCGCCGGCAGGTAGACGTCGACGCGCGAGCCGAAGCGGATGAAGCCGTAGCGCTGCCCGCGGGCGAGCGCGTCGCCGGGCTTCACGTAGCACAGGATGCGGCGCGCGACGAGGCCCGCGACCTGGACACAGGTGACGTCGC
Organism: uncultured Pseudomonadota bacterium; assembly: GCA_937898875.1. Classification (GTDB taxonomy): domain Bacteria; phylum Pseudomonadota; class Gammaproteobacteria; order Burkholderiales; family Casimicrobiaceae; genus VBCG01. The sequence continues at coordinate 11,328 of CALDKM010000264.1, read as the reverse complement.
GGCCGTCCTTCGTGACGAGGTGGAGCGCGTTTCGCTCGTTCTCCTCGGAGGCCTTGTCGAGGTCCGCGTTCACGAAGGAGCCCGGGCGGTACCAGGCGTTCCTCACGTCGCCGTCCACCGGGCTGCGGTTGCTGTGGACGTTGAACACGTTCATGAACACGCTGATCTTGAGCGCGTCGCGCTCGAGGAACGGGTCGCGCGCCTTGCCGACGCTGACGATGCGCCCGTCCGCCGGCGAAAGCACGATGCCGGGCTGCATCGGGATCTCGCGCGGCGGGTCGCGGAAGAACTGGACGACGAACGCGAGTGCCGCGAGGCCGACGAGGCCGCCGACCGTGCCGAAGAGCCACGCGAGCACGACGGTCGCGGCGAGCGCGATCGCGACGAAGGGCCAGCCCTCGCGGGCGATGATCGGATGCGGGTAGGGGGACAAGGTCTCGGATCGAGCGCGTCGGAACCGGCCGATTCTAGCAGGCGGGCCCTCTCGTGCCCGACCCACGGGCACCCCTGACCGCTATTGCCCCTTCTCGGCGTCCTCGAGCTTGCGGGCGGCGTCCTTCGCCTGGTCGATTACCGTCTGCTCGACCGCCCGCGCGCGCTCGCGCGGATCCGTCGGAGGCGCGCCCGGTGCCGCGGCCGGCTTGCCTGTCAGCCCGTACGACGTGAGCGCCGATTTCGCGAGCCACGCGACGATCACGAGCGCGAGCAGCAGGACGACGAGACCCACCCAGCCGCGCTGGTGCCGCCGCGCCGGGCGTCCGCGGAAATGAAAGCGCCGGTGTCCGAGGATCACCGGCGCAGTATAGCTCCGCACCCGGGCGGACTCGCCGCCCTGCAGCTCCGGCGTCGGCCGGACGCCGGGCCCGTCAGTTCTTCGTCTGGTCGACCAGCTTGTTCTTGCGGATCCACGGCATCATCGACCGCAGCTTCTCGCCGACCACTTCGATCGAGTGCTGCGCGGTGATGCGTCGCCGCGACAGCAGCGTCGGCGCGCCTGCGCGGTTCTCGAGGATGAAGTCCTTCGCGTACTCGCCGGTCTGGATGCGCTTCAGCATCTCGCGCATCGCCTGCTTGGTCTCGGCGGTGACGATCTTCGGCCCGCTCACGTACTCGCCGTACTCGGCGTTGTTCGAGATCGAGTAGTTCATGTTGCCGATCCCGCCCTCGTAGATCAGGTCGACGATCAGCTTCAGTTCGTGCAGGCACTCGAAGTACGCCATCTCCGGCGCGTAGCCCGCCTCGACCAGCGTCTCGTAGCCGGCCTTGATCAGCTCGACCGTGCCGCCGCACAGCACCGCCTGCTCGCCGAAGAGATCCGTCTCGGTCTCCTCGCGGAAGTTGGTCTCGATCACGCCGGCGCGCGCGCCGCCGATCGCCGCCGCGTACGACAGCGCGACGTCGCGCGCCTTCTTCGACGCGTCCTGGTGCACCGCGATCAGCATCGGGACGCCGCCGCCCGCCGCGTACGTCGAACGCACGGTGTGGCCCGGCGCCTTCGGCGCGATCATGATCACGTCGAGGTCGGCGCGCGGAGACACCTGGCCGTAATGGATGTTGAAGCCGTGCGCGAACGCCAGCGCCGCACCCTTCTTGATGTTCGGCTCGACGTCGGCCTTGTAGACCGCCGCGATGCTCTCGTCGGGCATCAGCATCATGACGACGTCCGCGGACTTCACCGCGTCGGCGACCTCGGCGACCTTGAGTCCCGCCTTCTTCGCCTTGTCCCACGACGCGCCGCCCTTGCGCAGCCCGACCGTCACCTTGATGCCCGAGTCGTTCAGGTTCTGCGCGTGCGCGTGGCCCTGCGAGCCGTAGCCCACGATCGTGACCTTCCTGCCCTTGATGAGGGAGAGGTCGGCGTCTTTCTCGTAGTACACCTTCATGGCATGTTCCTTCGTTGCTCGGTTGATCGTTGGTCGCTTGTCGCTTGTCGCTGGTCGTCAGATCTTGAGGATGCGCTCGCCCCGCCCGATCCCCGACGCGCCCGTGCGCACGGTCTCGAGGATGACGCCGGGCTCGATCGCGGTGAGGAACGCGTCGAGCTTCTCGCCGGTACCGGTCAGCTCGATCGTGTAGCTCTTGTCGGTGACGTCGAGGACGCGGCCGCGGAAGATGTCGGCGAGCCGCTTCATCTCGTCGCGGTCCTTGCCCGCGGCGCGCACCTTGACGAGCATCAGCTCGCGCTCGATGTGGTTGCCGTCGGTGAGGTCGACGACCTTGACGACCTCGACGAGCTTGTTGAGCTGCTTGGTGATCTGCTCGATGACGTCGTCGGAGCCGGTCGTGACGATCGTCATCCGCGACATCGTCGGGTCCTCGGTCGGCGCGACCGTCAGCGACTCGATGTTGTAGCCGCGTGCCGAGAAGAGCCCGGAGATCCGCGATAGCGCGCCCGCCTCGTTCTCGACGAGGATGCTGAGGATATGGCGCATGGTCAGTTTCCCCCCGAAATCGCTTCGCGATCTCCCCCCATTGGGGGGCGAGCGCCGGTGAATTCTCCCCCCGCAGCTCGCTGCGCGAGCCTCCCCCCTGGGGGCTGCGCGCCCTCGGGGCGGCCCAGCGGGCGCGCGGTCGTCCCGACCCTCATCCCTAACCCTTCTCCCGCAGAGCGGGAGAAGGGAACGAGTGTCTCCCCTCTCCGCCAGCGGAGAGGGGCGGGGGTGAGGTGGGCGCTCACAGTTCCTCCGCCAGGATCATCTCGGTGAGCCCCTTGCCGCCGGGCACCATCGGGAACACGTTCTCGGTCTGGTCGGTGATGAAGTCGAGGAACACGAGGCGCTCCTTCTGCGCGAACGCCTCCTTGAGCGCCCCCTCGATGTCGCCCGGCTTCTCGATGCGCATCCCGACGTGGCCGTAGGCCTCGGCGAGCTTCACGAAGTCCGGCAGCGCGTCCATGTACGACTCGGCGTAGCGGTTGCCGTAGAAGAATTCCTGCCACTGCCTGACCATCCCCATGTAGCGGTTGTTCAGGTTCACGAGCTTGATCGGCAGGTGGTACTGCTTGCAGGTCGACAGCTCCTGGATGCACATCTGGATCGACGCCTCGCCGGTCACGCACGCGACCGTCGCGTCCGGATTCACCAGTTGCACGCCCATCGCGGCGGGAAGTCCGAAGCCCATCGTCCCGAGCCCCCCCGAGTTGATCCAGCGGCGCGGCTTGTCGAACTTGTAGTACTGCGCCGCCCACATCTGATGCTGGCCGACGTCGGAGGTGATGAACGCGTCTCCGTTCGTGACGCGGTAGAGCGCCTCGATCACCGCCTGCGGCTTGATGAGCGGCGAAGCCTTGTCGTAGCGCAGGCAGTCCTTGCGCTGCCACTCCTTGATGTCCGCCCACCACGCCTTGAGCGCGGTGGCGTCGGGCCGCGTCGGCGAGCCCTCGATCAGCTTGAGCATCTCGTCGAGCACGTCGCCGACGTAGCCCACGATCGGCACGTCGACCTTGACGCGCTTGGAGATCGACGACGGGTCGATGTCGATGTGGATGATCTTGCGGTCGGCGCGGAAGAAGTGCTGCGGATTGCCGATCACGCGGTCGTCGAACCGCGCGCCGACGGCGAGCAGGACGTCGCAGTTCTGCATCGCCATGTTCGTCTCGTAGGTCCCGTGCATGCCGGGCATGCCCGTGAACTGCGGATCGGTGCCGGGGAAACCGCCCAGCCCCATCAGCGTCGTGGTGCACGGGAAGCCCAGCAGGCGCACCAGCCGCGTGAGCTGCGGCCCGGCGTCGTTGAGGATCACGCCGCCGCCCGCGTAGACCATCGGGCGCTTCGCCTCGAGCAGGAGCTGCACCGCCTTCTTGATCTGGCCCGCGTGCCCCTTGGTGACCGGGTTGTACGAGCGCAGCGTCACCGTCTTCGGGTACGCGTACTCGGTCGACGCCTGCGTGACGTCCTTCGGGATGTCGACCAGCACGGGGCCGGGCCGGCCGGTCGCCGCGAGGTAGAACGCCTTCTTGATCGTCGTCGCGAGGTCCTTGACGTCCTTCACGAGGAAGTTGTGCTTGACGCACGGCCGCGTGATGCCGACGGTGTCGCATTCCTGGAACGCGTCCTGGCCGATCGCGTGCGTCGGCACCTGCCCGGTCAGCACGACCATCGGGATCGAGTCCATGTACGCGGTCGCGATGCCGGTCACCGCGTTGGTGACGCCCGGACCCGACGTGACCAGCGCCACGCCGACCTTCCGGCTCGACCGCGAATAGCCGTCCGCGGCGTGCACGGCGCCCTGCTCGTGGCGCACCAGCACGTGCTTGACCCTGTCCTGCTTGAAGATCTCGTCGTAGATGTTGAGGACCGCGCCGCCGGGATAGCCGAAGACGTACTCGACGCCTTCGTCCTGGAGGCAGCGGATGACGATTTCCGCACCCGTGAGTTGCATGGTGGAGCCTCGATGAGTTGACGGTGTCGTCCCGGACGCGCGTGCGCGTGCCGGGAACTGCAAAACTGCAGCGCGCCGGGGTGGGCGCGTTCGTCAGGGCTCGGGTAGAAGCCGGTTCCGCCGCCTCCCTGCGGATGCCCCGAACGCGCTCGTGGCGCGACCGGAGGGGAAGCTAACGGCCGTTTTTGCAGCACAGCAGCGGGGTAACCCCGCATTGCCGAGAGTAGCCGCTCCCCCTGGTCCGGTCAAGTCCGTTCCGCAATGCACAATGGCGCAGTGGTCGAATCTGCCTATAATCGCCCGCACCCGCGCCCCCATGGCGCAACGACCGTCCCCTGGCGACCACGCAGGAAATATCGGCCTTCCTCGCCAGCGTCGAGCGACGCGCGTTCAAGCACGCGATGTTCGCCGTCCGCGACGAAGATGCGGCCCTCGACATCGTGCAGGACGCGATGCTCAAGCTGACCGAGAAATATGCGGACAAGCCCGCGGCCGAGCTCCCGCTGCTGTTCCAGCGGATACTCCAGAACACGATCCACGACCATTTCCGGCGCCAGAAAGTCCGCTCGACGTGGACGACCGTGCTCTCGGCGCTGGGCAAAGGCGACGAAAAGGACGACGATTACGACCCGCTGGAGACATTGCCGGCAAAATCGGACGCGAGCGCGCCTGCGGATCCCGCCGGACAGCTCGAGCAACGGCAGGTCGTCGGACTGATCGAACAGGCGCTCGCCCGGCTCCCGGCGCGTCAACGCGAGGCGTTTCTCCTGCGTTACTGGGAAGAGTTCGACGTGGCGGAGACCGCGGCGGCAATGGGTTGCTCGGAGGGCAGCGTGAAGACGCATTGCTCCCGGGCAGTCCACGCGTTGGCCGAGATGCTTTCGGCCCAAGGGGTGAGACTATGACAACCGACGACAAGGAAATCGCAGCAAGAATAACGACTTACCTGGACGCAGGCACCAAGGAGCTGAAGAGCGGGACCGCGTACCGGCTCCAGCAGGCCCGGGCGGCGGCCCTGGCCCGGCTGCACGAGCCGATGCGGGCGCCGGACATGGCGCTGGCCGGTGGCGGGGGGACGGTAGGCGGTGGTCGGCCGTTCTACGCGCAGGTCCGGTTCTGGATCGGTGTGGCACTGATCGCGGCGGCCGGCTTCGGCTGGCAGCAGTGGCAGGTCTACCAGGCGATCAACGAGGCGGAGGAGATCGACGCGCAGCTCCTGTCGTCGGATCTGCCGATCGACGCCTACCTCGACCGGGGATTCCAGGCTTGGCTCAAGACCGCCGCGCCGCGCTGACCGCTGCGCTGGCGGCAGCGGGACTCCTGGCGCTCGCGCCGGCGACCGGGCTCGCGCAGATCACGCTCAAGTCCCCCAAGTGGAACGAGCTCTCGCCGCAGGAGCGGCAAGTCCTCGCTCCGCTCGCCCAGGACTGGGATTCGCTCGACGCGCAGCGCAAGCAGAAGTGGCGGGGAGTTGCCCAGCGCTACCCGCAGATGAAGCCCGAAGAGCAGGCGCGCGTCCAGGAGCAGATGCGTCCATGGGCCCAGCTCACCCCCGACGAGCGCCGGAAGGCGCGCGAGCAGTACAAGTCGATTTCCAAGCTCCCGCCCGAACAGAAGTCCGACGTGCGAAACAAGTGGGAGGAGTATCAGAGCCTGCCTCCCGAGAAGAAGCGCGAGCTCGCGTCGAAGCCGCCCTCGACGGGCAACAAGATCCCCGCACCCGCCTCGACCCCGCCCGGTGCCAAGCCGGGGACAGCCGCGCAGCGCTGACCCCGCCCTGCCCTCCGTTCGAACGATGACCGCCGCCGTGCTCGCCCGGCCGGGCACGAGCGCCGGGCTTGCCCGCCGCCTCGCCTCGCTCGTCTACGAGACGCTGATAGTGGCCGCGATCGTGCTCCTAGCCGGTTTCGCGCTCACGCCGCTCATGTCGCCGTCCGTGTCGCCGGGCACCGGACCGATCCTGCCGGACACCCGCGGACGGACTGCCGGATTCGTCGCAGTGGTCGCGATCCTCGGCGCCTACTTCGCATGGTGCTGGACGGCAGGCCGGCGAACGCTGCCGATGAAGACCTGGCGGCTGCGGCTCGTCGACCCGACGGGCGCCCCGCTCGCACCCGCTCGCGCGATCGCGCGCTTCGGCGCGGCCTGGATCGGCCCGGCCATCGCGGTTGCCGCGTACGCGTCGACGCACTCGCGCTACGCGGCGCTCGCGCTCGCGGCCGGATACGCATGGGCGCTGGTCGATCCCGACCGGCGTTTCCTGCACGACCGCCTCGCCGGGACGCGCATCGTCCTCGATCCGCCCGTACCGCCGCTCGCCGGAAGGCCGTGAGCGCGGATCACTCCGGCTGCGCAGGCGACTGCGCGCGGGCGAGCGCGACGCCCGCGGCGATGAGCACCATGCCGGCGATCGCCAGCGCGTCGAGCGTCTCGCCGAACAGCATCCACGCCATCAGGGCCGTCACCGGCGGCACGAGGTAGAACAGCGCGGCGACGTTCGCCGCGGCTCCGTGGCGCAGCAGCACGTAGAGCAGGCTGATCGCGCCGACCGACAGCACGAGCACCGACCACGCGAGCGCAAAGCCGAACGCCGGCGTCCACCGGATCGACGCGGGCTCGAGCAGGAACGCCAGCGGCAGGTACGCCAGCGCGCAGACGGCGAACTGGATCGCCGCGCCGGCGCGCAGGTCGACGCGGCCGCCGTGCCGCTTCTGGTAGAGCGTGCCGACGCTGATGCCGACGAGCGCGATCATCGCGGGCAGGAACCCGGACGCATCGCCCGAGAACCCCAGCTTGTGGCGCACGACGAGCGCGACGCCCGCGAGTCCCAGCGCGAGGCCGAACCACTGCCGCGCGACGACCTTCTCGCCCAGCCACCCGCGCGCGATCAGCACCGTGACGATCGGCTGGAGCCCGACCAGCATCGCCGTCGTACCCGCGGGCATGCCGGAGGCGATCGCGTGGAAGACGCCGCCCAGGTACATGCCGTGGACCAGCAGGGCCGCGACGCCGGAGTGGAGCGCCTCGCGGCGCGAGGGCCAGCGCGCGCCGGTCGCGATCGCCACCGCCGTCATCAGCGCGGCGACGCAGGCGAAGCGCACGAACAGGAACGAGAACGGCGGCGCATCGGGCAGCCCGAGCTTCGCCGCGACGAAGCCGGTGCTCCAGAGCAGGACGAACAGCGCCGGGAAGAACGCCGCGCCGCGCGGCGGCGCGGTGCTCAGGGCTTCGCCTTCCCGGGCTTCGCCGGCGCCTTCGCGGGACTCGCTGTCTTGCGCTTCGCGCGATCGAAGCGCGCGATCGACTCGACGATCTCGGCCCGCGCGTCCTCGGCCTCGACCCAGCTGCCGACCCGCACCCACTTGCCCGGCTCGAGGTCCTTGTAGTGCTCGAAGAAGTGCGCGATCTGGCGCGTCGTGATCTCGGGCAGGTCGCGCGGAGACTTGATGCTCCGGTAGAGTGACGAGAGCTTGTCGATGGGCACGGCGAGGATCTTCGCGTCGCCGCCCGCCTCGTCGTCGAGCTTGAGCATCCCGATCGGCCGGCAGCGCACGACGACGCCGGTGATGAGCGGGACCGGCGAGAGGACGAGCACGTCACAGGGGTCGCCGTCGTCGGAGAGCGTCTGCGGGATGTAGCCGTAGTTGCACGGGTAGTGCATCGCAGTCGACATGAACCGGTCGACGAAGACGGCGCCGGTGTCCTTGTCGACCTCGTACTTGATCGGGTCCGCGCGCATCGGGATCTCGATGATCACGTTGCAGTCGTGCGGAATCTCCTTGCCGGCCGGGACGCGGTCGAGGCTCATGGGGAAGGTCCTGCGCTGGGAGAGGGCGGGCGGCGATTATAGCCGCCGGCCGCGCCGGTCCCCGAAGACGAGACATCCTGCGCCGGGCGTTGCATACTTGCCGCCGCGCCCAGGGCACGCTCCGACGCCCCCGGGGGCTTCACTTCGAGGTGCACAATGCGCTCCCCTACCCTCACGACGATCGCCCTCCTGTTCGCCGCCCTCGCGCCGGCCGGCACTGCCGACGCGCAGGAATTGCGCGCCGCGCCGCTGGTGCCGCCTTTCTCGGCGGCGAAACCGGGGAAACCGCCCGCGCCCTGGGACACGATCAAGATCAACGACCGGAAGACGCTCACGACCTACGAGATCGTGCAGAACAGCAGCGAGAGCGTGCTGCATGCGATCGCCGACACCTCGGCGAGCGCGCTGGGCGTGGCCGTGAGCTTCGACGTCAAGGCGGCGCCGGTGCTCTCGTGGCGATGGCGCGTCGCCGGCCTGATCCCGGACGCCGACAACTCGGTCGCGGCGAAGGAGGATTCGCCCGCGCGGATCATGCTGGAGTTCGACGGCGACAAGTCGAAGCTCACGTTCTCCGACCGGGCGGCATCGAGCTTCGCGAAGAACCTAGGGGGCCGCGACCTGCCGTACGCGACGCTCATGTACATCTGGTCGAACAGCGCGCCGGTCGGCACCGTGATCCCGAACCCGCACGCGAAGCGCATCCAGATGATCGTCGTGTCGAGCGGCGCGGCAGGCGTCGGCAAGTGGCAGGACCTGAAGCGCAACGTGCGCGACGACTACAAGCGCGCGTTCAACGAGGAGCCGGGGCTGCTCAAGTCGGTGGGCGTGATGACCGACACCGACAACACGGGGACGAAGGTCGAGGCCTGGTACGGCGACCTCGCGTTCCTGCCCGCGGACAAATGACCCGCGCAGGCCCGCTCTACGCGCTCGACGGCGCGACGGTCGAGTTCCGCGGGTCCGGCCACTACGTCGCGCCCGGCGCGACGCTGATCGGCCGCGTCGTGCTCGAGGACCGCGCGACGGTCTGGTTCGGCGCGATCGCGCGCGCCGACAACGAGCCGATCGTCATCGGCACCGCGAGCAACGTTCAGGACGGCGCGGTGCTGCACGCGGACCCCGGCTTCCCGCTCACGATCGGAGCGCATTGCACGGTCGGCCACCAGGCGATGCTGCACGGCTGCACGATCGGCGACGGCACGCTCGTAGGCATCAAGGCGGTCGTGCTCAACGGCGCCACGATCGGTCGCGATTGCCTGATCGGCGCCAACGCGCTGGTCCCGGAGGGCAAGTCGATCCCCGACCGGTCGCTCGTCGTCGGGAGCCCCGGCCGCGTCGTCCGGACCCTCAGCGACGCGGACGTGGCCGGCCTGAGGCGGGCTGCCGAAGGCTACGTCGCCAACGCCGCGCGCTACCGGGCGGGCCTGACGGCCGACCCGCGCGACCCGAACCGCTAGCGACCGGCACCCTGCGCTTCGCCACGCGCCCCCGGACCCGCGCAGGTTCCGCGGCGCGCCTCCCGGAGCGGGCCCCGCCCCGCGAATCCGGAACGGCGCGTCGGCGCATCCAACGCGGGTAGGCCCTTTCCGGACTCCTCGATGCGCCGCTCCCCCCTGCCCGTCCTGATCGCCGCGTGCGTCGTCGTCGCCGCCGTCCTGGCCTGGCTCTTCCTGCAGCGCTTCGTGGTCGGCCCTGCGGCGGCGATCGATTCGGCCGGCCCGACCGTCGCGGAGATCCGGACCCCGGGCGCCTTCACGCGGATCAGCGTCGCCGGTCTCGCGAACGTCGAACTGGTCCAGGGCGACCGCCACGAAGTCAGGATCGAGGCGCCGGCCGGAGGCGCGCAGCGCGTCCGGACGCGCATCGACGGCGAGACGCTCGCGATCACGAATCGCGGCGGGCAGGTCGAGATTCCACTGTTCGGCGGCGGCGCGCGCACGTCGTCGCCCCTCATCGTCGTGACGGCGCCTTCGATCGAGTCGATCGCGGCCGACGGGGCAGTCACGATATCGGCGGGGAAGCTCGACGTTCCGGCCCTGCGGGTCTCGGCGTCGGGCGCGACGAAGCTCCGGATCGACGACCTCAGGGCCGAGTCGCTGCGCCTCTCGGGCGCGGGCGCGGTCCGGGTCGACCTCGCCGGGCGCGTCACCGAGCAGTCGATCAGCCTGTCGGGGGCGGGCGACTACCGCGCCCCCGGGCTCCTGAGCGAGACCGCGAAGGTTTCCGTGGCGGGGGCGGGACGGGTCGTCGTCCACGCCGAGAAGTCACTGCGTGCGAGCCTGTCCGGCGCGGGCGTCGTCGAGTATCTCGGCAATCCCGAAGTGAACGAAAGCGTGAGCGGCATCGGACGCGTCAAGCGGCGCGAGACCCGCGCCACGCCGATGGGAACGGGGTTCCGGGTCGCAGCGATCTGACGCCACCATCGCCGGGGGCGCCGGTTCAGGCGCCCCGCGATTCCGGCTCCCCGCCCTCGGGGCCGTAGAACATCACCCACGTCGCGAAGTCGTCGCCGAAGTCCTCGAACCGGTGGACGGCGCCTGCGGGCACGAACAGCACGTCGCCCGGTCCGAACGGATGCCGGTCGTCGCCGCAGACGAAGGCCCCCGAGCCGGACAGCACGACGTAGACCTCGTCGCGCGAGTGAGGCTGCTGCATGTCCCGGCCGCGCGGCGCGTAGTACTCGACGACGAGGGTCCCGTGCGCGAGCACCGGGACATCCCGCCGCCCCCCGGGCAGGGGCAGGAGCGCAGCCGCTTCGGCGGGCGTGACGCGCCGCGCTTCGACCCGACCCGTCGCAGGCGCCCGCCTGCCCATCAGTGCGCGAGGATCTCGGCGCCCGGCGGAACCGTCTCCGGCTTGAACAGCAGCGTGAGCCCGGTCGAAGGATCGCGGTCGGCGTAGACGCCGGCGAGCATGCGGACGTCGCCGATCCGGCAGTCGCGCGCGAGGTCCGCGAGCATCGCGGCCACGTCGGCCACGCGGTCGAGCGGATGGAGCGGACAGCGGAAGCCTTCGGCCTCGCGCGGCTCGAGCGGCGACGAAAGCGACAGTCGGATCTCGCCGCCCGAGGGGGCGCCCGGCACGCGGTGCGCGCTGATCACGGCGACCGGCTCGCCGACCGACGCGCGCAGGCGCCTGAC
>CALDKM010000263.1:0-6440 GCA_937898875.1 uncultured Pseudomonadota bacterium | reverse complement strand
TTCTTGATCAGCGCGCAGGTCTGGTAGCCGTCCAGGCGCGGCATCATGATGTCGACGAACACGAGGTCGGGATGGTGGTCGGCGATCTTGGCCAGCGCGTCGAATCCGTCCTCGGCCAGGATGACGGTGCATCCGGCCTGCAGCAGGAAGATCTCGGCGCTCCGGCGGATGGTGTTCGAATCGTCGATCACCATCACCTTGACGCCCGACAGCGCACTCTGGTCGGCCAATGTCCCTCCACGGGAAGTCCGCGCCGTTCGGCGCCGATGCGGACGAGCGGAACCCCGGAAATCAGTCTGCCACGCCCGGCCGGTCGTGACTAGAGCATAAAGCTTGCCGGAATCGGGCGAGGCGGCCGCTTTTGCGCGGAATGCAACATCCCGGCAAGTTATCGCGCGGGCCTCCTGACGCGGCGCGGCACAGGTTGCCCCTCAGGGTCGCAATCCGCTCCGCGGCCGGGCGGGACCGAATCGGCGGCTCAGCGACCGAGGAACATGCGGTAGGCCGGGTTGTCGGTCTCGTCGGCGTGGTCGTAGCCCAATCGCGCGAGGAACCCGCGGAACTCGGCCTTGTCCTTCGGCGGCACCTGCATGCCGACCAGCACGCGCCCGTAGTCGGCCCCGTGGTTGCGGTAGTGGAACAGGCTGATGTTCCATCCCGCGCTCATGCTCTCGAGGAAGCGCATCAGCGCTCCGGGCCGCTCGGGAAACTCGAACCGGTAGAGGATCTCGTCCGTCGCCTGCGGCGCGTGGCCGCCGACCAGATGTCGCACGTGCAGCTTCGCCATCTCGTTGTCGGACAGGTCGAGCGCATCGATCCGGTGCCGCTTCAGGTCGGCGAGCAGGCGGTCCTTCTCGTGCCGGTCGGCCACCTCGACGCCGACGAACAGGTGGGCGGTCGACGCATCGGCATAGCGGTAGTTGAACTCGGTGACCGATCGCTTGCCGAGCAGCCGGCAGAATTCGCGGAAGCTGCCCGGCCGCTCGGGAATCGTCACGGCGAGCACCGCCTCGCGCTGCTCGCCCAGTTCGGCGCGCTCGGCGACGAAGCGCAGCCGGTCGAAGTTCATGTTCGCGCCGCAGGCGATCGCGACGAACGTGTGCCCCTTCACGCGGTGGCGCGCGGTCCAGGCCTTGACGCCGGCGATCGCGAGCGCGCCCGCCGGCTCGAGGATCGAGCGGGTATCCTCGAACACGTCCTTCAGCGCCGCGCAGGTCGCGTCGGTGTCGACCAGCACGATCTCGTCGACGACCTCGCGCGCGATGCGGAACGTCTCCTTGCCGACCTGCTTGACCGCGACGCCGTCGGCGAACAGCCCCACGTGGGGCAGCGTCACGCGGCGCCCCGCGGCGAGCGAGCGCGCCATCGCGTCCGAGTCGACCGGCTGCACGCCGACGATGCGGACGTCCGGGCGCACCCGCTTCACGTAGGCGCCGATGCCGGCGATGAGGCCGCCGCCTCCGATCGCGACGAAGATCGCGTCGATCGGCCCCTGGCACTGGCGGAGCACCTCCATCCCGATCGTGCCCTGCCCCGCGATCACGTCGGGATCGTCGTACGGGTGGACGAACGTGGCGCCGGTCCGCGCCTTGAGCTCCATCGCGTGCTCGTAGGCATCGCTGTAGGAATCGCCGTGGAGGACCACTTTCGCCCCGCGCGCCTGGACGGCGGTGATCTTGATCTGGGGCGTCGTCACCGGCATCACGATCGTCGCCTCGCACCCGAGGCGCTGCGCCGCGAGCGCCACGCCCTGCGCGTGGTTGCCGGCCGACGCCGCGAGCACGCCGTGCGCGCGCTCGGCCGCGGACAGGTGCGCCATCTTGTTGTACGCGCCGCGCAGCTTGAACGAGAAGACCGGCTGCTGGTCCTCGCGCTTGAGCAGCACGCGGTTGCCGAGGCGGTGCGACAGCGTCGGCGCGAGGTCGAGCGGCGTCTCGATCGCGACGTCGTAGACCTTGGCGGTCAGGATCTTCTGCAGGTAGTCGATCGGCATGGCGGAGTGCGCGCGGTGCTTTGCGCGCGGAGGCGGCAGCCGAAGAGCGTAGCACGAACCCGGAGCGGTCCGGCCCCGCGGGCGCGCGCATCTGCTAGGCTTCGAACCGCCATGCCGCGACGCGCGTCCGCCGCCCACCCGACGATGCTCGCCTGCGTCGACATGGGGAGCAACAGCTTCCGCCTCGAGGTGGGCCGGGTCGAGGGCGACCAGATCTACCGCCTCGACACGGTGCGCGAGACGCTCAGGCTCGGTGCGGGGATCGACGGCAACGGCAACCTGACGCCGCAGGCGCAGCGCGACGCGCTCGCCTGCCTCGCCCGCTTCGGCGAGCGGCTGCGCGGCTTCGACCCGTCGAACGTGCGCGCCGTCGCGACCAACACGTTCCGCGTCGCGAGGAACGCGGCGAAGTTCCTGCCGCGGGCCGGTGCGGCGCTGGGCTTCCCGATCGACGTGATCGCCGGGCTCGAGGAGGCGCGCCTCATCTACCTCGGCGTCGCGCACGTGCTCCCGCCCGGCGACGCACCGCGCCTGGTCGTCGACATCGGCGGCGGGTCGACCGAGTTCATCATCGGCCGCGGCATGGAGCCCGAGCGCCTCGAGTCGCTCAAGCTCGGCTGCGTCACGATGTCGGCGCGCTTCTTTCCCGACGGGACGCTCTCGAAGCGGGCGCTCGACGAGGCCCAGATGCACGCGCGGGCCGAGGTCGAGGCGATCGCGCGCGAGTTCTCGCGCCGCCACTGGAAGGAGGCGTACGCGTCGTCGGGGACCGCGCTCGCGCTCGCCGACATCCTCGAGCAGAACGGGCTCTCGGTAGGGGGCATCACGCCCGACGGCCTCGCGAAGCTGCGCAAGCGCATGATCGACGCGGGGCACATCAAGCGGCTGAAGCTCGCCGGGCTCAAGGCCGAGCGCGCGCCGGTGCTCGGCGGCGGTTTCGCGGTGATGGCGGCCGCGATCGCCGAGCTCGACGTCCTGCGCATCAACCCGGTCGGCGGCGCGCTGCGGCTGGGCGTGCTCTACGACCTCCTCGGCCGCCGCGAGAGGCGCGACAGCCGCGAGGCGACGGTCGCGTCGTTCGCCGAGCGCTACCACGTCGACCGTCCGCACGGCGCGCGCGTCGCGGCGCTCGCGCGCGAGCTCTACCGGAAGTCGGCCCCGCGTCCCGATCCCGATACCGAGCGCCACGTCGTCTGGTCGGCGCTCCTGCACGAGGTCGGATACACCGTTTCGCACATCGGCTTCCACAAGCACGGCGCCTACATCCTCGGCAATGCGGACATGCCCGGATTCTCGCGGCAGGAACAGCAGTGGATGGCGCTCCTCGTGCTCGGCTGCCGCGGCGGGCTCGACAAGGTCGAGGGCGCGCTCGATGACGCGTCGCTGCGCGCGCAGCTGCTCGCGCTGAGGCTCGCGGTGCTGTTCCACCACGCGCGCCAGCCGATCGACGCGCCGCGCATCGTCATCCGCCCGGGGCGCTCGTTCAGCGTCGAGGTGTCCGCGCGCTGGCGGCGCGCGCACCCGCTCACCGACCACCTGCTCGCCAAGGAGCGCGACGAATGGCGGAAGGCGGGATGGCCCTGGCGCGCCGCGTGAGCGCGCCCGGCGCGGCGGCTCGATTCAGACGAGATCGGGACCGATCGCGACCTTGAGCAGGACGCCCGGCTGTCCCAAGCGCGTGCGGTTGCTGAACCACCAGACTGCGCCTTTCCGGATCGACCAGGCCGCTTCCTCGCCGGCCATCAGGAACGCGGCGACCTCGCCCAGCGTCGGCTGGTGCCCGACGACGAGCACGGGCTCGCGCGCGTCGGGCCAGCCGGCCGCCGCGAGCACCGAGGCGGCCGAGGCGCCGGGCGCGACGTCGTCCGACGTCCTGAACCTGCGGCCCAGCGCGAGCGCGGTCTGCTGCGTGCGATCGGCCGGCGACACGATGATCCGCGTCGTCTCGGGCAGCCGGTGCTCGAGCCACTCGGCCATCCGCTCGGCCTGCTTCAGCCCTTTCGACGTCAGCCGCCGCCCCAGGTCCGGCTCGCCCGGCTCGGCCTCCGCGTGGCGCCAGAGGATCAGGTCCATCAGGCCGATGCCCCGCCCGTGAGCCGCGCGAGGAGCTCGTCCTGCGCCGCGCGCGCCTTGCCCTTCCGCGCGGGCCGTGCGCGCTTCCACTGTCCGGTCGCGTCGAGCAGCCACGCGTCGCGGTTGTCCGCGAGGTGGACCTTGAGCCCCTCCTCGATCACGCGCTTCTTCGCCGCGGGATCGAGCACCGGGAACGCGACCTCGATGCGGCGGAACAGGTTGCGCCCCATCCAGTCGGCCGACGAGAGCCACACCTCCTTCGCGCCGTCGTTCTCGAAGTACCAGACGCGGTGGTGCTCGAGGAATCGGCCGAGGATCGAGCGCACTCGCACGTTCTCCGAATAGCCCGGCACGCCCGGCCGCAGCGCGCACGCGCCGCGGATGACGAGGTCGATCTCGACGCCTGCCTGCGACGCCTGCGCGAGCGCGCGAATCACGCCGTCCTCGGTCAGCGCGTTCATCTTCGCGATGATGCGCGCGGACCTGCCCTCGCGCGCGTTGCGCGTCTCGCGGCGGATCATCTCGAGCACGCGACGGTGCATCGTGAACGGCGCGAGCAGCAGCCTCCGCATGCGCGCCGCCTTCGCGAGGCTCGTGATGTGCAGGAACACCTCGTTAACGTCGTGGCACAGATCCGGGTCGGCGGTGAGCAGCCCGAAGTCGGTGTACAGGCGCGCCGTGCGCGGATGGTAGTTGCCGGTGCCGAGGTGCGCGTACGGAACGAGCCGGTGACCGCCGTTCGCCGTCGGCTCGCGCCGCAGGATCAGCGCGAGCTTCGCGTGCGTCTTCAGCCCGAACACGCCGTAGACGACCTGCGCGCCCTCCTGCTCGAGCCTGTCCGCCCAGTTGATGTTCGCCTCCTCGTCGAAGCGCGCCATCAGCTCGACGACGACGGTGACCTCCTTGCCGCGGCGCGCGGCGTCGATCAGCGCCTCCATCAGCACCGAGTTCACGCCGGTGCGGTAGACGGTCTGCTTGATCGCGACGACGTCCGGGTCGGTCGCCGCGCGGCGGATGAACTCGACGACCGGGTCGAACGACTCGTACGGGTGGTGCAGCAACACGTCGCCCTGCCTGATCGCCGACAGGATGTCGACGCCCTCGGCGAGCGTCGTCGGCCGCGACGGCACGAACGGCGGGTAGCGCAGCGCGTCGATGTCGACCTGGTCGATCAGCGCCGCGAGCCGCATCAGGTTGACCGGCCCGTCGCAGCGGTAGAGCTCCTCGTCGCCGAGCTCGAACTGCGCGAGCAGGAAGCGCGCGAGGTGCTCCGGGCAGCCCTTCGCGACCTCGAGCCTCAGCGGCTGCCCGAACTGGCGGTGCGGCAGCTCGCCCTTCAGCGCCTGCCGCAGGTTCTTGACGTCCTCCTCGTCGAGCCAGAGGTCGGCGTCGCGCGTGAGGCGGAACTGCGAGTACGCGACGACTTCGCGTCCCGGGAACAGGTCGCCCAGGTGCTCGTGGATCACCGCCGAGAGCAGCAGGAACGCGTTGTCGCCCGCGCCGAGCGAGACCGGCAGCTTCATCACGCGCGGCAGCACGCGCGGCGCCTTGACGATCGCGATCGCGGTCTCGCGGCCGAACGCGTCGCGGCCCGAGAGCTCGATGACGAAGTTGAGGCTCTTGTTGACGACCTGCGGGAACGGGTGCGCGGGGTCGAGCCCGATCGGCGTCATCAGCGGGCGCACGTGCTCGCGGAAGTAGGTCGCGACCCAGGCGCGCTGCGCGGGAGTGAGCTCGCTGCGGCGCAGGAGCTTGACGCCCTGCCGCGCGAGCGCCGGCAGCACCTGCGTGTTGAGGCAGGTGTACTGGTCGTCGACCATCGCGTGCGCCATCGCCGCGATCTCGACGTACTGGGCCCGGAGCTCGGCCATCGTCATCCCGGGCGGCGGCGACTTCGAGCGGAGCTGGTCGATGAGCCCCGCCATCCGGATCTCGAAGAACTCGTCGAGGTTCGACGCGACGATCGTCAGGAAGCGCAGCCGCTCGAGGAGCGGAATCGACGCGTCCTGCGCGAGCGCCAGCACGCGCCGGTTGAACGCGATGAGCGCGAGTTCGCGGTTGATCGGCGAGCTGTCGACGGGATTGGGCACGGGCGCGAGCATCGCTTCGGCGCCGGTCGGCGGGCTGGGAGCGGCGGGCAAGCCAGACAGCGTGCGCCGGCCACGTTTCGCCGGTGTGACAACCGCCTTCGAGGCGGTCCGGGCACCGGCCGAGGGTCCCTCGGCCTCGCCGGGTCGGCGCGGTCCCGGCGCTGGCCTTCGCCTCACGCCGCCTCCCCCGCCTCCCGCTCGAGCGCGAGCCAGACGCAGTTGCCGCGGCTCGCGGCGTCGAGCGCGGCGAGGTAGGCGCGGTGCGTCGCGACCTCCTCGTTCGT
>CALDKM010000262.1:0-9189 GCA_937898875.1 uncultured Pseudomonadota bacterium | reverse complement strand
GGCGACGGCCACGACTCGGTGCGCGTCTACAATCCGTCGTCGAAGCAGACGGTGGCGACGCTGCCCTCCTGGATCGAGATGCAGCCGGGAATCGTTCAGGGCGATCTCGCGTTCGGGATGGATGGCCGCGACCTGATCGTGACGATCCGCGACACCGGCGACACGATCCGGGTGGCCGACCAGTTCGTCCGCTACGGCGACTACCCGTCCTTCAACTATCCGTCCGCGGTCGCGGGCGTCCGTTTCGCCGACGGCAGCGCGATGGGTTTCGATCAGGTCGCCGACGCGATCGGCGTCGGCACCGACGGCGACGACCGGCTCGGCAGCGTCTCGGTGCTGTGGGACGACATCAGCGCCGGCGATGGCGACGACGTCGTCGCGCTGCACGAGACGCAGGCCACGGTGTTCGGCGGCGACGGCGACGACACCATTTCCGCCGACCTGCACCTTCCGGGCGACCGCTCGCGTCTGCATGGCGAAGGAGGGGAGGACACGCTCGTCGCGGGATCGGCGAACGACGCGCGCACCGAGCTCTACGGCGAAGATGGCGACGACCGGCTGGTGGGCCACCCCGGCGCTCTCCTCGATGGCGGTCCGGGCAACGATCGCCACGAGTTGTACGGCGGCGCGACGGGTGGACCGATCGGCGTGATGTTCGGCCGAGGCCGCGGGCGGGACTCGATCACGTTCGGCGAGGACGAGTCCGCCGGCGTCCACGGACTTCGCTTCGAGGTCCGCATCCGGTCGAACGACTACCGCGACCTCGTGGTCGAGCGCGACGGCGAGGATCTGGTGCTGCGCATCCGCGATCGCGACGACCGGATCGCCGTGCCCGACTTCTTCGCGGCCGACGGCGCGCATTCGGGCATGACGCGCGTCGCGGTATTGCAGGCCGGGACGGATTTCGTTCTTTCCGATTCGCCGGACGCGGGGGCGGTTGCCGCGCGTGCCGCCGACGTGCTCGCCGAGGCGCAGCAGTGGACGGGGGACGATGCCGCGGAAATCCGCGTCGCCGCCGGCGGAAACGATTCGCTCGACGGCGCAGGGGGCGACGACGAGCTCGACGGCATGTCCGGCGACGATGCGCTCTCCGGCGGCGCGGGCGACGACGTGCTCCTCGGACGCAGCGGCCAGGACACGATCGACGGCGGCGCAGGTGCGGACTTCGTCGGGGGCGGGAGGGGCGACGACGTTCTGCGCGGGGGAGCGGGCGACGACCGCATCGTCGACGCCCATGGCGACAACGTGGCCGAGGGAGGCGACGGCGCCGACGTGATCCTCCTGGGCGGCTCCCGCGGTCTCGGCCGGGGCGGCGCGGGCGACGATTCGATGATCGCGTCGGGCGGCAGCCATCTGCTGATCGGGGACGAGGGCAACGATTCGCTGGCGGCGACGTCGGGAACGGTCGAGCTCGACGGCGGCGCGGGTGACGATGCCATCTCGATCGCGGCAGGCGCGTCCGCCATCGTGCACTTCGGGCGTGGCGGTGGCATGGACGCCGTCGACCTCGGCGGCTTCCGCGAGAACGCGATCGGCGAAATCCGGCTCGGCGCCGGGATCGCGGCATCGCAGGTCACGATCCGCCGCGAGACCGGCGACCTCCTGCTGTCGATTGCCGGCACGACCGACTCGCTGCGGGTGCGCTCGGGGTTCTCGGGCGACCTGACCGCGGTCTCGCGCATCGCCTTCGTCGACGGCGGATCGCTCGATGCTGCGGCGATCCTCGCGCTCGCGCGCCAGGGCACGGCGCTCGACGACGAGCTCGTCGGCACCGCGGGTGACGACACGCTGTCGGGCCTGGGCGGCAACGACACGATCGACGGCCGCGCCGGCAACGACACGATCGACGGCGGCCCGGGTGCGGACGCGATGGCCGGCGGCGCCGGCGACGACGTCTACGTGGTCGACGATGCGTCGGACACCGTCGTCGAGCTCGCCGGCGGGGGCGCGGACGAGGTCCGCTCTTCCGTCTCGTTGGCCGCCCCCCTCGACGTCGAGCGCGTCCGGCTCACCGGCACCGGCAACGTCAACGTCTACGGAACGGCGGGCAACGACGACCTCGCCGGCAACGCCGGGCGCAACCTGCTCGTCGGGTACGGCGGCAGCGATCGCCTCGCGGGCGGCGCGGGCGACGACACCTACTCGGTCGGCGACGGCGGGGACTCGATCGTCGAGCTCGCGAACGAGGGCACCGACACCGTGCAGGCGACGTTCACGACGGCGCTGGCGGCGAACGTCGAGAACCTGCAGCTCGTCACGTCCGCCGCGGTCGACGGAACCGGCAACACGCTCGACAACGTCCTTACCGGGGGCGCCGGCGTCAACATCCTCACGGGCCTCGCCGGCAACGACACCCTCGACGGCGGCGCGGGCGCGGACCGGCTGATCGGTGGCGCGGGCAACGACACGTACGCGATCGACCAGGCGGGCGACGCGATCGTCGAGGTCGCGGGCGAGGGTCTCGACACCGTGCGCGCGTCGCTCTCGTTCGTGCTGCCCGCCGACCTCGAGAACCTCGTGCTGCTCGGTACCTCGGCGATCAACGCGACGGGCAACGCGTCGGCGAACCAGCTCATCGGCAACGCGGGGGCGAACGTCCTCGACGGCAAGGCGGGCGCGGACGCGATGGCGGGCGGCAAAGGCAACGACACCTACGTCGTCGACGCGGCGGGCGACACGGTGACCGAGCTCGCGTCCGAAGGGACCGACCTCGCGCAGTCGTCGGTGAGCTTCGTGCTCGGCGCCAACGTCGAGAATCTTTCGCTCACCGGTGCGTCGGCGATCGACGCGACCGGCAACACGCTCGCGAACGCGCTCACCGGCAACGCGGCCGCGAACACGCTCGACGGCGGCGCGGGCAGCGACACGCTGAAAGGCGGCGCGGGGGACGACACCTACGTCGTCGACGCGACGGGCGACGCGATCACCGAGAACGCCTCCGAAGGCTCCGACACGGTACGGTCCACGGTCTCGTGGACGCTGGGCAACAACCTCGAGCGCCTGACGCTCGCCGGCACCTCGACGATCAATGCGACAGGCAACACGCTTGCGAACGTTCTGGCGGGCAATGCCGCGAACAACGTACTCGACGGCAAGGCCGGCGCCGACGCCATGTCGGGCGGCGCGGGCAACGACACCTACGTCGTCGACGCTGCGGGCGACACCGTCGCCGAGTACGCGGGCGAGGGAACGGACCTCGTCCAGTCGGCCGTCACCTGGACGCTCGCCGCCAACGTCGAGAACCTGACGCTCACGGGGACCGTAGCGACCAACGGCACCGGCAACGCGCTCGCGAACCTGCTCGTCGGCAACACGGCGGCCAACGTGCTCGACGGCGGCGCCGGCAACGACACGATGCGAGGGGGCGCAGGCAACGACACGTACGTCGTCGATGCCGCTACCGACGTCGTTGCCGAGTACGCAGCCGAAGGGACCGACCTCGTTCAATCGTCGGCGACATGGACGCTCGGCTCCAACCTGGAGAACCTGACGCTCGCGGGGACCGCCGCGACCAACGGCACCGGCAACGCGTTCGCGAACGTGCTCGTCGGCAACACGGCGGCGAACGTGCTCAACGGCGGCACGGGTGCGGATACGATGCGCGGCGGCGGGGGGAACGACACCTACGTCGTCGACGTCTCGACCGACGTCGTTGCCGAGAACGCGGGCGAAGGGACCGATCTCGTTCAGTCGTCGGTCGCGTGGACGCTGGGTGCGAACGTCGAAGACCTCGCGCTCACCGGGTCGTCGGCGATCGACGGCACGGGCAACGTGCTGTCGAACTCGCTGGCCGGCAACGCGGCGGTGAACGTGCTCTCAGCTGCGGACGGCAACGACCTCGCATGGGGCGCGGCCGGCAACGACACGCTCGCCGGCGGGAACGGCAACGACGTCCTGCAGGGCGGCGACGGCAACGACGCGATCGGCGACACCGCGGGCAGCAACCTTCTCGACGGCGGGCTCGGCGCCGACACCCTCGCCGGCGCGGCGGGGCGCGAGATCCTGATCGGCGGCAAGGGCGACGACACTATCGCGGCGGGCACCGGCGCCGACGTCTTCGCGTTCAACAGGGGAGACGGCAGGGACACGCTCGTCGCGACGGCCGGCGCGGACGACACGCTCTCGCTCGGGGGAGGCATCCGGTACGCCGACCTGGGGCTGCGCAAGGTCGGCAACGACCTCGTGCTCGACGCCGGCACCGACCAGGTGACGCTCAAGGACTGGTACGCGGCGGCTTCGAACCACCGGATCGCACAGCTGCAACTCGTGACCGACGCCTCGACCGACTATCTCTCGACGTCGACGGACTCGATGCGCAACCGGCGCGTGACTCGGTTCGACTTCGCCCAGGTCGTCGCGGGTTTCGACGCCGCGCTCGCGGCCAATCCGTCGCTGACGCGCTGGACGGTTGCCGACGCGCTCGCGGGGGCGTTCGTCGGGAGTTCGGACACCGCTGCGCTCGGCGGCGACCTCGCCTACCAGTTCGGCCACGGCGGCAGCCTCGCGGGGATCGGGTTCGATGCGACGAGCGCGCTCCTGGCCGACGCGAACTTCGGACTCGCCCCGCAGTCGTTGCTGCCCTCGGCGGCGCTGACGGCGGGGTCTCGCTTGCTGCGTTGACGGCGAGGTCTCGCCGGCAGCGTCGACCGCACCTCCCGGCCGCGAGCGCGAAGGCGGGTCCGCGCGCGGTCCGATCCGCCGCCCGCCGCCCCCCGGCTGGATGACCACGGCGGGCAGGTCCCGTCGCATCGCGACCGGCGGGAAGGCTGCCCCACCCTGCCGTAGGTGCCCCCGGAAAGGCGCCGGGCGACCGGTTTCCCGGCCACGACCCGCCCGGGCCGGATCCGTCACAACCTGCCGTCCGCTGCCGTCATCCCCCCAGGCTCACGCCCTGAGCCACTCCCGGGCGCATCCTTCGCCATCGTCCGTTCGACCGATGGCGAGGCCCCGATGTCCCGGTTCCCGGAACTCCCCTGCACCCGGCATGCGCGCTCGCGCATGCAGCAGCGCGGCATCCCGGCGGCGCTCGTCGACCGCGTGCTGCGCTACGGCCGCGAGGTCCACGACCACCACGGCGCGACGGTCTACCTGATCGACCGCGCGGGCGAGGCCCGGATCGCGCGCGAAGGCGGGGTCCGGGGCGCCGAACTCGAGCGGCTGCGCGGCGTCTACGTCGTCGTCGCGACCGACGGGACGATCCGGACGGTGGGACACCGCACGCGGCGGCTGCGGCGCCACTGAAGCGCCGCGCCATCGCCCCGTCGAGCACGGCTGCTGCATTCGATGTCGGCCCGCCCACGGCCGCAGGACGCCGGAGGCGGCTCCGCAGCCCCCGAGCCCGCGCGATCCGCCGGCAGCTGGCGTGGAGATTGCTCCATCCGGCCGGAAGGGCCGACGGCGCGGAGTGCGGGGACGCACGGCGCAGCGGCCGATGAGCCCGCCGGCAACGCGCCACGGGATTCCCTGGAAGCATTCCCACCCGACCGGCACGCCCGCATGGACCGCACCGAACGCTTCCACCTGATCGACCGCATGCTCGTGCAGCACAGGCTGGTCACGAAGCGGGAGTTTCTGGACGAGCTCGAGGTCTCGCCCGCGACGTTCAAGCGCGACCTCGAGTACCTGCGCGACCGCATCGGCGCGCCGATCGAGTGGAACGCCGAGCGGCACGGCTACGAGTACCGGCCGAAGCGCGGCGACCCGCCGTTCCAGCTCCCCGGCCTGTGGTTCAACCCGTCCGAGATCGAGGCGCTGCTGACGATGCACGCGATGCTCGACGAGGTGCAGCCCGGCCTCCTCGGCCGGCACGTCGAGCCGCTGCGCGCACGGCTGGAGGCCCTGCTCGAGGAAGGCAAGGTCGAGGCCTCCGAGGTCCGCAAACGCGTGAAGATGCTGCCGCAGGCCGCACGCTCGCTCGCCGACGGCGTGTTCGAGACGGTCGCCGCCGGCACGCTCAAGCGCCGCCGCATCGTGATCCGCTACGGCGCGCGCAGCACCGGCGAGAACACCGAACGGACGATCTCGCCGCAGCGGCTCGTCCACTATCGCGACAACTGGTACGTCGATGCGTGGTGTCACCTGCGCAACGAGCTGCGCAAGTTCGCGGTCGACGCGATCGCCGACGCGCGGCTCACCGACGACCGCGCGAAGGCGGTCGACCTGCGCGAGGTCGAGCGCGAATTCAACAGCGGCTACGGCATCTTCGGCGGCACGAAGGTGAGCTGGGCGAAGCTTCGCTTCGCGCCCTCGCGCGCGCGCTGGGTCGCGCAGGAGCGCTGGCATCCGGACCAGCGGGGCCGCACGGACGCCGATGGCTCTTATGTGCTCGAGGTGCCGTACACGGACTCGCGCGAGCTGATGATGGACATCCTCAAGTACGGGGCCGAGGTCGACGTGCTGGGGCCCGCCTCGCTCGTCGCGACGGTGGCAGGCGAGATCCGCAGGATGGCGGCGGCGCTTCCCCGCGCCTGAGTCCTGCGAACGGCGACGCGCGGGTCGCCGCGCGCGCCTGCCCTCGATCCGTCAGGCCTCGAATCCGCCCGAGGCGCGCAGCTCCGCGGCGGGCTCGCCGCACATCCACTCGACGAACGTCGCCGCGAGACCGGGCGAGGCGGCGCCGGTGCACACGGCGGCCGAATACATCGTCGCGAGCTCGAACTCGCGCGGAAGCAGTGCGGCGAGCACGACGCCGGGCGTGTAGAGGATCTCGGTCACCTGCGTGCAGCCGATCGCACCGGGCAGAGCGCACTGCGCGAGCTCGCGCATCGCCGTCGCGCCGTTCGGGTAGGTCTTCAGGCGCGAGCCCAGCGTCGCGAGCAGCCCCAGGCGGTCGAGCACGCGCACGAAGTGGACGCCGGCGGTCGCGCGCTCGGGATCGGGAAGGAAGATGGCCGGCGCAGCGCGCAGCGCGTCGGCGAGCGCGTCGGCATCGGCGAGCGGCGGCACCGGGACGCCCTCGAGCACCGCAACGCCGGTGCGCACGCGGCCGATCGGCCGGATCGACGCGGCGACGATGCGTCCTTCGCCGACGAGCGCGTCGAGGATCGCGGCGGTCGACACGAATGCGTCGCACGCCTCGCCCGCGGCGAGCTTGTCGCGCATCGAACCGACGGCGCCGAAGGTGCCGCGGATCATCGCGCCGGTCTCGCGGTGGAACGCGCCCGCGATGCCTTCGACGAGCGCCTTCGCGGCGCCGGCCGACAGGAGGACGAGATCGGTCATCCCGATCTGCGTCCGGGGGTCCGTCCGGCGCGGCTCGCGCGCGGAAGCGATCGCGCCACCGCGACCGTCACTGGTCGGGCTTCGCGCCGGAGATCTTCACGACGCGCTCCCACTTGACGATGTCCTGCTCGAGGTAGCGCGCGAACTCGGCGGGCGTCATCGTCATCGGCACCGCGCCCTGCTTCGCCCAGTCGTCGCGCACGTCCTGGCGCGAGACGATCCTGCCGATCTCGGCGTTGAGCTTCGCGACGACCGCCGCCGGCGTCCCCTTCGGCGCCATCACGCCCAGCCAGATCGTCGTCTCGTACCCGGGAACGCCGGCCTCGGAGATCGTGGGCACGCCCGGCAGCACCGACGAGCGCGCGGTGCCGCTCGTGCCGAGCGCCTTCACCTTGCCCTCGCGCGCGTGCTGGCTCATCACCGTGACCGCGTCGAACATCATCTGCACCTGGCCGCCCAGCACGTCGGTGCGCGCGCCCGCGCTCCCCTTGTACGGCACGTGCAGGATGTCGACGCCGGCCATCGACTTGAAGAGCTCGCCCGCCATGTGATACGGCGTGCCCGGGCCCGACGACGCGTAGCTCATCCTGCCGGGCTCCGCCTTCGCCTGCGCGACCAGCTCGGCGATCGTGTTCGCCTTCACCGACGGATGCACGACCAGCACGAGGTCCGACGAGTTGATCGGCGCGACGCCGACGAAGTCGCGCATCAGGACGAACGGCCTGTTCGGCATCAGCGACTCGTTGACCGTGTGCGTGTTCGACATCACGAGCAGCGTGTAGCCGTCGGCCGGGCTCTTCGCGACCGCGTCGGTGCCGATCACCGAGCCGCCGCCGGGACGGTCGTCGACGACGAACGGCTGGCCGAGCGACTCCTGCAACCGCTGCGCGAGGACGCGCGCGTAGACGTCCGCCGGGCCTCCGGCCGCGAACGGCACGATCATGCGCACCGGCTTCGTCGGATAGTCCTGACCGAGGACAGGCGCTGCAGGGGCGAGCAGGAGCGCGGCGAGGGCGAGCGACAGGGCACGCGGCATGGCGACTCCTCGGACGGAACGGAGCGCGCACTGTAATCCAGCCGCGGGCGTGAGTCGCGGTGCGGCGCAGCATTCGATCGTTCGATGCGGGCGCGACCGTCGGCGGCGTCAGAGCGGCCGGACGAGCGACGGGTCAGGGCGCGCGAGCCAGGCCATCGCCGCGTCCGCGAAGCGCTCGCACTCGGCGATCGCGCGATCCCAGTCCCGGATGCGCGCCGCGTGGTCGAGGCCGTAGCGGTAGAAGTCGTTGCGGTCGGGGAGCTTGCGATTCGGGAGCCGCTCGAGGAACGCGCGCGACGGGGCGACGAGCAGCACGTTCGCGAGCCACGGATGCGCGCGCGGCCGCTTGCGCCACGGCAGGAACTTGTCGAGCCAGCCGGGCGTGACGTGCGGCACGAAGTGCGGGTAGAGCACCACGCCGTCGAGTCGCGAGTGCGGCAGCAGCAGGTGGTAGTCAACGAGCCCGCCGTCCCAGTAGTCGCCCGTCGGCGCGCCCGCGATGTCGGCGACCGGATCGGAAACGATCGGGATCGATCCCGAGGCCGTCAGCGCGTCCTCGACGTTCGCCGGGTCGATCGCGACGCGCGTGAGCCCGAACGCGTCGTGGTGTTGCGCGAGCGTGGACGGAGCGCCCGCGTGGAAGACGACGCGTTCAAGATGATGCGCGAGCCTCGTGCGCGCCACCGCGTTCGTGAGCGCTGCGCGCGCGAACGCGCCGCGGCCGCGCCGTCCCGCGAGCGGTCCGCGCGCACGCGACGTCAGCACGTCGAGCGACACGCCCGGGCGCGTCGAACAGATTGCGCGCGCGCTGGGCGATGTCCGCCCCTCGCAGCTGAGCGATCCCAAGCTGTTCGATTTTCTTTCGCTGGGCCAGCGCAGCCGAGGCGACATGCCGGATGCGCATGCGTGGCTTGCCGGCGAAGCGGAATCCG
>CALDKM010000261.1:0-9194 GCA_937898875.1 uncultured Pseudomonadota bacterium | reverse complement strand
GGAGCGTGTCGAATCGCATCGGGGGCGGGATCGCGCAGGCGGACGTCGGCACAGGGGCGGACTTCCTGGACGCGGACGACCGTCCGGCGGCCCGGGCCGCGCCGGCGACGTTCACAGCGTTCGCGCGATGATCTCCTTCATGATCTCGTTGGTGCCGCCGTAGATCCGCTGCACCCTCGCGTCCGCGTACATGCGCGCGATCGGGTACTCGCGCATGTAGCCATAGCCGCCGTGCAGCTGCAGGCACTCGTCCACGACCTGGCACTGAACGTCCGTGAGCCACCACTTGGCCATCGAGGCGGTCGCGGTGTCCAGCGTCCCGGCGAGGAAGCGCTGGATGCAGGAGTCGATGAACACGCGCCCGACGTGGGCGAGCGTCTTCGCCTCGGCCAGCCGGAACCGCGTGTTCTGCATCTCGATGAGCGCCTTGCCGAACGCGCGGCGCTCGCGCGCGTAGTCGGTGGTCAGCCGCAGCGCCCGCTCCATCGCGGCGACGGCGACGAGGCCGATGACGGCGCGTTCGTAGGGAAGCTGGTCCATGAGCTGCGCGAAGCCCCGGCCCTCGGTTCCTCCGAGCACGTTGGCGGCGGGGACGCGGCAGCCGTCGAAGAAGAGCTCCGAAGTGTCCTGACCGTGCTGGCCGATCTTGTCCAGCGTCGCCCCGCGCCGGAAGCCCGCGAGATCCCCGGTCTCGACCATGAGGAGCGAGATCCCCTTCGCGCCGGCGCCGGGGTCCGTCTTCGCGACGACGCACAGCAGCCCCGCCACCTGGCCGTTCGAGATGAACGTCTTCGAGCCGTCGAGGACGAGCTCGTCGCCGGAGCGGACGGCACGCGTCAGGATCCCCTGGAGGTCCGAACCGGCGGAAGGTTCGGACATCGCGATGGCGCCGACGAGCTCGCCGCGCGCCATCGGCGGGAGCCAGCGCCGCTTCTGCTCCTCGGTGCCGTGGGCGAGCACGTAGTGGGCGCAGATCTCGTGCACGTGCTTGCCCAGGCTCGTGACGCCCGCGTACTCGAGTTCCTCGAAGACGACGCAGTCGTGCGCGAACGTTCCGCCGCCGCCGCCGTAGCACTCCGGCACGCCGGCGAGCAGCATCCCCATGCCCCCGACGTCGCGCCAGGACAGCGTGTCGACGCGCCGCGCCTGCTGCCACTTCGGCTCGCGCGGGGCGAGCACGTTGTTCGCGAAGCGGCGAACGGCGTCGCGGAACGCCTCGAGCTCGTCGTCGAGCCAGGGGGATCGGTAGGCGTGGGTCATGTCGGGCGCTCCTCCGCAGGCGACAGGACCGCGGGCGGGCCGACGTCCGGCGCCCGCGGAAGGGGACGCGGCACGCTCAGCGCGCCTCGTAGAGCGTGACGACGCACGCGCCGCCGAGGCCCAGGTTGTGCTGCAGGGCGAGGCGCGCGCCTTCGACCTGGCGACGCTCCGCGGTCCCGCGGAGCTGCCGGGTCAGCTCGTAGCACTGGGCGAGCCCCGTCGCGCCCAGCGGGTGGCCCTTCGACAACAGCCCGCCCGACGGATTGGTCACGACCTTCCCACCGTAGGTGTTGTCGCCGTCGTCGACGAAACGCTCGGCGCCGCCCTCGGGGCACAGGCCGAGCGCCTCGTAGGTGATGAGCTCGTTGTGCGCGAAGCAGTCGTGCAGCTCGACGACGTCGAGGTCGCCGGGATCCACGCCCGACTGCTCGTAGGTCCGGCGAGCCGCGGCCTGCGCCATGTCGTAGCCGACGAGCCGCATCATGTCGTGCGACTCGAACGTGCTCGGCGTGTCGGTGGTCATCGCCTGCGCCCGGATGCGCACCTTCGCGTCGATGCCCCGGGCCGCCGCGTAGCGCCCGGACACCAGGATCGCCGCCGCGGCGCCGCAGGTCGGCGGGCAGGCCATCAGCCGGGTCATCACGCCCGGAATCATGACCGGCGCGGCCAGCACGTCCTCGGTCGTCAGCTCCCGGCGGAGGAGCGCGAGCGGATTCCTCGCGGCATGGCGGCTCGCCTTGGCGCGGATCTTCGCAAAGGTCTCGAGCCGCGTGCCGTATTTCTTCATGTGCGCGATGCCGGCCCCGCCGAAGTAGCGCAGCGCGAGCGCCACCTCGGGCATGCCGACCAGCGCGTCGGTCTCGGTCTGGAAGCGGTCGAACGGGGTCGGGCGGTCGGGGAACTTGACGCCGATCGCGCCGGGCTCCATCTGCTCGAATCCCAGGGCGAGCACGCAGTCCGCCGCGCCGCTCTCGACCGCCTGCCGCGCGAGGAAGAGGGCCGTCGAGCCGGTGGCGCAGTTGTTGTTGACGTTGACGATCGGCACGCCGGACATGCCGACCTCGTAGAGCGCGCGCTGGCCCGCCGTGGAGTCGCCGTAGACGAAGCCCGCGTAGGCCTGGCCGACGTCCTCGTAGCGCAGGCCCGCGTCCTCGAGCGCGGCCCGCGTCGCGGCGGACGCCATCGCCGGGTACGGCTCGCCCGCCCCCGGCTTGGTGAACGGAATCATGCCGACGCCGGCGACGATCGCTTGGCTGTTCATCGATTTCCTCGAGTGACGATGCGGACCGCCGGCCGCGGAACCGGACGCCGGCCGCCCGACTCTAGCACCGTGGCGCGTGAACAATCAAGCGCTTGCTCGATGCTGGCGACGCGTCACGCGCCGCGCGGCGACCGACCCGGCCGGTAGCGCCGCGCGACCTGCTCGTCGAGGTAGCCCACGTGCACGCTACCGCGCCGGAAGCCCTCGTCGTCGATGATGCCCTGGTGCAGGCGCAGGTTGGTTCGCACGCCCTCGACGCCGGCCTCGCCGAGGGCGGCGCGCATGCGCGCGATCGCCTGCGCCCGGTCGCCGCCCGCGGCAGTCACGTTGCCGAGCAGGTTCGGGTATCCGGGGCGGATGACGCTGCCCGCCCCGCAGTGCGAGTCGATGCGGATGCCCGGGCCGCCGGGCATGAGCCATGCGGCGATCCGGCCCGCGGACGGCACGAAGCGGAACGGGTGCTCGGCGTGAAGGTGGCAGGTGACCGCGTGTCCCCGGGGCACGACGTCGCCGCGCATCGTCGGCGCGGGTTCGCCGGCGGCGATCCGGATCTGCTCGGCGACGAGGTCGACGCCCGTCGTCGCGGCGGTCGCGCAGTACGCCGGGTCCAGTCGCGGCGCCACGGCGAGGAAGTGAAACCGGCCGGCGTGCAGCAGCAGGTCGAAGGTGGCGGCGCCGCACAGCCCGAGCGCGATCGCGGCGTCGACGCAGCGGCGGCACGCGTCAGCAAGCATCGCGGGCGGGACCTGGCTCGCAGGCGCCTCGGCAAGCAGGCCCCGCCGATCGTGGCGTATCGAGCAGTCGCGTGTGCCCAGGTGCACGGCGCGGCCGCGGCCGTCGGCGAGCACCTGGACCTGGACGTGGCGGGCGTGCTCGAAGTAGCGCTCGATGTGCGGCGCGCAGGGACCCGCGGCCGGTCGTTTCTGGGCCTGCAGCTGGTTGAGCGCCAGGATCAGCGTTGCCGGCGTGTGCACGACCTGCGGGGCACGGCCCCGGTTCGCCGCCCGGTCCTTGACGATGACGGGAAAGCCGACGCTCCGCGCGAGGGCGGCGAGATCTGCGGTCGACGACGGCGGAGGGCCTTCATGGTACGGCACCGCCGGCATGCCGAGCCCGCGCAGCGCGGACCGGATCGCGGCGCGGTCGCCGGCGAGGCGCAGCGCGGAGGGAGTCGAGCCGACGAACCGGAAGCCGCTGGCCTCGACCGCGTCGGCGAAGTCGGCGTCGTCGGCGAGCGGGCTCCACCCCGGATGGATCGCTTCCGCGTCGGTCAGCTCGGCCGCGCTGATCAGCGCCGCGACGTTGAGGTAGCTTTCCTCGGGGGCCGTCGGCCCGATGCAGACGGACTCATCGGCGAGACGCAGGTACGCCAGGTCGTGGTCCGCGTCGGAGTGCACCGCGACCGTGCGGACGCCCAGCTCGCGGCACGCGCGGAGCACGCACAGCGCCGCCGTGCCGCGGTCGGCGATCAGGAGCTTGCCGAACATCGGGCGAGGACGCCTCTCGCGCCCCGTCGGAATCGGACGCGGCGCCCGGTACGGCGCCGAAGCGAGACAATCAAGCGCTTGCTTGGCATCGGGGGACGAAGAAGGGGCCGCGGCGCGGCCCCCGATCTGCGGGGCGCTAGCCCCTTGCCTTCGACATCGGGAGGAAGAACTCGAGGAAGCGGTCGGCGAGATCCTCGATCGACAGGCTGCCCTTGGGCGAGTACCACTGGAGCGACCAGTTGAGCGACCCCAGCATCGCGAGCCGCAGGAGCCCCAGATCGCCGCGCACGAGGCCCGCGGCGGCGGCCTCCCGCAGCACCTCGTCCCACATGCCGTCGACCTGGTCGCGGAGCTTCACGATGCGGCGGCGGGATTTCGGGGACAGGTTGCGCCATTCCGACAGCACGACGGCCGTCTCGTCGGTCGTGCCGTGCAGCGCCTTCAGGTGCCCGACGAAGAGCTCGCGGAGCTTGCTGCGCGGCGTCGCCGCCTCGGTCAGCGCGCGCTGTCCCGCGCCCACGAACGCCTGCATCGCCGATTCCATCACGTCGACGAGGATGTCCTCCTTCGTCCTGAAGTAATAGAAGATGCTGCCGGACTGGATGCCGACCGCCTTCGCGATGTCGCGGACCGTCGCGCGCGCGTAGCCGACGTCGCGGAAGAGGCGGGCCGCGGAGGAGAGGAGCTCCTGGCGCCGCTCCGAATCTTCGGCTTTCATGCGGCGGAGTATACGCCCGACCGCCTCGCCGTCACGCGTTGCCCGGCGGCCGACCCGCGCGCGCCGTCGCGGGCCGAACCGCGGTCCCGTCGGGACGGCGGCGAAAGAACGAATTCGAGCGAGCGCTTGATTAACGTGCGGACGGACTGATAGACTGCGCCGGTCCTGCGGGCCGCCGGGCGTCGAGCACCGCGCCGACGACGCGGCCGCCGAGACCGACCCACACGCCAGGAAAACCTTCTTGTCGCCCCCAGACGCTCCGGCATCGGCCTGGTTCGACGCGCTCCTCGAGGGGCGCAAGCCGCAGCTCGGCGAAGCGCTGAGCCTCGTCGAGGCGGGCGGCGCCCCGGCGAGGACGCTGCTCGCGCGGCTGCACGCGCGGGGCGGCCGCGCGCAGATCATCGGCGTCACCGGTCCTCCGGGGTCGGGCAAGTCGACGCTCGTCAACGAGCTCGCGCTGGCTTTCGCGGCGCAGGGCGGGCGCGTGGCCATCGTCGCGGTCGATCCGACGAGCCCGTTCACGGGCGGAGCGGTCCTCGGCGACCGCGTGCGCATGAACCGCGCGGGCCGGCACGAGAACATCTTCATCCGCAGCGCGGCGACGCGCGGCTGCCTCGGCGGTGTCGCGCGCGCGACCTACGATTTCGTGCGCGTGTTCGACGCGGTCGGCTACGACACGGTGATCGTCGAGACGGTGGGCATCGGCCAGTCCGAGATCGACATCTGCCGGGTCGCCCACACGGCTGTCGTGGTCGAGGCCCCGGGCCTCGGCGACGCGGTGCAGGCGATGAAGGCGGGCGTGCTCGAGATCGCCTCGATCTTCTGCATCAACAAGGCCGACCTGCCGGGCACCGAGGCGAAGATCCTCCAGCTGCGGGAGCTGGCGGACCGCGCGGCCGAGCGCACGCCCGGCTGGACGATCCCGGTGGTGACGACGGTCGCGCAGGAGGCGAAGGGCATCGGCGAGCTCGCGCAGGCGATCGCCGCGCATCGCGAGTACCTGCGCTCGACCGATCGGCTCGCCCGGATCGAGCACGAGCGCGCACTCGCCGAGATCCGGGCCGGGCTCGAGGCCGCGCTGGTCGACGCCCCGCTCAGGCGGGCGGCGCAGGCCGGACGGCTCGACGAGCTGGCCGATGCGGTCGCCTCGCGCCGGATGAGCGCGGCCGACGCCGCGCGCGTCGTCGAGCAGACGTATCACGCGCCGGACCCGCCAGGAGGCATGCCCCGATGACCGACTCCCCCAACGCAGCGCTTGTCCCGATCGAGCGCGTCTCGGTGGTCGGCGGCGCGGGCTCGATGGGCCACGGCATCGTGATCGCGTGCCTGCTCGGCTCGCCGGACGCCGAGGTGCGCCTCGTCGCCCGGCGGCCCGAGTCGCTCGAGCACGGTCTGACGCTGGTGCGCGCAGGGCCTTTCGGGCTCGAGGGCGCCGTGCGCAAGGGCAGGATCGACGCCGCGACGATGGAGCGCGCGCTGGCCCGGCTCAAGCCCACGCTCGATCTCGCCGAGGGCGTGCGCGACGCGCAGATCGTGTTCGAGAGCGTTCCCGAGATCGTCGACCGGAAGATCGACGTGCTGCGGGAGATCGAGGCGGCGGCTCCCCGCGACGCGGTGATCGCGAGCGGCACGTCGTCGATCATGATCGGCGAGCTCGGCCGCGCGCTCGCCCACGTCGATCGTCTCGTCGGCACCCACTGGTTCTACCCGTCGAACGTGATGCCCCTCGTCGAGGTCGCCCGGGCCGACCGCTCGGCTCCCTGGGCCGCCGAACGCATCGTCCGCTACCTCGTCGCGATCGGCAAGAAACCGGTCGTCGTGCGTGACTCGCCCGGGTTCTTCATGACGCGGTTCGTCAATCTCTTCGCGGCGGAGGCGATGCGGGCGGTCCAGGAAGGCATCTGCGGGATCCGCGACGTCGACGAGATGTGCAGGACCGGGCTGGGCTGGCCGATGGGCGTGTTCGAACTGCTCGACAAGACCGCGTCGTTCGACGCCTGGTACCACGCGCAGGAATACCTGCACGAGACGCTGGGCGAGCGTTACGCGATCCCGCCGGTCGCACGGAAGGTGTTCACCTCCGGATTCCGGGGCGCGCCGAACCTGAAGCCCGGCAGCCGCGGCGGCTGGTACGACTACTACGGGATCGAATCCAAGTGAGGAACCGATGAAGCGAGAAGTGGTGGTCGTGGCGGGGTGCCGGACGGCGCAGGGCACGTTCGGCGGTACGCTGCGGGACGTGCCGGCGCACGTGCTCGTGCAGACGCCGCTGCTCGAGGTGGTGAAGCGCGCGGGCGTCCCGGCATCCGAGGTCGACAACGTCATCATCGGGCAGGTCTACCAGACGTCGCAGGCGCTCAACATCGGCCGCTACTGCGCGCTCGAGGCGGGCTTCCCCTTCGAGGTCACCGGGACGGCGGTGAACGCCGCGTGCGGGTCGTCGCTGGAGGCGTTCAACAGCGGGGTGCGCGAGATCGCGCAGGGCGAGGCCGACGTCGTGATCGCCGCCGGGACTGAGAGCATGAGCGGGGTGCCGTTCCTGCTGCACGGGCACCGCTGGGGCACCCGTCGCGGCAACAGCGAGGTCGTCGACCAGTTCGAGGAGTCGACCTGGTCTGCGTCGACCTACCGCTACGGGCGATTCAACATGGGCATGGCGGCCGACCACGTCGCCAAGGCCTACGGGATCCCGAGGAGCGAGCAGGACGAGTACGCGCTGCGCTCGCACCGGCTCGCGGTCGCCGCGATCGACGCCGGCCACTTCCGCGAGGAGATCGTGCCGTTCACCGTCAAGGGACGGAAGGGCGAGGTCCGGTTCATGGTCGACGAGCATCCCCGCCGGGACTGCAGCCTCGAGTCGCTGTCGAAGCTCGCGCCCACGTTCGGCGCCGACGGCACGGTCACCGCGGGCAGCGCGTCCGGCGTGAGCGACGGAGCGGCGGCCGTGATGCTCATGTCGCGCGAGAAGGCCGGCGCGCTCGGCGTGAAGCCCATCGCGCGCGTGCTCTCGACCGCGCGCGTCGGCGTCGACCCGCGGATGATCTGCATGAGCCCTGGACCCGCCGCCCGCGTCGCGCTCGAGCGGGCGGGAATCGAGGCGGCCGACATCGGATGGTGGGAGATCAACGAAGCGTTCTCGTCCGTCGTGCTCTCGTCGTGCCGCGAGATCGGCATCCCGCTGGACCGCGTGAACCCGCTCGGCGGCGGCATCGCGCTCGGCCACCCGGTCGGCTGCAGCGGCGCGCGCACGGTGGTCACGATGGTCCACGGGATGCGACGCACCGGCGCGCGCTACGGGATGGCGACGATCGGGGCCGGCGGCGGCATGGGCGTCGCCGCCGTCGTAGAGCTCTGCGAATGAACGTCCCGCACGACACGGTATCCGGAGGAGAACGACGATGCAGGTGACCGACCAGGAGGGCAAGGCCGACGCGTCCGCGGCGGCGACGGCGTATTCGCCGGAGTTCGTCGCAGTGTCGCGCGAGCTCGAGCGCGAGTGGCGCGCGAAGTTCGACCAGATCGCCAGGAAGTTCGGCGTCGATCCCGCGGCCTACGTCGCGCGCACCGATTCCGGCCTTCCGCTCAAGCCCGCGTATTTCCCGCACGATGCCGCCGAGCCGGCGAGCATGCTGGCCGCGCCGGGGCTGTTCCCGTTCACGCGCGGGCTCAACGCGGCGCAGTACCAGTTCATGCCATGGGCGAACCAGCCGGTGATCGGATACGGGCTCCCGGAGGAGACCCGCCGCCGGATGGATTACCTGCAGGCGCAGGGGATGACCGGCTACTTCGGCAACACGTTCTACAACCTCGTCTACGACCTGGTGTCGCACGAGGGGCTCGACCCCGACCATCCGGCCGCCGAGGGCCGCGTCGGGCAGTGCGGCATGGCCGTCTATTCGCGCGAGGACAACGCGCGCCTGTTCGACGGCCTGGCGCTCGACAAGATGAACGTCGTGCACATCTCGTACTACGAGAACCTGCCGGTGCTCGCGCACTACCTCGCCTACGCACGCCGGCGCGGCGTGCCGTGGGAGAAGCTGGGCGGGAACTCGATGAGCTGGTACTACCAGAGCGCGTACGTCGGCATGACCTGCTTCCCGCCCAAGGCGGGGATGGATCTCGCCGCGGAGCTGATTGCGTTCTGCACGAAACGGATGCCGCGCTGGAACACGCTCAACCTCTTCGGCTACGGGATGGAGGAGGCGGGTTCGACCGCGGTGCAGGAGGTGGCGTTCACCGCGGCGGCCGGCATCGACTACGCGCGCGGGTGCATCGCGAAGGGGCTCGACCCGGACGTGTTCCTCGGCCGCTTCGGATTCCAGATCTCGCAGGCGAACGACTTCTTCGAGGAGGTCTGCAAGATCCGGGCGCTGCGGCGCATCTGGGCGCGCAAGTGCCACGAGCTGGGCGCGCGCGACCCGCGCAGCATGCACGTGCGCATCCACACGCACACGTCGGGCGCGGTGCT
>CALDKM010000260.1:0-3443 GCA_937898875.1 uncultured Pseudomonadota bacterium | reverse complement strand
CGCGCCCGTAGCTCAGTTGGATAGAGTATTGGTTTCCGAAGCCAAGGGTCACAGGTTCGAATCCTGTCGGGCGCGCCACCCGATCCCCCCGGCCTCCCGGGCGTGGATCGACCCACGTTCCCGGGGCGGCGAAGCGCGGATTACTTCGGGAACATCAGCTGCACCTGCGCGCGGATCTGCCAGTTCGCGGCGTAGTCGGGCCTGACCGCGTTGTAGTACCCGCCGACCTGCGCGTTCACCGGCAGCTTCCCGACGTGGAAGATGTGGCCGACGCCGCCGCCGATCGGCACGGTCCAGCGGTCGCTCGAGTCCGCTTTCCAGTTCGCGGTGACCACCGGCGAGGTCGTCAGGTAGGTGCCGCCCGCGAAGTTGTAGTTGACGAACGGCTGCAGCACCATGTTGTTGTACGAGCCGCCTGCGCCGTTCCCCACCGACCACACGTTGTTGACCAGCACGCCGTAGACCCACGGGTTGCCGTGCTCGAGCTTCAGAACGACGAACGTCGGCCCGAGTCCCCAGCGGTAGGAGCCGAGCGCCGAGTCCGACGTCGTCGGCATCTGCACGATCGCGCCGACGCCCCAGATCGCGCCCTTCGGCACCGCGGGCGAGACGAACAGCGAGAGCTGCGCCGGGCCGATTCCGTCGACGCGCGATCCGTCGGGGGTGAACGCCGGTTGCGACACCACCGGAAGGATCGTCCGCGTGATCAGGTTCCAGTCCTTGTCGATCTCGATCGGGACGACCGGCTGGATGTTGAGGATGTTCTGGGTCTTCCGGTCGGGGCCGACGTTGAGGTTCGTGTTGTTCTGGAACGGCACGCTGATCAGGTTGCCGACCGGGTTCTGCGCGAGCTTCGCGAGTTCCTCGCTCGACAGCTCGGCGTGCGGGGCAGTGCTCGCGCAGGCCAGGACCGCGGCGGCGAAACACAGGACGGATCGGCGTGCGGCGAGGGGCGGCATCTCGGTTCTCCGGGGCGGGCACGGTCGACGCCCGCCCGGCTGGGGCGGCGCGGCGGGGCGCGCGTCGCGTGTATTCTCCGCGCTCGCGGCCACGCCGCGCTTGTCAGTTTGAGACACCGGATCGGCAGCGCGCGCCAGCGCGCCTGCGGTCAGTCGAACGACCGCCGGTAGGCGATCCCGAGGCCGCTCGCGGTTCCCGTCTCGGCGCGCAGCGTGATCGATTGCGTGAGGTTGTACTCGAGGCGCAGGACGTTGGTCGCGACCGTGATCCCCTGTTCGTAGACGAGCGACAGCCGGTCGTTCAGCCGCTTGTTGAACGCGACGACCGGGTTGGCGACCGACTGCCCGCCGGTGCCGATCGCGGTCTGGCTCCGGAACGAGACGTCGTCGATGCCGAGCTGGCGGGCGATCGTCGTCGCGTACGGCCGCTCGTTCACGCCGAACAGGAGCGACGACGCGGCCGAGATGGCCGAGATGTCCGCACCGCTCGACCGGTCGAGACCATGGCCGGTGATGAGCCAGGCGAGCTTCTCGCCGTCCGACATCGCCGGCCTCGAGACGAGCCGAACGCGCGGCACCCGCACGCTTCCGGTGAGCTCGACGCCTACGTCGACCGGCAGGTTGGCGCGCATCGCGAGGATGTCGAGCGCGGGATTGTCGAGCGGCCCGTCGAACAGGAGGCGCGCCCGGTCGCCGTCGAGGTCGAGCCGCTGGCCGAACGCGTAGTACGTGCCATGCGTGGCGTGGATCACGCCTCGCGCCTCGAGGCGGCCATCCTGCGCGCTCGCCATGCGCAGCCGTCCGCCCAGGTCCGCCTCCAGACCTTCGCCGGAGAACGACAGGCGGTTGCCGAGGTCGATGTCGAGTGCGAGCGAGAGAGCGTTGCCGAGGCGATCGTCGCGGGGCGCCGGCGGCGGCGCCCGTCCGCGCACGACGACGTCCGGCGAAAGCGTCGCGCCCGGCGCGCGCTCGAACTCGATGCGGCCCTCGTCGACGGTCACGCGTCCCGCGATCGCGAGACGGCGGTCGACGAGCTCGAGCGTTCCCTCGCCCGTCGCGACCACGCGCCGGTCGGGCCGGTTCAGCACGCGCAGGCGGCTCGCCG
Source organism: uncultured Pseudomonadota bacterium (assembly GCA_937898875.1). GTDB lineage: Bacteria > Pseudomonadota > Gammaproteobacteria > Burkholderiales > Casimicrobiaceae > VBCG01. The sequence goes on along the minus strand of CALDKM010000260.1, from coordinate 1,379 downwards.
TCCAGGCGAGACGGGTCCCCAGGCCTTCGGGCTCGCCTTCGCGTCGCGCGCGTACCAGCGTGCCGGTCGCGCGGAACGTGCCGTCGCCCGCGCGGAACGAGAGGCCGTCGAGCGTGACCGCGCCCCGGTCGATGGTCGCGGAGAGGACGCCCTCGTCGAAGTGCAGGCCCCACTGGGGCGCGTCGAACCGCAGCGAATCGCCGGCGATCCTGCCCGAGAGGACCGGCGCTCCGATCGTCCCCTTCGCTTCGAGCGCGACCCGCAGGCGACCGTCCGCGGTCGCCGTCGTCCCGAGCCAGGGCTGCAGGAGCCTGAGCGACGGCCACTCACCGTCGAAACGTGCCGACAGCGGCGCGTCGCCCCGAAGCGTGCCCGGCTTCGCGGTGGGCGAGGGCGCGACCGCGAACGCGAGCGCAGCGCTCCCGCTCCGCGCGGAGGCGAGCGTCGCGTTGCCGTCGATCGCATCGCTCGCGAAGCGCACGTCGAGGTCGAGGCGCGAGAGGCCGATCGACGCTTCCTCGCGCGATGCGCCGGGGCCGGCGTCGTAGCGTACGTCGCCGCGCTCGCGGCGGATCGACACGGTGCCGTCGAGCCGGGGGGAGGCCGCGATCGACCATGCACCGCCGAATGCGACGTCGGTCGTGAACGGCAACGCGACGCCGGCGATCCGGGCGGCCGTTTCCGCGAGCACGCCGGTGAACGCGCCGTGCGACGTGACCCGGCCCTCCTCGACCAGCAGGTCTTCGACGCGGAACTCGCCGTCGCCGAAGCGCAGCCGCGCCGCGGCGAGCGCGACGCGGTCGCGCGCGATCTCGAGCCTCGCGGGCGATTCGAGCCGGATGTCGGCATCGCCGGACGACCGGAACGCCGCGACGGTTCCCCGCCACTGCATCGCGCCGGGGTCGAGGGCGCCGGCGAGGGACGCCTCGAGATCGCTGCCCGCGACGCGCGCGCGCACGTCCGCGCGGTGCTCGGCCGGCGTTCCGCGAACGGTGCCCGCGATGCTCGCGATCCGGACGCCGGCGGCGTCGACGTCGCGCGCGTCGAGGTCGAGCTCGACCGGCTTCCTGTCGATGGGCATGCCGGGGATCTGCTTCCACGCGACGCGGACATCGAGCTTCGCGGCGGCGAATCCCGGGCCGGCGCGCAGCCGCTCGCCCTGCGCGCGCGCATCGATGCCGACGTTGCCGGGCACGAGGGACGCCGTTCCCTTCGCGGCGAGGCGGCCTTCGAGAGGCGAGGGCAGCCAGGCTTCGGCGAGCGGGCGCACCGCATCGAGCTTCGGGAGGTCGACGTCGAACGCGAGCGTGTCGCCGAGGAGCCCGGCGTCGCCCTTCGCGACGACGCGCCCGCCCGCGACGCGCGCGTCGACCGCGACG
>CALDKM010000259.1:0-9995 GCA_937898875.1 uncultured Pseudomonadota bacterium | reverse complement strand
GTCGCGGCTTCCGCGCGTGCAGGCCGTCGCCCGGCGGGATCGCGCCCCGGAGCGTCGCCCCTCGCGCGCGGTCCGCGAGGCGGCGCTCACGCTCGCGCTGGTGATTTCGGCGGCCGCCGTCGTCGCGGTCCTCGCGCTCGAGGTCCGCCCTCGCAGCGTGTGGGCGCTTCCGACCGTCACGATGCTGCTCGCGTGGGCCGTCGTGGCCTTCCGGGCGAAGGCCCTGCCCGGTACGTCGTCGTTCCGCGACGCCGCGTGCGCCCTCGCGGCCGGCGCGGTGGTCGTCGAGGCCGTCGTCCGGCCGTCGGTCGGCCCGACCTGGGTTGCCGCGGCGGGCCTGGGCTTCCTGGTCGCCGCATGGGTGACCGAGGAAAGGGGGCGGCCCGCGCATCGACCCCGGCCGGCGATCGTCGGCGCAATCGCGATCGCCCTCGCGATCGTGATCCCGGCCTTGTGGCTCGCGGCGGGACTCGCCGAGCCGGGCGCGGGACTCGCCGCATCCGCATTCTCGGTCGCCGGCTTCGCCATGCTTCGGCGTGAAGCGCGCGCGTAGCGGACCGACGACGGCGCGTGCGGATCCTGAGCCGGTGGGGCAGGCCCGGGACGCGCAGGACGTTCGTGACAGTTGCCGGAATGGGCCGGCCGGGGCTCCCGTCGGTAATGCCCATGCGCGGCGAACCCGGCCAAGCCTCCGGATGGTGGGCCGGTCAAGCCATTGATCCGTAAGGATTGGTCTTCCTGGCCGCCTGATCGGCCGCTGTCACAATGAGTCGACGGGTCGTCACGATCGTGTCACAGACGCCCACTAGGATTCGCGGGTCGGCAATCCGATACCCAAGGAGCAGTCCATGCGATTCAAGCCTCAATTCCTCGCGGTCGCGCTCGCGGCCGCCTTCTCCGCGCCCGCGTTCGGCCAGGGCACGCTCGTCAAGATCGACGGTTCCTCGACCGTCTACCCGGTCACGGAAGCCGTGGCCGAGGAGTTCCAGAAGGCCGAGAAGAACGCGATCAAGGTCACCGTCGGCATTTCGGGCACCGGCGGCGGCTTCAAGAAGTTCTGCCGCGGCGAGACCGACATCAGCGGTGCCTCGCGCCCGATCCTCAAGTCGGAAATGGAGCAGTGCGCCAAGGAAGGCATCACCTACTACGAGCTTCCGGTGGCGTTCGACGCGCTGACCGTCGTCGTGAACCCCAAGAACACGTTCCTCGACAAGGGCATCACCGTCGAGCAGCTGAAGCGGATGTGGGAGCCCTCGGCGCAGGGCAAGATCACCAAGTGGAACCAGATCGACCCGTCGTGGCCGGATGCGCCGATCAAGCTGTTCGGCGCGGGCGCCGACTCGGGCACGTTCGACTACTTCACCGAGGCGATCGTCGGCAAGTCCAAGTCGTCGCGCGGCGACTTCACGGCGTCCGAGGACGACAACGTGCTGGTGCAGGGCGTCCAGCGCGACGCGAACGCGATCGGCTACTTCGGGTACGCCTACTACGCGGAAAACCAGGGCAAGCTCAAGGCGGTGCCGATCATCGAGAAGGCCGGCAAGCCCGGGGTCTCCCCGTCGATGAACACGGTGCTCGACGGCAGCTACCAGCCGCTCGCGCGCCCGATCTTCATCTACGTGAACGCGAAGTCGCTCGATCGTCCCGAGGTGAAGAAGTTCGTCGAGTACTACATGACGCACGGCTCCAAGCTCGCGCGGGAAGTCAAGTACGTGCCGCTGCCGGACAAGGCCTACGTGATGAACAAGGAGCACCTGGCCAAGGGCAAGAAGGGCACGGTGTTCGGCGGCGTGGCCGAAGTGGGCGTCAAGATCGACGACCTGCTCGCCCGCGAAGCGAAGCTCTGATCCGTTAGCTGCCGGGTCGGCCCCGCGCGGCGGGGTCGCGCCGGACCTCGAGGCACGCGTCTCCGGCGCGCGCGGCCCCCCGGCCGGCGCGCCGGACGTTCGATGCGGGAGCCGTATAATGAATTCGTCGACAACGCTGCGCCCGCCCCTCGGGGCGAGGCTCCGACCCGTGGTCAGCGAGCGCCTCGCGAAGAAGTTCTCCCGGAACCTCAAGGAACGGGCGATCGAGGCGGTGCTCTTCCTCGCGGCCCTCGTTTCCGTCGTCACGACGGCGGGGATCGTCTACATCCTGGCGAAGGAGAGCGTCGTCTTCTTCGCCGAAGTGCCGCTCTGGCAGTTCCTCACCGACACGCAGTGGACGCCGCTGTTCGACGACGCCCACTTCGGCATCATGGTGCTGCTGTCGGGCACGATCACGAGCTCGCTCGTCGCGCTCTGCGTCGCGATCCCGCTGGGCACGACGATCGCGGTCTACCTGTCCGAGTTCGCGACGCCGAGGGCGCGCGAGATCGCCAAGCCGATCCTGGAGCTCCTCGCGGGCGTTCCGACGATCGTCTACGGCTATTTCGCGCTGCTGTTCGTCACGCCGCTCCTGCAGGCGATCTACCCGTCGCTGCCGGGTTTCAACCTGCTGTCGGCCGGGATCGTGATGGGCATCATGATCGTTCCCACCGTCGCGTCGATCTCCGAGGACGCGATGCGTGCGGTGCCGATGTCGCTGCGCGAGGGCTCGTTCGCGATGGGGGCGACGCGGCTGCAGACGGCCGTCAACGTCGTCGTGCCGGCGGCGATCTCCGGCATCGCCGCCGCGTACATCCTCGGCGTCTCGCGCGCGGTCGGCGAGACGATGATCCTCGCGGTCGCCGCGGGCATGCAGCCCAACCTGACGTTCAACCCGACCGAGCCGGCGGCGACCATCACCGCCTACATCGTCCAGGTCGCGCTGGGCGACCTGCCGCACGGCAGCGTGGGCTACCAGACGATCTTCGCCGCGGGCCTGACGCTGATGCTGCTCACGCTGTTCTTCAACCTGATCGGGTTCTGGATGCGCAAGCGATACCGGGAGGCCTACTGACATGGCGGCCAATGCGCCCGATTCCGCTTCCGCCGTCGCGCCGGCCGTCAGGGGCGCGACCGGAGACATCCGCAAGCTCATCGCCAGGGCCAAGCGCTGGGACGTGATCTTCATCGTGCTCGGCATCCTCGCGCTCGGCATCGGGTTCCTCACGTTCCTCGCCCTGTTCCTCGACATGCTGATCGACGGCTGGGAGCGCCTCCGGCCGGAGTTCTTCACGCAGTTCCCGTCGCGCCGCGCGAGCCAGGCAGGCATCCTGTCGGCGTGGATCGGGACGACGCTGGTGATGATCGTCACCGCGGTGGTCGCGGTGCCGCTCGGCGTGGCGGCGGGCATCTACCTCGAGGAATACGCGCCCAAGAACTGGGTCACCGACGTCATCGAGATCAACATCACCAACCTCGCGGGCGTCCCGTCGATCGTCTACGGGCTGCTCGCGCTCGGGCTGTTCGTCTACGCGTTCGGACTGGGGCAGAGCGTGCAGACGGCGGGCCTCACGCTCGCCCTGCTGATCCTTCCCATCGTCATCGTCTCGACGCGCGAGGCGATCCGCGCGATCCCGGCGATGATCCGCGAAGGCGCCTACGCGGTCGGCGCGACCCGGTGGCAGACCGTCAAGGACCACATCGTCCCGTACTCGATGCCGGGCATCCTGACCGGCGTGATCATCGGGCTCTCCCGCGCGATCGGCGAGACCGCCCCGATCATCACGATCGGCGCGCTCACGTTCATCGCGTTCCTGCCGCCGTCGCCCGTGACGGCGGACTTCCCGTTCCTCTCGTTCGAATGGCTCCAGGCGCCGTTCACCGTGATGCCGATCCAGATGTTCAACTGGACCTCGCGGCCGGACGAGGCATTCCACGCCAATGCGGCCGCGGCGGGCGCGATCCTCGTGTTCATGACGCTGTCGATGAACGGCCTCGCGATCTGGCTGCGTTACCGGTTGCGCAAGAACATCAAATGGTGACCCCGATGGAACCTCGTGCCCAGTCCCGCTCCCACGCCGCGATGCTCGGCAGCGGGAACCCCGCCGCGATCGCGCCGGCCCGCGTCGACGTGCCCCTGCCGCCGCTGAAGGCGGAGACGCGCGACCTCCACTTCCACTACGGGAAGTTCCAGGCGCTCAAGGGCGTCGAGATGCCCGTCTACGAGAACAAGGTCACTGCGCTGATCGGGCCGTCGGGTTGCGGAAAGTCGACGCTGCTCCGCTGTTTCAACCGGATGCACGACCTCTATCCGGGCAACCGCTACGACGGCCAGATCGTCCTGCATCCGGACAACACGAACCTGCTGGCGGACGACGTCGACCCCATCGAGGTCAGGATGCGCGTGTCGATGGTGTTCCAGAAACCCAACCCGTTCCCGAAGTCCATCTACGAGAACGTCGCCTACGGCCTGCGGGTTCGCGGCATGAAGGGCAAGAACGCGCTCGACGAGAAGGTCGAGGAGTCGCTCAGGGGCGCGGCGCTGTGGGACGAGGTCAAGAATCGCCTGAACGAGGTCGGCTCGAACCTGTCGGGCGGGCAGCAGCAGCGCCTGTGCATCGCCCGGGCGCTCGCGACCGACCCCGAGATCATGCTGTTCGACGAGCCGACCTCGGCGCTCGACCCGATCGCCACGGCGAGCATCGAGGAGCTCGTCGCCGAGCTCAAGAAGAAGGTCACGATCCTGATCGTCACGCACAACATGCAGCAGGCGGCCCGTGTCTCGGACTACACTGCCTACATGTACCTCGGCGAGCTGGTCGAGTTCGGCCAGACCGATCACCTCTTCTTCAAGCCGAAGAAGAAGGAGACCGAGGACTACATCACCGGCCGCTTCGGCTGACGCCGGGCAGGCAACGGGAGACACGCACATGAGCGACCACACGTCCAAGCAGTTCGACGCGGAGATGGAGGCGTTGCGCAGCGGCGTCCTCTCGATGGGAGGGCTCGTCGAGAAGCAGCTCGCGCGCGCGATCGAGGCGCTCGGGGAGGACGAGGACCCGCGCCTGATCGACGCGGTCGGCGCGGACGAGCGGGTGATCAACCAGAGCCAGGTCGACATCGACCAGCTGTGCGCGCAGATCATCGCGCGGCGGCAGCCGACGGCGGTCGACCTGCGCATGGTCCTCACCGTCAGCAAGATCGTGAACGACCTCGAGCGCATCGGCGACGAGGTGAAGAAGATCGCCTACAAGGCGGTCACGATCCGAGGCAGCGAGCGCCTGACGCGCATGCGTTACTACGACGTCGTCCGCGTGGCGCAGGGCGCGCAGGGCATGCTGCACAAGGCGCTCGACGCGTTCGCGCGGCTGGACGTGGACGCGGCCGCCGAGGTCGTCGACGAGGACGACGCGATCGACCTCGCCTTCAACGCGATCATGCGTCAGCTCATCAGCTTCATGATGGAGGATCCGCGCACGATCTCGAGCGCGCTGGAAGCCGTCTTCATCGCGAAATCGATCGAGCGCATCGGTGACCACGCCAAGAACGTCGCCGAGTCCGTGGTCCAGGTGGTGAAGGGCAAGGACGTCCGCCACGCGTCGGCGGAGCAGATCCGCGCCGAGGTGGCCGGCGAGTGACGATGCCCACGATCCTCGCCGTGGAGGACGAGCCGGCGATCCTCGAGCTGCTCAAGGTGAACCTGCACGACGCCGGGTTCGAGGTCATGACCGCCCCGGACGCGGAGTCCGCCCAGCGGCTGCTCAGGGATTCGCTTCCGGATCTGCTTCTGCTCGACTGGATGCTGCCGGGGCAGTCGGGGCTCGCACTCGCCAAGCAGCTGCGCGCGGACGCGCGTACGCGCGAGCTGCCGATCATCATGGTGACGGCGCGCACGGACGAGGCCGACCGGGTCGCCGGGCTGGAGGCCTGGGTCGACGACTACGTGACCAAGCCGTTCTCGCCCCGCGAGCTCAAGGCGCGCATCAAGTCCGTGCTGCGGCGCCGCGCGCCGGAGGCGGCGCAGGAGCCGCTTCAGGCCGGTGCGCTTCGGATGGATCCGATGACCCAGCGTGTCACGGCCGACGGTGCGTCGGTGCACCTCGGCCCGACCGAGTTCAGGCTGCTGCGTTTCTTCCTCGCGAGACCCGAGCGCGTCCACTCGCGCACCCAGCTGCTCGACCAGGTGTGGGGCGACCACGTCTACATCGAGGAGCGCACCGTCGACGTTCACATCCGGCGGCTGAGGCTCGCGCTCGAGCCGTACGGCCTGGACTCGCTGATCGAGACCGTCCGGGGGAGCGGCTACCGCCTCGCCGTCCCGCGATGAACGCCGCCGGGCCGCCCCAAGGCGTTCGCCCCCCGGGGGGAGGCGAACGCAGTTCGCCTCGGGGGGATCACACCGCCGCCGGGCAGCCCGCGCGCCCGCCGGGCCGCCCCGAGGGCGCGCAGCGCGCTTCGGGGGGGCGCCCATCCAGAGCTCGCCCGACCCTCGCGTCGGAAGGGCTTGATGCAGCTTCCGCGTCGAAGCCGTGGGAGGTTGCCCGGTGACCCACGCGTTCCGGCGCGGCCTGGTCGCGCCGGCGGGCGTTGCGGTGGCGACGCTCATCACCTGGGCAGCCGCCGGGGCGGTGTGGGCGCTCGCCGTGCTGGCTGCCGGCGCGCTCGCCATCGTCGGCGACCACCTGTGGCACATCCACCGGTTGACCGAGTGGGCCAAGGGGCCGCTCGACGCGCTTCCACCGGAGGGTCGCGGCGCCTGGGCGGAGGCGTGCTCCGCGATCTTCCGCAGGACCCGGCTGCGCTCCGCGCACCAGCGTGACCTCCAGCTGACGATCGGCCGCTTCCGCAAGGCCGCCGAGGCGATTCCGGACGGCGTCGTCGTGCTCGACGCTGCCGGCCGGATCGAGTGGGCGAATCCTCGCGCGCAGACGCAACTCGGCCTCGATCTGGAGCGCGACCGCGGCCAGCCCATCGTCAACCTGATCCGTCAGCCGGAGTTCCATCGCTACCTCGACGCCGGCGACTATGGCGAGTGCGTCGTGGTCGAGTGGAGTCAGGGAGGCGTGCGCCGCGCGCTCGCGCTCCAGGCGGTTCCCTTCGAGGTCGACGAGCGCCTGCTGCTGTCGCACGACGTCACGCAGGTCGAGGCGGTCGCGCGCATGCGGCGCGACTTCATCGCCAACGTCTCGCACGAGCTCAAGACCCCGCTCACCGTGATCGCGGGATTCGTCGAGACGATGCAGGACCTCGATCTCGACGCGCGCCAGCGGGCGCGATTCCTCGATCTCATGCAGGAGCAGGCGCGCAACATGCAGAGGCTGGTCAGCGACCTGCTGACGCTCTCGGCGCTCGAGAGCGAGCACGGCGCGACCGCCGACGAGCACTTCGCGATCCTGCCGCTCGTCCTCGAGCTGTCCGCGGAGGCAAGGGCGCTGTCGGGCGACCGACACGCGATCGAGCTCGATCCGGGCGAGCCCGCGACGATCTCCGGCAGTCGCGACGAGCTCCGCAGCGCGTTCTCGAATCTCGTGTCGAACGCGATCCGCTACACGCCTCCGGGCGGAACGATCGGGTTGGCGTGGCGCGTCGAGCCGTCGGGCTGCGGCGTGTTCGCCGTGACCGACACCGGCATCGGCGTCGCGAAGGAGCACCTGACGCGGCTGACCGAGCGCTTCTACCGCGTCGACCGTTCGCGCTCGCGCGCGACCGGCGGCACGGGTCTCGGCCTCGCGATCGTCAAGCACGTGCTGCTGCGGCACCAGGCCGAACTCGTCATCGAGAGCACGCCGGGAATCGGCAGCGCCTTCTCGGTCCGCCTGCCGGCGAAGCGCGTGCGCCTCGAACCGGGCGCGGATGCCGCCGGCCTGGAGAACGCGCCTACCAGTACCTCAGCGCCGAGCGGAACAGGCGCCTGAGCTCGTCGCGCCCGATGTCGACCGGGGCGTTCTTGATGACGCGGTACTGCGGCTCGGCGCCGGTCGCGAGCGCGTCGACGTGCGATTCGTCGAACCCGAGCGCATTGAGCCCGTTCGGCATGCCGGTCGCGCGCATCATCCCGATCACGCGCGTCGCCAGCGCCTCGCCCGCGAACTCCGGTCCCGCGTCGCGCACGTCCGCACCTAGGCAGTGCGCGCAGTGCATGTGCCGCTCGGGACTCGCCGGCGCCGTGTGCCGCCAGACGGACGGGTTGTTGAGCACGACCGCCATGCCGTGCGGGACGAGCGAGGCGCCTTCCGGGTAGCCGGGCACGTGCCAGTTCTTCGTGAGGCCCGACACCGCGTAGGAGAGCCCGTGGGGGAGGTGGCAGCCGGCGGCGTTGAACGCGATGCCGGCGAGCATCGCCGCGTACATCATCTCGGTGCGCGCCTCGGTGTCGGACGCGTCGCGCACCGCGCGCTCGAGGAACGCGCCGACGAGCTTGAGCGCCTCGGTCGCGAGCATGTCCGAGAACGCGTTCGCGCCCTGCGACACCGGCCGCAGCGCGCCCTTCGCGGGGTTGAGCCTGCGCGGGTACGCGCGCGCCGTGATCGACTCGAGCGCATGGCTCATGCAGTCGAAGCCGGTCGCGGCAACCGCGGCGCCCGGAAGCGAGCGCGTGACGTCCGGGTCGACGAGCGCGATCGACGGGATCAGCCGGCGCGAGATGATGCCGGTCTTCGCGTTGATCGATCGCAGCGTGAAGATCGCGATGCCGGTCGTCTCCGACCCGGTGCCCGACGTCGTCGGGCACGCGATGTGCGGCTTGACCGGGCCGGGCACGCGCCGCCCCTCGCCGATCGGCGCGTTCACGTACGCCATGAAGTCCGCCGGATGCTCGGCGTAGAGGTTGGCGACCTTGCAGGTGTCCATCACCGAGCCGCCGCCGACCGACACGTAGCCGTCGAAGCGACCGTCGGCGGCGAAGCGGGCCGCGTCCCGGAACGAGGCGTCGTCGGGCTCGATCTTCACCGCATCGTAGACCGCGACGTCGACGCCGGCGGCCCCGAGCGACGCGCGCACCTTCGCCACGTGCTCGCCCGCGACGAGCCTGGCGTCGGTGAATAGGCCGACGCGCTTCATCCCGAGGTCGCGGGCGTTGTCGCCCGCCTCGGCGAGCACGCCGGGGCCGAACGTGAAGGTCGGCATCCCGACGGTGAACCCGCGATCGCTGCCCTCGGCGAGCGCGAAATCGGCGTGGCAGCAGCGCATTCCCGACCCTCCCGTTCGTTGTCCCCTGGCCCGGATTATGCCGTGCCGGCCGGGGGCGGGATCGGGGCCGCGGGCCGCGGAAAATCCGGCGTTCCGGTCCGCGGGACGGAGGGGTTCGCGGGAAAGCTCGCGCAGCGGGCACTTCAACCCGTTGATTTAAATGAAATGAGTCGCGCGTTATGCGGCTCAGGCCGGGATTCCGGTCGGTTTGACGCCCGGGCCGTTCGGCTGCTAGAATTTCGAGTTTCGCGGAGGGGTTCCCGAGCGGTCAAAGGGAGCAGACTGTAAATCTGCCGGCTCTGCCTTCGAAGGTTCGAATCCTTCCCCCTCCACCAGTCAGGAATCAGGAGACAGAAGACAGGTAACAGACGCGTCCACGTTTCACGGGCGGCGCATCGAGCGCCGGGCGGCGTCGAGTCGGGACCAGAACGAGAAGTCTCCAGCGGCGCGAGTGCGCCGCCCCCGGAAACGCCGAAGCTTCTGTTCCCTGACCTCTGTCTCCTGACTCCTGAAAGCGGGTGTAGCTCAATGGTAGAGCAGAAGCCTTCCAAGCTTACGACGAGGGTTCGATTCCCTTCACCCGCTCCAGCGCCCGGCTGAGGGCGCAGCGGGCGGTAAGCGACGAAGAGGTGATGGAGAAGGGCGAAGGCGGGGATGAAGGCGGGAGTGGCGCACCCTGACCGGCGTGCCGTGCGGGACGACGACACGCCCATGTAGCTCAGTGGCAGAGCACTCCCTTGGTAAGGGAGAGGTCGCGCGTTCAATCCGCGCCATGGGCACCAACAGCGGACGGCGAGACGGGCATCCGGCCCGCTCGCCGCAGGAAACCCCGAGGATCGTCGGCGGAGCCGGACGGTCGCCGGGGGAAGCGTCAACGAGAGTCAACGAGACAGCTGGAGAGCGCGATGGCAAAGGGCAAATTCGAGCGTACGAAGCCGCACGTGAACGTGGGGACGATCG
>CALDKM010000258.1:0-3680 GCA_937898875.1 uncultured Pseudomonadota bacterium | reverse complement strand
GCGTCGCGTCGAGCGCGGCGTGCGCGCGGGCAAGCCCCGCGTCGGAGGCGTCGCGGTCGAGCGCCATCGCGAGGCCGTAGGCGCCCACGGCGCCGATCAGCGGCGCGCCGCGCACCCACATGGCGCGGATCGCGAGCGCCGCGACGTCGGCGTCGGCGATGCGGACCGTCACGACCGCGTGCGGGAGCGCGCGCTGGTCGATCGCCTCGACGTGGCGCGCGCCGGGCGGCCGGCGCAGCGCCCGGTAGGGCGCGGGATCGGGAAGGGCGCTCGCAACGGCGGCGTCGTGTTGCATCGGAGCATTCTATCGTCGCGGCCATGGGCGCTCCCTGACCCGCGTCAACCGGCGACGCGGACGACGCCTCCACTGCCGCGGAAGCGGCGTGTGGCCGCCGCGCCTGATCGCTACTTCAGGACCTGGACCAGGTTGTTGAAGTCGTCGGTCCACAGGCGCCAGTCGCGGCGCGGGCTGATCGGCGTCGCGGCATCCGCGATCGACGGTTTCGCGAGCGCCGCGGGATCCGCCGAGAGCAGCACCCATTCGCTGCTGCTCCCGAGCCTGCCGTCTCCGCTGTCCGAGATCCACGCGACGGCGAGGCCTCGCGCGTGCGCGAGCCCCTCGACGACCGGCACGAGGTCGAGGAACCGGTTGGTCACGTGGAACGCGACGATGCCGTTCGGCTTCATGTGCCGCAGGTAGATCTCGAGCGCCTCGGCCGTGATCAGGTGCACGGGGATCGCGTCGCTGGAGAACGCGTCGATCGCGAGCACGTCGAAGCCCTGCGGCGCCTCGCGCTCGAGCACGAGGCGCGCGTCGCCGAGCGGCGTCTCGATCGTCGCCTCGCTGTCGCCGAGGTAGGTGAAGTCGCGCTTCGCGATCTCGATCACCGCCGGATTGATGTCGTAGAACCGGTAGACGTCGCCCTTCGCGCCCCAGGTCGCGATCGTGCCCGTGCCCAGCCCGATCACGCCGACCTTGACCGGCTCGACGCTCGGATGCCTCGACTCGATCGCGAGGCCGATGCCCGAGGTCGCCGTGTAGTAGGTCGTCGGCTCGCGGCGCAGCACCGGATCGCCGTACTGGTTGCCGTGCATGATCGTGCCGTGGATCAGGATGCGCTTCGTCGCCTCGTCCGAGCCGGTCTGCCACACGCGCAGCACGCCGTAGAAGTTGCGCTTCGCGACGATCGTGCCGTCGTAGAACTCGCGCACGTACCAGGCGGCGCACCCGATCGTCACGAACAGCGAGACGAGGCCGAGGATACCGAACACCGCGTGGTCGCGGCGGACCTGCCACAGCAGCAGGAGCGCGCAGAGCGCGAGCGCGGCGCCCAGCTCGAAGTAGGCGGGCAGCAGGAGCGGCGCGAGGATGCCGACGAGGACCGAGCCGATCGCGCCGCCCAGCGAGATCATCAGGTAGAAGCGCGTGAGGTGGCGCGGCGACGGCTTGAGGCGCACGAGCTCGCCGTGGCAGAACATGCACGCCAGGAAGAGCCCGGTGCAGAACACGCCGACCTGGATCGCGAGCTCGTGCGTGAGGCTCGGATCGGCCTGCGTCCACGCCATCACGCCCAGCGCCGCGGCGACCATCGACAGGAAGACGTCGCGCTTGTACCAGCCCGTGCCGTCGAAGCACAGGATGAACGTCAGCAGGTAGAGCGCGAGCGGGACGATCCACAGGAGCGGCACCGCCGCGACGTTCTGCGTGATGTGGTTCGAGATCGCGAGCAGCAGGATCGACCCGGTCGCCGCGAGCGTGATCCACAGGCCCTGGCGGGCCAGCGTCGGCGGCGCGCCGCCGTCGTCCGCCGCATCCGCGGCGGGGGCTTCCGCCGCGACGGACGACGGCGCGACGTCCGTCCGCACCATGGCGTGGGGGGCGCGCCGGCTCGCGTAGCCCGCGGCGATGCAGAGCGCGACGAACGCGACGTATCCCGCCGACCACCCCCACGCCTGCGCGCGCGTCACGACCCACGGCTCGAGCAGGAACGGATAGCCCAGGAGCGCGATCATCGACGCGAGGTTCGACAGCGCGAAGAGCCGGTACGGGCTCCGCGCGGGGAACCGGCGCGCGAACCACACCTGCACGAGCGGGCTCGTCGTCGAGAGCAGGAAGTAGGGCAGGCCGATGGTCGCGGTGAGCATGCCGAGGATCAGCCACGACGGGTTCTCGGCGCCCGCGGGCTTCCAGAACGCCGCGGGCACGATCGGCAGCAGCGCGATGCTCGCGACGAGGAGCACCGCATGGACGACGAGCGAGTTGCGCGGCGTGAGGCGGCGCACCGTCCAGTCCGCGTACGCGTAGCCCAGCAGCAGCGTCGTCTGGAAGAACACGAGGCACGTGGTCCAGACGGTCGCCGAGCCGCCGAACCACGGCAGGATCTGCTTCGCGATCACCGGCTGGACGAGGAACAGCAGGAACGCGCTGGTGAAGATCGTGACGGCGTAGAGGAGCATCGGGACGGCGGCGGGCGCGAAGGCCGCCATTGTAGGCGACCGCGGCCGCGGTCGAGCGCGGCCCGGCCGGGGCACCGGGGGGCCGCGCCCGCCTCAGTGGAAGGTGCGCGGCCGGAAGTACTCGACGCGGTCGATCGACCTGACCTTGAGCTCGCGCACGTCCGCGCCCTGCAGCAGGCGCAGCGGGACCTCGGAGCCCGCGCTGCGTCCCGCCCAGAGCTTGCGGTAGAACTCTCCCTGGGTGCGCACCGGTTCGCCCGCGACGCCGAGGATGATGTCGCCGGCCTGGACGCCCGCCTCGTCGGCGGGCCCGTCGGGCGACACGCGCGTGACGATCAGGCGTCCCTGCACCTCGTCGGCCGCGACGCCGAGCCACGGCCGCGCGGGCCCCTTGCGGCGACCGTCGGCGACGAGGTCGGCGAGGATGGCCCTGAGCGCGTCGATCGGGACGAACAGGTTCCCCGGCAGGCGCGGCTCGTCGCCGGTCGCATCGCGGACGATGAGCGAGCCGACGCCCACGAGCCTGCCGTCGCGGTCGATCAGCCCCGCGCCGCTCCACGCGCTGGTCGGGGGGCTCGTCCACAGCGCCTCGTCGAGCATGTATTCCCAGCTGCCCGTGAACGGGCGCTTCGAGACGACCCACGCGAACGCGGCCTCGTCCGCGCCGCCGTGGCTCGCGATCATCACCGGGTCGGTCTCCGCCATGCGTCCCGACGCGCCGAGCGCGACCGGCGTCGCTTCGATCGGCACGATCGCGCGCAGGAGCCCGAAGCCGCTCGCGTGGTCGTAGCCCACGACCGTCGCGGGCAGCACTCGCCCGCGGTGGTCGGTGACCGTCACCTCGTCGGCCTCGACGATCAGGTAGCCGATCGTCACGATCAGCCCGTCGCTGCCGATGAGAATGCCGGACCCTTCGCGCGCGCTGCCGAGCGAGGCGGCGCTGCGCGCGTTCGGCACGGCGCGCGCGCTCACCTTGACCACCGCCCGGAAGAGCTGCTCGGCGTCCGGCGCGGCGGCGTCGGGCGATCTGCGCGCGTCGGCGTTCGGGGCGGGCGGCGTCGACGCGGCGAACGCGACGGGGATCGCGAGCGCCGCGACGATCGCGAGCAATGCGGGGCGCAGATTCGCGAGCGACGGCAACGAGGCTGCCATGGCGGTCTCCCGTGAAGCGTGCGCGGCGGCGGCGCCCGTCCGCGCGATGGGCGGTGCGCGGCTGGCGCCTC
>CALDKM010000257.1:0-2556 GCA_937898875.1 uncultured Pseudomonadota bacterium | reverse complement strand
GAGCAGCGCCATCAGCGGGTCGGGCGGCGTCGCGGGAATCAGGTCGAGGACGAGGCGGTGCCCGAACTCGGCGACCGGCTTCAGCGCGAACGCCTGCGCGACGACCTCGTCCTTCAGGTCGAGCACGAGGCGCAGCACGGTCGGGGACTTGCGTCCGTAGCGGATGCCGGCGAGGTGCGGATCGCCGGGATGCACCCGCTGCGCGAGGCCGGCGATCTCCGGGCCGACGTCGACGCCGTCGAGGTCGAGCACGATGCGTTCGGGATCCTTGAGCGCGAGGACCTGCCAGGCCAGCGGCGCGGTCGACTCGAGGATGAGTCGCGTGTATTCCTGCGCGGGCCAGATGCGCGCGGATGCGATGCGCGCCGCCTGCGCCCACGCGGTCGGCACGAGGAGCTGCGCCGCGGGCATGAGCGCCCACGAGAGCGCCCGCCGCCGCCCCAGCGACACGCGGATCAGGGCGCCCGAAGCGCCTTTCGTATCTCGGCTACGCATCGTTCACCGGCCGTCGTCGTCGCCACGAGCTCCAGTGTCCGACCGTCCCCTCCGGTCGCCGGTGCGAGGTGCACCGCGAGGTCCGCCGGCGGCAGGAGCCCCTCGACGCGCTCGGGCCACTCGACCAACCCGACGCTCGACGGCGTGAAGCATTCCGCCGCGCCCACCGTCTCCCATTCTTGCGGATCGGCGAACCGATAGAAATCAAAGTGATACAAGTATAAACTCGAAAGCGGATAATGTTCAACCAGTGTGTAGCTCGGGCTCTTGACCGGCCCCTGCCACCCCAGGCCTCGCAACACGCCGCGCGCGAGCGTCGTCTTGCCGGCGCCGAGTTCGCCCGACAGCGTCACCACCATGCCGCCCGCGAGCCCGCGCGCGAGCGCGCGTCCCGCACGTTCGGTGGCATCCGTATCGGGCAGGTGGGCGGTGCAGGTCGCGGGCATCGGAAGTCGGGGGATCGGTGTTGCGCTACGCTCGCGGCATGGAAGCGTCGTCCGACAACGCGAAGGTCGCGGCCCCGACGGACGTCGCCGGGATCGGTGCGCGCATCGCGGGCTGGGCGCGCGAGCTCGGGTTCGGCGCGGTCGGCGTGTCGGACGTCGACCTCGGCGAGGCGCCGCAGCGGCTCGCCGCCTGGATCGAGGCCGGTCGCCACGGCACGATGGATTATATGGCGCGCCACGCGGCGCTGCGGTCGGCGCCCGCCGACCTCTTGCCCGGCGCGATCCGCGTGATCAGCGCGCGCTTCGACTACTGGCCCGCGTCGGCGCGCGACGCGATGGAAGCGCTGGACGACCACGAGCGCGCCTACGTGTCGCGCTACGCGCTCGGCCGCGACTACCACAAGCTCGTGCGCGCGAAGCTCCAGGCGCTCGCCGACCGCATCGCCGCGGACGCCGGGCCGTTCGGCTACCGCGCCTTCTGCGACAGCGCGCCGGTGATGGAGGTCGCGTTCGCCGCGAAGGCGGGCCTGGGATGGCGCGGCAAGCACACGCTGCTGCTCTCGCGCGACGCCGGCTCGCTGTTCTTCCTGGGCGAGATCTACACCGACCTGCCGCTGCCGCCGACCGCGCCGGTCCCGGACCACTGCGGCACCTGCCGCGCGTGCCTGGACGCCTGTCCGACCGGCGCGATCGTCGCGCCCTACGAGCTCGACGCGCGGCGCTGCATCTCGTACCTCACGATCGAGCTGCACGGGGCGATCCCCGAGGCGCTGCGCCCTCTGGTCGGAAACCGCATCTACGGCTGCGACGACTGCCAGCTCGCCTGCCCGTGGAACCGCTACGCGCGGGCGGCCGCGCACCCGGACTTCGCCACGGTGCGCCACGGACTCGACGACGCGGCGCTCGTCGACCTGTTCGCCTGGACGCGCGAGGCCTTCGACGCGCGAATGGCGGGCAGCGCGATCCGCCGCATCGGGCACGAGCGGTGGCTGCGAAACATCGCGGTGGCGCTCGGCAACGCTCCGTCGTCGCCCGGGGTCGTCGCAGCGCTCCGCACGCGTGCGGACGACCCGTCGCCCCTCGTGCGCGAGCACGTGCGCTGGGCGCTCGAACGCCACGGGGCCCGTTGACGCTGCGCCAGGCCCTCGCAGCTCCCGGTCCCGACCGGCGCTCGAGGAACGCGCGGATCTTCGCCCGAACGCAGCGGATCTTCGCCCGAACGCGGCTCCTGCCGTCCCCGAGCACGACGGTGTCCTGCGAACGCAGCGGCGCTCGGTCGGCGCCGAGCACGAACAGGTGCCGGCAGTCCGTCACCTTCGGCCAGCGCGCGAGCAGCGCTTCGTTGCGGTTCTCGCGCGAGAAATCCGCCTCGAGCCGCACGCAGCGCGAGGAGAACGGCGTGCGCCCCGAAGAGCGGGCGCGCAGCGCCGCGGCCGACACACGTGCGCCGCCCTCCGGACCCCGCGCTCACCGGATGAGCTGGTTCATCGACACGATCGGCAGCATGATCGCGAGGACCAGCACGAGCACGATCGCGCCCATCGCCACGATCATCAGCGGCTGGACGAGCGCGGCGATCCAGGTGATCCGGCGCTCGGCCTCGCGCTCCAGGTCG
>CALDKM010000256.1:0-2501 GCA_937898875.1 uncultured Pseudomonadota bacterium | reverse complement strand
GAATCCCGCCCCCGCTCGCGCCCCATCGGCAGGTTCGATCGAAATTGCGCTAAAATCAAGGCTTTGCACAACAAAGCCCGACGATGCGCGTCTCCAGGTTCTATCTCAACACGCTGAAGGAAGCCCCGGCCGAGGCCGACGTCACGAGCCAGAAGCTCATGCTGCGCTCGGGGATGATCAAGAAGCTGTCCTCGGGCATCTATTCGTGGCTGCCGCTGGGGCTCGTCACGCTGCGCAAGACCGAGCAGATCGTGCGCGAGGAGATGAACCGCGCCGGCGCGCTCGAATGCTACCTGCCGCACGTGATTCCCGCCGAGCTCTGGCAGGAGACCGGCCGCTGGGACAAGTTCGGCCCGCAGCTCCTCAAGATCAGGGATCGCCACGAGCGCGACTTCCTGTTCGGCCCGACGCACGAGGAGCCGATCACCGACATCGTCCGCAAGGACGTGAGGAGCTACCGGCAGCTTCCGGTCAACCTCTACCAGATCCAGGTCAAGTTCCGCGACGAGATCCGCCCGCGCTTCGGCGTGATGCGCGGCCGCGAGTTCCTGATGAAGGACGCGTACTCGTTCGACGTCGACCGCGACGCGCTCATGCGGAGCTACCGCGCGATGTACGACGCCTACGGGCGCATCTTCACGAGGCTCGGCCTGAAGTTCCGCGCGGTCGAGGCGGACACCGGGGCGATCGGCGGCTTCGCGTCGCACGAGTTCCAGGTGCTCGCCGACGCCGGCGAGGACGCGATCGCGTGGTGCCCGCAGTCGGACTACGCGGCGAACGTCGAGCAGGCCGAGGCGCTCGCGCCGGCGGCGGCGCGCCCCGCGCCCGCGGAGGCGATGCGCAAGGTCGAGACGCCAACGCAGACGACCTGCGAAGACGTCGCCGCGCTCCTCGGGCTGCCGCTCGCGCGGAGCGTCAAGTGCATCGTGCTGGCGGTCGACACCGAGGGCCAGCCGGCGCGCATCACCATGCTGCTGATCCGCGGCGACCACACGTTGAACGAGGTGAAGGTCGGCAAGATCGCCGGACTCGAGGGCTTCCGCTGGGCGACCGAGGCCGAGATCCGCGCGGCGACCGGCTGCCCGCCCGGCTTCCTCGGTCCCGTCGGCATCCCGAAGGACGTGACGCTGATCGCCGACCGGACGGTCGCCGCGATGGCGGACTTCGTCTGCGGCGCGAACGAGGAAGGGTTCCACCTGGCCGGCGTCAACTTCGGCCGCGATTGCCGCGAACCCGACGGGGTCGCCGACCTCCGGAACGTGGTCGCGGGCGACCCCTCGCCCGACGGCAAGGGGACGCTCGAGATCCTGCGCGGGATCGAGGTCGGCCACGTCTTCGCGCTCGGAACCCGCTATTCGCGGGACATGGGGGCCACCTACCTCGACGCGCAGGGGCAATCCCACCTGATCGAGATGGGCTGCTACGGCATCGGCGTGACGCGGGTCGTCGCCGCGGCGATCGAGCAGAACCACGACGAGCGGGGCATCGTCTGGCCCGAGGCCATGGCGCCGTTCACCGTCGCGATCGCCCCGATCGGCTACGACCGAAGCGACGCCGTCAGGGAACTTGCCGACCGCCTGCATGACCAACTGCAGGCCGAGGGGGTCGAGGTGCTGCTGGACGACCGGGGCGAGCGCCCTGGCGTGATGTTTGCTGATCTCGAGCTCCTGGGCATCCCGCACCGGATCACCATCGGCGACCGGGGACTGAAGGAAGGCAAGGTCGAGTACCAGGGACGCCGGGACACCGCGGCCACCCCGGTGCCGATTGCCGACATCGCCGGGGTCGTCCGCGGGAAGCTCGGAAGCCGACTACAGACGTGATGCGACGCCTCCCCTCCCTCCTTGCGGCCGTGCTGACCACGGCGGTCGCGCTCGCCCCGCTGCCGGCCACCGCCGGCGCGCAGGCCGAGGAGGCGCTCGCCCCGTCGGTGGTGACGGTGCTCTCGCGGGCGATCTCCGACCGGCCGGTCCCGGCGGGCTGGGAGGAGCGGCCGGACGCGCGCGCGTGGATCGCGGAGATGGACAAGCGCCTCGCGTCCCGGGTGCCCGACGGGGAGGAGCGGCGCGACATGCTGCGCACCGTGCACTACGAGGCGGTGCGCGCCGGCCTGGACCCGCAGCTCGTGCTGGCGGTCATGCACCACGAGAGCGGCTTCAAGAAGTACGCGGTGTCGGTCGCGGACGCGCGCGGCTACATGCAGGTGATGCCGTTCTGGACGCGCCTGATCGGAAGCCCGGGCCACAACCTGTTCCACCTGCGCACGAACCTCCGCTACGGCTGCGCGATCCTCCGGCACTACATCGACCGCGAGGGCGGCGATCTCTACCGGGCGCTCGGCCGCTACAACGGCAGCCTCGGGCGGGGCGAATACCCGACGGCGGTCATCTCGGCGATGCAGCGCTACGCGTCGGCGTCGGCACCCGTCGCGATCGGCGTCGCCGCGACCGTCCCCGCCGCGCGGTGAGCGGCGCGGCGTGCGCGCCGACCGTCGGGCGCTT
>CALDKM010000255.1:0-6662 GCA_937898875.1 uncultured Pseudomonadota bacterium | reverse complement strand
GAGCATCGCGACGCGGGTTTCCTGCGGCGTTACGTTGATGAGGATTTCAGGGGCCATCGGGCGGGGAGGGTGGGGATCATCGGAATCCTCGTCGGCGGCCTCCGCTTCGGGGAGTCCGCCGTGCAATCCTGTCGCCGGCGCCGCCGTCCGGCCCCGGGGCGTCCGTTCGCCCGGGTGCCGGACGCGCGCCCGGCACCGGGAAGTGGGTCATGGTACGGGAAAACCCGTCCGGGCGAGCAGGGCGGCGGTTTCCGCGAGCGGCAGGCCCATGACACCTGAATAGCTTCCGTCGAGCCGGGTGACGAACGCCGCTGCGCGCCCCTGGATGCCGTAGCCGCCCGCCTTGTCGAACGGCTCGCCGCTGGCGACGTAGGCGGCGATCGCCGACCGGGAGAGGGACGCGAGCGTGACCTTCGAAGTCGACATAGCGAAGTGCGTGTCGTCCTGCCAGCGCAGCGCGACGGCGGTGACGACCTCGTGAGTGCGTCCGGCGAGGCGCGCGAGCATCGCCTTCGCCGCGCGCTCGTCGGCGGGCTTGCCGAACACCTCGCCGTCGAGAATCACCTCGGTGTCGGCGCCGAGCACGGGCCGCGGCTCGAGACCGCGCGCGACCATCGACTGCCATCCGACGTTCGCCTTGGTGCGCGCGATGCGCTCGACGTAGTGCAGCGCCGGCTCGCCGTCGTGCGCGACCTCGAGCACGTCGGGCGTCCGCCCCGACGCCTCGCGCAGCCGCAGCACGTCGAACTCGACGCCGATCTGCGAGAGCAGCTCCTGCCGGCGCGGGCTCTTCGACGCGAGCCAGATCTTCGGCATCGTCAGTCCCGGTGGTAGGGATGGCCGGCGACGAGACTCGACGCGCGGTAGATCTGTTCGGCCAGCACGACGCGCACGAGCGCGTGCGGGAGCGTGAGCGCCGAAAGCGAGAAGCGCGCTGCGGCGCGCCGCTTGAACCCGTCGTCCAGGCCGTCGGCGCTGCCGATCACGAACGAGAGCGCCGACGTCGACTCGCGCCAGCGCTCGAGGCGGGATGCGAGCTCGCGCGTGCTCCACGGCGAGCCCTTCTCGTCCAGCGCGACGACCGTGGCGCCGGCGCAGGCGGCGTCGAGCCGGCGGCTCTCCGCGTCCAGCAGCTGCGCGACGCTGCGGCCGCGGTCGCGCGCCTCGGGCTTCAGCTCGACCAGCGCGAGCGGCCAGTCGCGCGGCAGGCGGGAGGCGTAGTCCTGGTAGCCGGCGGAGACCCAGTCGGGCATGCGGTGTCCCAACGCGACGATCGAGAGTTTCATCGGTCGCGCGCCGGTCGCGTGGGCGCCGTCACGCCGCCTTCGCGGCCTTCGTCCGGCGTGCAGGACGGGCGGACCACAGCTCCTCGAGGTTGTAGTACGCGCGCACCGCCGGCTGCATCACGTGGACGACGATGTCGCCCGCGTCGACGAGCACCCATTCCGAGGACTCCTCCCCTTCGACGCCGATGATCGACGCGCCCGCCTCCTTGAGCTTGTCGCGCACGTGGTGCGCCAGCGCCTTCACCTGCCGATTCGAGTCGGCGGTGGCGATGACGAGCGTGTCGGCGATGCTGGTGAGCTTGCGGACGTCGAGGACCGTGATGTCGTGGGCCTTGATGTCCTCGAGGGCGGAGACTGCGACTTTTGCGAGCGTGTCTTTGGGCATCCGGGGATCAGACGGCGTAGAGCCGATGGAGGGCAATATAGTCCCAAACCGCGGGCGGCAGCAACGCGCGCACGGACAGCGCGTCGGGGCCGCCGCGCGAGAGCGCCGCGCGGATCGCCGAGGCGGAGATGTCGCGGGGCACGATCGGGACGACGAGGATGCGGCCGGCGGGCGCCGAGAGCAGGTCGCCGACGTCGGCGGTGCGGCGCTCGCGCCAGAGCGGAAGGAGTTCGTCGGGCAGTGCGGCGTCGAACGGGTCGCGCGGCCGCGCCGCGACCGCGACGTGCGCGAGCGAGAGCAGATCCCGCCAGCGGTGCCAGGTCGGCAGGCCGCGGAACGCGTCGGCGCCCAGGATCAGGATCAGCGGACGGACGGGATCCTCGGCGCGCAGCTCGTCGAGCGTGATCGACGTGTAGGACTTTCCCCGACGCCGGAGCTCCCGGTCGTCGATGGCGAGGCCCGGATGGCGCTCGACCGCGAGGCGCAGCATCGCCATCCGGTGCGCGCCCGACGCCCCCGGCGCGGTTCGGTGGGGCGGATCGCCCGCGGGCATCAGGCGGACCTCGTCGACGCCGAGCGTGCGGCGCGCATCGTCGGCGAGCCCCAGGTGTCCGAGGTGCACCGGGTCGAACGTGCCCCCGAGCAGCGCGACGGGCGTATGCGGGTTCGACGTCGCCATCGGTCAGAAGCTAGAGCCAGGCTGGTGCAGGAACGCGATCTCGTCGGCGGTCGACGCGCGCCCGAGGATGGCATTGCGATGCGGATAGCGGCCGAAACGGCGGATGACCGCCGCATGCTTCTCCGCCCACTCGAGCGGCCCGCGTTGCCCCGTGTCGCGCGCGAGCGCGCCGAAAAGTGCAAGCGACCGGTCCTGCGCGCCCGCGTCCTCCGCGTGCTCGAACGGCAGGTAGAGGAACCAGCGCTCGAACGGATCGAGCGACCGGTCGAAGCCCGCGTCGACGGCGCGGCCGGCGGTCTCGAGCGCGAGCGCGTCGCCGGCGAACGCGCGAGGCGTGTCGCGGAAGGCGTTGCGCGTGAACTGGTCGAGCAGCAGGATGCGGGCGAGCGCGCCGCGCGGCGTGCCGGTCCATGCCCCGAACGCGCCGCCGAGCGCCGCCTCGATCGCGCCGCCGTAGCGAGCGCGGATCTCCGCGTCGAACGCGGGGTCCTTCCCGAACCACCGGGAAGTAGGGTCAGACCCTATTTCCGGGGAAGCAGGGTCAGACCCTATTTCCGCAACTTCCGGCGACATGACGCCGCGGGACCCCGCATCCTGAAAAGTGGGGTCAGACCCTGGTTTATGAAAAGTAGGGTCAGACCCTGGTTTCCCGGATCCGAACCAGAACGCGAGGATGTCGCCGGCCAGGGCGGAGTCGTCCATTGGCGTATGATACGGGTACGGGAAAAGCCGGGGTCTGCTCGGCTTTTCCCTTTCGTTTTCATCGAGATGAGCACACCCGTCGTCACCGACCGCAGGACGCTCGCGCTCCTGGCCGCCTGCCAGGGACTGCTGCTCATCAACGCGTCCGGCCTGATCTCGATGCAGGGGCTGGTCGGCTACATGCTCACCGACACGAAGTCGCTGGCGACGCTGGGCGCCACGACCTACGTGATCGGCTCGGCACTGGCGGCGATGCCCGCGGCGCTGTGGATGGCGCGCGTCGGCCGGCGCGCCGGCTTCATGACGGGCGCGTTCATCAACATCGTCGGATGCGGACTCGCGGCACTGGCGCTCTACCTCAAGAGCTTCCCGCTCTTCTGCGCCGCGACCGCGATCATCGGGATCTACCAGGCGATCGGCCTTCAGTACCGCTTCGCGGCGGCCGAGGTCGCCGCGCCGGCCGATCGTGCGAAGGCGATCTCCTGGGTGCTGGCCGGCGGCATCGCGGGCGGCATCCTCGGGCCCGAGTCGATGCGGATCGCCCGCGACTGGTTCGCGACCCCGTTCGCCGGGTCGTTCATCGTGCTCGCCGCCTACGCGCTCGTCGCGATGGCGGTGCAGTCCCGGGTCCACGTGCCGAAGCCCACGCGCGCGGAGCGCTCGGGCACCGGCCGGCCGCTCGCCGAGATCGTGCGCCAACCGGTGTTCGTCGTCGCCGTGATCTCCGCGGCGTTCGGCTACGGGATCATGAACCTGCTGATGGTCGCGACGCCGCTCGCGATGGACTTCTGCAGCCATCCGTTCGCTCAGGCCGCGATGGTGATCCAGTGGCACGTCGTCGGCATGTACGCGCCGGGGCTCTTCACCGGGTCGCTGATCAAGCGGTATGGCACGCTCAAGGTGATCGTCGCGGGCGTCGCGCTGGTGTGCGCGTGCGTGGCGGTGGCGCTGTCGGGCACGTCGGTCGCGCACTTCCTCGTTGCGCTGGCGCTGCTCGGCGTCGGTTGGAACTTCATGTACACGGGAGGGACGACGCTCCTCACCGAGTCCTACGCGCCGTCCGAGAAGGCGCGCGCGCAGGGCGCAAACGACTTCGCGGTGTTCGCGACGATGGGCGTCTCGTCGTTCTCGTCGGGCGCGCTGGTGTCGGTCGCCGGCTGGGAGCGCATGAACATGCTCGCGCTGCCTGTGCTCGCCGTCGTGGTCGTGGCCGTCGTGTGGCTCGCGAGGCTGCGCAGGGCGCCCGCAGCCGCCTGACGGCGCGCTTCAGCGATGTCGCCGACCGCGATCCGCGACGTCCGCTTCTTCACCGCCCGATCGACGCTGTCTCGACCGATCGCCGACGCGACGCACGCCATTTCCGGGATCCGCTTCGTCGTCGCCGGGATCGAGCTCGCGAACGGCGTGACGGGGCAGTCGCACCTGCTGGCATTCCACTATTCTCCGCACGCGATCGCCGGCGCGTGCCGCGACCTCGAGGCGTTCCTGCGCGGGCGCGATGTCTGCGACACCG
Organism: uncultured Pseudomonadota bacterium; assembly: GCA_937898875.1. Taxonomy (GTDB): domain Bacteria; phylum Pseudomonadota; class Gammaproteobacteria; order Burkholderiales; family Casimicrobiaceae; genus VBCG01. Next base: position 2,097 of record CALDKM010000255.1, on the reverse strand, counting down.
AAGCGGTCATCCGCGACTGGGACACGGAGAGCGAGTACTTCGGGCACGCCGGCGTCAACCGCTGGGCGCTCGGCCTCGCCAACCTCGCCATGTGGGATGCGCGGGGCAAGGTCGCCCGCGCGCCGGTGTGGAAGCTGCTGGGCGGCGAGGCGCGTCCGGTCCCGGTCTACGGGAGCGGCGGCTGGCTCTCGTACTCGGACGACGAGCTCGTCGACGAGGTTACCGGGTACGCGAAGCGCGGCTTCCCGGCGGTCAAGGTGAAGGTCGGCTCGAAGGAGCCGGGCCGCGATCTCGAGCGGCTCGCGCGCGTGCGCGAGGCGGTCGGTCCGCACGTACGCGTGATGATGGACGCGAACCAGGGGATGACCGTCGACGCCGCGCTCGAGCTCGCGTCCGCCGCGCGCGCGCTGGCCATCGCCTGGTTCGAGGAGCCGATCGATCACCGCGACTTCGACGGCTATGCGTCGCTCCGCGCGCGAGCCGGGGTAGCGATCGCGATGGGCGAGCGCGAATACGACCTCGTGCCGTTGCGCGAGCTCGCCCGCCGCAACGCGATCGACCTGTGGCAGCCGGACCTGCTGCGACTCGGCAGCGTCGAGGCATGGCGCGCGTCCGCCGCGCTCGCGCAGGAGCACGGGATCCCGGTGCTGCCGCACTACTACCGCGACTACGACGTGGCGCTCCTGTGCACGATCCCGAACGGGGCGGGGGCCGAGTCGTTCGACTGGATCGACGCGATCGTCGATCGGCCGCTGCGCGTGGAAGGCGGGGACGCGTATCCGCGCGAGGAACCCGGGTGGGGGTTCGCGATCCGCGACGACGCGCTGTCGCCGCTGTAGGGTCGGAGACGGTGCTCGTGCATCCGTCGGCGCGCGGCGCACGCCGACGCCGAAGAGGTCGTCTTCGACCCTAGGTGCGGACCTGCCCGCTCCCCAGCACGATCCACTTGCGCGACGTGAGGCCCTCGAGGCCGACCGGCCCCCGGGCGTGGAGCTTGTTGGTCGAGATGCCGATCTCGGCGCCCAGTCCGAACTCGAAGCCGTCGGCGAAGCGCGTCGACGCGTTCACCATCACCGAGCTCGAGTCGACCTCGCGCAGGAAGCGCATCGCGGCGGCGTGGTCGTTGGTGACGATCGCGTCGGTGTGCTGCGAGCCGTACTCCGCGATGTGGTCGATCGCCTCGACGAGCGAGTCGACGATGCGCACCGCGAGGATCGGCGCGAGATACTCCTCGCGCCAGTCCTGCTCGGTCGCCGGTCTCATGGCGGGCACGAGCGCGCGCGACCGCTCGCATCCGCGCAGTTCGACGCCCTTCTTCGCGTAGATCGCGGCGAGCGGCGGCAGCACGCGCGAGGCGATGGCCCCGTGCACGAGGAGCGTCTCCATCGTGTTGCACGGCGAGTACCGCTGCGTCTTCGCGTTGTCGGCGATGCGCACCGCCATGTCGACGTCCGCCGCGGCATCCACGAACACGTGGCAGACGCCGTCGAGGTGCCTGATGACCGGAACCTTCGCCTCGCGCGCGATGCGCTCGGTCAGGCTCTTGCCGCCGCGCGGCACGATCACGTCGACGTGCTTCTCGTCCGCGATCAGGTGGCCGACGGCCGCGCGATCGGTCGTTGCGATCACCTGCACCGCCGTCTCCGGCAGACCGGCCGCACGCAGGCCTTCGTGAACGCACGCGGCGATTGCCGTGTTGCTGCGGATCGCCTCGGAGCCTCCGCGCAGGATCGTCGCATTGCCGGACTTGAGGCACAGGCCCGCCGCGTCGGCGGTCACGTTCGGGCGCGACTCGTAGATGATGCCGACGACGCCGAGCGGCACCCGCATCATGCCGACCTGGATGCCGGTCGGGCGGTAGCGCATCTCCGAGATCTCGCCGACCGGGTCGGGCAGCGCGACGATCTGCTCGAGACCCTCGGCCATCGCGGCGATCCCCTTCGGCGTGAGCGTCAAGCGGTCGACGAATGCCGCGTCGTGTCCGGCCGCGCGTGCGGCAGCAACGTCCTCGGCATTGGCGGCCAGGAGCCTCGCCTCGTCGCGCCGGATCGCCGCGGCGATCGCGGCGAGCGCCCGATCCTTCGCCGCCGTGTCGGC
>CALDKM010000254.1:0-17539 GCA_937898875.1 uncultured Pseudomonadota bacterium | reverse complement strand
GGGAGGAGAACGATGGCGATCGGACGCGCTGCGGCGCTTGCTGCGTTGGTGTTGATGACGACTGCCGTGCCTGCCGCGGCCGAAGACGTCGGAGCGCGCGCGAAGGGCGGGTATCCCGAGTACCTGTTCCTCGAGAAGACCCCGCGCGCCGAGGCCAAGTCGACGGCCGAGAAGCTCGCCAGGACGGTCATCGCCGGGCGAATGATCATCTTCGCCTACAGCGGAAAGCTCACCGATCCCGAACTCGGGGACAAGGGCTTCTCGGGCGAGGTGTTCGAGAAGCAGTGGCGCGCCGCGGTCGACGCCGAGATGCTCGACGCCACGCCGAACCAGAAGCGCATCATCGAGAAATTGTTCTGGGCCGGGCGGCAGGTCATCGACAACAATCAGGACCGCCTCAACGTCAAGGGCATCGCCTGGAAGAACTTCCTGCCGGCGAAGTGGGAGCGGGAGATGGGCCAGGTATTCACCGCGCGCACCGGCATCATCATCAAGCAGCCCGGGCGCGCCTATCGCAGCCCGGTGAACGTCCCCGACGACGCGGAGCGAGGCGCGCTCGAGTACTTCATCAAGGCCGGCCAGGGCGAGAACGCACCGCAGACCGTGTACACGACGATGGGCAAGCAGGCCGTGTACCGGCACATGGAGCCGATCCGCCTGATCCCGCCGTGCCTCGGCTGCCACGGGCAGCCGAAGGGCGCCCCCGACATGCTCGGCTACGAGAAGGACGGGCTGGACGCCGGCGACGTCATCGGCCTGATGAGCGTCACGATCGCGGTGAGCGACTGATGCCCGGCGCGAGCGCAGGACAGGCGGCCGGCGCCGCCCTTTCTCCCAGCTTACCGGACGGGCCGGGCGCCGACCTCCGGGGCAGGGAACCTTCCCTGTGCCGCCGAATGTGTCGAGCGTGCTTCAGCGATCGGGCCCGGCGCCTTTTCGATCCGCCCGCGGCGTGACCCATCCCGGCGTGACCGGACGATGCGTACCCCAGCCGCGCTCGAGCATCGGGCAGTCGATGCAATCGCTCTGGATCAGGCAGAGCTTGATGTCGCATTGCACGTTGCGACCCTGCAGGATCAGTCGAATGCGGTCGAGCCGCTGCCCGCGCCGGCTCTTGATCAGCACCACGTCGCCGGGACCGAGGATCGACTCGAGGTACGTCGCGGCCTCCTTGACGGTGCGCCCGGCGTCGACGACGGCGCTGCGCGGCATGCCCGCCTTGCGCGCGCCCGCCCAGTAGCGACGGAAGCAGCGGCCCACGGTGACGAGCCGCGACGCGACTTTCGCGACCCGCATGCCGATCGTCACGTACAGGCGCCATTCGCGGCCCTGCACCTCGGACAAGTCGCCCAATACGACGATCCTGCGGCGCGCGGGAATCTCGGCGAGCACGTCGAGCGCCGCGTGGATGGTTTCGCGCGTTCCCTTGTAGTCGTCGCGCAGCACGATCGCTCCGCTGGGCAGCGGCACCGGCTCCAGCCGGCCGGGCAACGGCCGCAACGCGCCGCAGCGCGAGATCGCGTCGTCCAGCGGAACGCGCTCGGCCAGGGCGACGGCGATCGCGGCGAGCACCGGATAGACCATGTGCCGGCCGATGAGCCGGATCGCGACGTCGCGCGTCCGGCCGTCCGCGTGGAGGCGGAATTGCGTGCCGCGCGGCCAGTCGAGCCGCACGTCGGTCGCGCGCACGTCGCAATGCGCGCCCAGCCCGAACGTGACGACGCGCCCGGGGGCGACCGTCGCCATCCACATGACGTGCGGATCGTCGCCGTTCAGGACCGCGAGCCCGGACGCGCCGAGCGCCCGGACCATGTGCGACTTCTCCTCGCGCGTGTTCTCCAGCCTCGGCAGGGTCGGATGGTGCTCGCTGCCGATCGACGTGACGACGGTCACGTCCGGCCGTACCAGGCTCGCGTAGGTCTCCATCTGCCCGCGCCCGGAAATGCCCACCTCGATCACCGCGCGCGGCTGGCCGGGCCGGATGCGCAGCACCGCCCGGGCGACCGAGGAGAACGCGTTGTACGCCATCGAGGCGTGCGTCGGCGCGCCGACCGCCGTGGCCACCGCGCGCGCCGTCGTCGACTTGCCGAACGTACCGACGACCGCCACGACGCGCGTGCTCCGCACGACGGCGCGGCGATGCAGGCGCGCAAGCCGTGACAGCACCGGCCACAACCTGAACCGGATTCCGCCGGCCACCTGGCGTCGGCCGCCGGGTGTCCGGAGCATGGCGGGTACGTCGCGCAGTCGGTATTTCATGGGCGGCGGCATCGGGGCGGGGCGGTCGAAGTCGCCGAGCTTTCGTCAATCGTCGCGGGGGCTGGGCCCGCGACAATCGGAGGCGGGCATCTGGCCGAGGCGCGTAGTCGACGTGGTGCCCACGGGCATCAGTCTCGACAGGGCGGCCGGCGCAGCATCGGCCCCCCGGGCGATCTCATGAAACGGCCACCCCCGACGTTGCACGGCATCGCCGCAGGCCGTGCTGCGGCTTGCCGCGTGCGCATCGATGACGGCCGATTCTCGAGTCACGCGAGCGTTCCGATGGCATGGACAGTCCCCGATGCGTCGCTACTTGCCGCAGCTCATCCCGGCGGCCGCATCCTTCGCAGGCAGCGTGACGTCGAAGTCGAGCGTCCAGACAGACCTGCCGTGTTTGCCGACGATCCTGCCCGACAGCAGCGCGCCGGGCCTGATCTCGCCCGTCATCTTCTCGACCTTGAAGTCCTTCGGCGCCTCGACGACCGTCTGCACGCCGGCGAGCGGGGACGTCGCGTGGCTGGTGTTGAGGTCGATCGACTTCACCGCCGCGGCGGACGCGGTCGGCTTGCCTCCCCCCGGGCAGAGCATGACCTGCAGCAGCGTGCGCGGCTTTCCGCCTTTGAGGCCCGAGGCGTAGGAAGAAGCCTGGAAGTTCTCCGCTTCCTCGGGCGAGATCGGGTCGGCGTTGAACCAGATCGCGACGCTGTGCTGGTCGCTGAACAGCGAAACGGCGCAATGCGTGGCCGCGAATTTCTCGCCTTCCATCTGACCCGTCGCGGAGCACCTGTCCCTGGCGCGTACGCCGGCGGCCGGCGGGGCGGGGGACTGCGCACCGGCGACCGAGACGCTCGCCGGCATCGGCTGGCCCACGGTCCACGCGTTGGCGAGCGCGAGTCCCTGCTGCGCCTGCGCCGGCGCGAGCTTCGCGGCCATCGCGTCGCGCTGCGCGACGTGCTCGCGGTTGCCGTCGCGCGCGGCGATCGCGTAGCTTGCGTAGGCGAGCACGGGGTCCTTTGCCACGCCGACGCCGTGCTCGTAGGCGACGCCCAGCTTGAACTGGGCGAACGTGAAGCCCTGCACGGCCGCCTTGCGGAACCAGGCGATCGCCTCGGCGTCGTCGTTGCGAACGCCCGCGCCCTTCGCGATCATCAGCCCCAGGTTGTACTGCGCGGCGGCGTTGCCCTGCGTCGCCGACTTCCGGAACCACGAGACGGCCTCCGCGTCGTCCTTCGCGACGCCGTCGCCGGTCGCGTAGATGACGCCGAGCTCCTGCTGCGCCGCGGCGTGGTCCTGCCCCGCCGACTTGCGCAGCCACGAGATCGCCTGTGCCTTGTCGACGGGATAGCCTCGACCGAACTCGTACATCAGCCCGATCCGGTACTGCGCCTCGGCGTTGCCGCGCTCGGCGAGCGGGCGGAGCTCCTTCGCGGCGGCCGCGTAGTTGCCCTTGGAGAGCGCCGAAAGGCCTTCGTCGAGGCCGGCGAGGCTCGCGCCGCAGCACGTCATCCCGACCAGAAACGCCATCCAGGCGCGGGTCGCGGCAGGGGCGGTCATATCGCGGCATCCTTCGCTCGTTTCGGCCGATGATTCTGCCATGAGCCGACGCGAGGTCGTGCGACGTCGCGGCCCGGATCCCGCCGACGAGGCGAACCAGCGACGGCGCCCTATATCGAAAGTCATATTGACCGAACCCGGGCGTTCGGCTGAAGTACGCCGGCGTGAGGGAGGGGCGATGGCCGCGCGACGGCGGGCGATGTTCGTGGCGGGATGGTTCGCGGCGAGCGCGGCGACGGGAACGCTCGCGGCATCGACGAGCCTGGTCGGTCAACTCGATCCGGGCAACGCGCAGGACGTCGTGCTGCGCGTCGTCACGCTATCGTCGCCGGGCAGCCTGTCGATTCAGAGCTGGGGCCACGGCGGGTCCTCGGGAGCGCCCGGCGGCACGAACGCGCAAGGGGCCGCGATCGCGGGCGGCGGCTTCGATCCGTACGTGTCGGTGTTCGCGGGAAGCGGTCCGACGGCGACGTTCCTCGCGTCGAACGACGACGGCAACTGTCCGCCGGGCACGATCGCCGATGCGCTGTGCGCCGACTCGACGCTGGCGCTCGGTGCTCTGCCGGCGGGTACCTACACGGTGGCGATCGGGGCCTTCCTCAACATGTCGCTCGCCGAGAACCAGGGCAGCGGCACGCTCGGCGACGGCTTCGTCGGGCTCGGCAGCTTCGGCACGCGCAGCAACCTCTACGCCGTCGACATCTCCGGCCCGACGTACACGCTCCCTGCTCTCATCCTCGACCACGTTCCGAACGGCCTCACCTTCGGCGCGCAGACGGTGAACGTCGCGAGCGGCCCGCTGGCGGTGGTCGTGACGAACGTCGGCAGCGGCGTCGTGGTGCTGGGCAGCCTCGGCGTCGGCGGACCGGACGCGGCGCGTTTCGCGGCGGGCGGCGATTGCGCCGGAACGCTGGCGCCCGGCGCGAACTGCACGATCACCGTCGTGTTCACGCCGAATGCGGCCGGACCGTTCTCGGCGGCGGTCACGCTCGCCTCGAATGCTTCGAACGCGCCGACGACTTTCGCCGTCGGCGGGACCGGAACGACCGATCCGGTCGCGATCGCGTCGCTTGCCCCGGCGGGCATCGATTTCGGGACCCGGCTGCTCGGCACCGTGACGCCGTCGTCGATCGTCGTGACGAACGCCGGCGGCGCGACGCTCCAGCTCGGCTACGTGGGTGCCTCGGGTCCGCACGCGGGCGACTTCGCGCTCGGCGCCGGATGCAACGGCGTCGCGCTGGCGCCGGGCCAGAACTGCACGATCGCCGTCGGCTTCGCTCCCGGCGCGACGGGGCCTCGCTCGGCGATGCTGACGATCCCGTCGGACGCGAGCAACGGTCCGGTGACCGTGGGTCTCGACGGCGTCGGCGCGTTGCCGGCCAACGGGGCGACGACGATTCCGATGCTCGCGCCGACCGGGCTCGCGACGCTCGCGGCGATCCTGCTCCTCGTTGGCATGGTCGCGGCGCGCCGCTCCCGTCGCGACACTCCATCGAACGCGATCGCTTCCGATTCGCACCACCTGCACTGACCCTGCGCGAAGGAGAACTCGAAATGAAGACCCCCGTTCGCTCCGCAGCGCTCACGCTCGTACTCGCGTGCTGCGCGACGCTCGCCTCTGCGCAGCCGAAGCCCGCGCTCGTCCAGGACCGCGACGAGCCGGGGCGCAATCCCTACCAGCAGTTGCTTCAGATGAAGCAGGACTCGACCCATTGCGGCCCGTTGATCTCGCTGTGCTCGTTCGAATTCGACGTCGTGCCGGCGGGCAGGCGGCTCGTCGTCACGCATGTCTCGGTGATACTGCACACGGACGCGGCGACGGGCGAACCGCTCGCCTACGCGGGTCCCGCGCAGATCCCGAACTTCGCGCATTGGCTCCCACTGCCGCAGTCGGCGGGCGGCACGCAGCACGTCACGTCCGGTCCCGTGCTCTTCTACGTAGAGGCGGGCACTTATCCCTACGTGATCGTCACGGCATCGTTCCTGACCGACGGAAGGACGGCGAGCGCGTCGATCTCCGGGCATTACGTCAACGTGCCCTAGGAAAGGGCGTCGTCTCGGCCGCTGCACGAGTCCTCGTGGACGGTTGCATCTCTGACGCGGCAAGCGGGCTCCGGCCCGTCGGACCCGATCCAAGTCGCCGGCACCAACCTCTACCGCGGCGTGGTTTCGGGCACCAGCGCGCCGCCGACCAGCCTGTAGGCGCTGTCGCCGACGACCAGCCTGAAGCTGGTCAGATCGGGATCGATCTCGATCTCCACGTCGCCGATCGCGCCGCCGTCGAGCATCTCGGTCGCGACCTTGACGCAGGGGACGATGTCGCCCTCGGTCGTGTCGAACACCTCGTGCGTGGCGAGCGAATGCCCCTCGATCGTCGTCCTGACGCAGGGGACGATCGCGCCGTCGTGGAAGTGCGTGGCCTTGATCGTGCCGAAGTGCCCGCCCGGCAGCATCGCCGATTCGACGACGAAGCAGGGGACGATGCCGCCCTGGTCCGAATCGAACAGCTCGTGCAGGGCCAGCTCGTTGTGCTCGATCGTGGTCCTGATGCAGGGGATGATCTCGCCCGGATGGAAGTGCGTGGCGACCGCATCCTCGCCGAGCACCGAGGTCGTCCACCAGGGCTCGATCGCGCCCTGCCGGTTGCGTGCCCCGACCACCTGGCTGTATTCGGTCGTCGGCAGGGCCGCTATCTCGAAGCCCACGCGATCGTGGCTGCCGACGGTGTCCCCGACCACGATCACGCCGTACGGCGCGAGGATGCGGCTCGCGGCGTCGAGCTGGCCTGCGGCGCTGCGCGGAAGCGCCTGCGCCGTCGTCGCGGTCCCGAGTCCGCCGGCCAGCGCGGCCAGCACTGCGGCACCCAGCTGCCGCCGGCGGACGTTCGGGGCGCTGCCGGGTTCGTTGCCTGCAACCAGCTCGTCGCTCATGGGTACTCCTGTCGTGCACGCAGGGAAGGAAACGACATTCGGCCGATGGCGGGCCGCCGCGCAGCGGCTCCTCGACGCGCAGATGCTACGCCCGATAACCCGCCGGCGTCGTGACCATTGCGGCACTCCTGACCGCGGGCGATGCTGCCGGCCGCGGTGGCGGAATGACGCCGCGCCGGCTCACTCGGTGCGCGGGGTCCGGTCCCTGACGCTCCGGCGGGCGTCGGCCGACGCCATCTCCGCGAGCCGCCGCACGTCGACCTTGCCTTGGGCGGTCGACGGCAGCGCCGTCACGATGAGGATGCGGCGCGGCGCGCGCAGTCCCAGCGCCTCGCGCGCGTAGTTCTGCAGCGTCCGCGCATCCGCCTGCGCTCCCTCGGCGAGCTCGACCGCGGCCATCGGCAGTTCGCCGTGCGCGGGCGAGCGCAGCGCGAACGCGGCGACCGCCTTGACCGCGGGGTGCCGCTCGAGCACGCGCTCGATCTCCGCCGGCGCGATCTTGATGCCGTTGAGGATCATGACGTCGTCGGCGCGGCCGTGCACGATCAGCGTGCCGTCGGGCGTGAGCGAGCCGAGGTCGCCGGGCTGGAACCATCCGTCGCGGAAGTGCCGCGCGGTCGCGCGCTCGTCGTCGAGGTAGCCCGCGGCCATCCCCGGCGCGCGCATGCGGATCTCGCCCGCTACGCCCGGCGGCAACGGCGTCCCGCGTTCGTCGACGATCAGGACCGAGACGCCGGGATGCGGCCGGCCCACGGTCTCGGTCACCCGGGCCGCATCGCGCTCGGTGGCGCTGGCGATCGATCCGCACTCCTGCATCGAGTAGGTGATCTCGACCGCGTCGCAGACGTGCTCCAGCAGGTCTCGGCGGAACTGCGCCGAGGCGCGTGAGCCGCTCGTCCGTATCAGCGTCCCCGGGGGCAGTCGGCCGTGGCGCGCGGCTTCCGCGATCAGGTTGCGGGCCTGAACGTTCATGCACCCGATCACGTCGACGTCCAGCGCCGCGCACAGGGGCGCAACGGGCGTGCCGGGCGGCCCGGGAAGCGCGACCGTCGCGCCCTCGGAAACGGCATAGAGAAACTGGCGCTTGGCGTAGCTGTGCTCGATCGACGACAGCGGCATCGCGCGACCCACGACCGCGCGCGCCGCCTGCGGCGCGACCTGCCCGTGCAACACCGGGATGAGCTTCGCCTCGCCCGTGGTGCCGGACGTCGAGAAGTACGTGAACGTGGCGGACGCCTCGGGCCTGTGCAGCACGCCCGTGCCGCGCTTCGCCCACGTCGCGATCAGCCCGGGATCGGCCGGAACGAATGCGAGACCCGGCAGACGGTGGGCCGCGAACGCAGCGATGACCCGCCGCGCACGGACGCGTGTCGCCAATCGCGAACGCGCGGGTTCGGCATCGTGGCTCGCCAGCGTGGCGTGCGCGGAGCCGAGCGTGGCGAGCCCGAGCGCGACGACGAAGTGCAGCAGGTCGTCGGCGATCGTCACGCCGACGCATTCGCCCCCTTCGATGCCTTGCGTCAGCAGCCAGTCCGCGCATCCGCCGGCCATCGCGTGGAGCTCCCGATAGCTGACGGTCCGGTCCGCGCCGACGATGGCGGGCGCGTCGGGCCGCTCGCGCGCGTGGCGCTCGAGCCGATCGACGACGGTCTCTGCCGGCGCCCCGGCGTCGGAGCTCGTCGGGGAGCCGCTCATTCCGGCCGAAGGCCCGTGGCCCGCATCAGCCGCGTCCACTTGCCGATCTCGTCGACGATCCGGCCGGACGCCTGCTCGCGCGTGCCGCCCACCGTCTCGTAGCCGATCTCGGCGAGGCGCCGGCGGACCTCGGGCTCCGCGAGGATCAGGTTGACCTCGGCGTTGAGCCGGTCGGCGATCGCGGCGGGCAGGCCTGCCGGCGCCACCAGCCAGACGCTTCCGCCGGCCTCGACCGGGATGCCCTGCTCGGTCAGCGTCGGCACGTCCGGCAGCGGGCGGAATCGCGCCGCGCTCGCCACGCCGAGGATCCTGAACGTGCCTGCCTCGACGTGCGGCCGGATCGTGGGGTGGTACTCGAAGGCGGTCTGGACGTCGCCCGCCATCAGCGCGACCAGGAGCGGCGCGCTGCCGCGATAGGGCACCTGCACGACGTCGGTCCCGGTGACGTTCTTGAACAGCTCGAAGCCGAGGTAGTTCGTGGTGCCCGGGCCGTAGGAGCCGTAGTTGAAGCGCCCGGGCTGCGCGCGAAGCAGGTCGACGAACTCCCTCGCATTCGTCGCCGGAACCGACTTCCCGGTGACCAGCAGCAGCGGCGCCTCGACCAGGATCGCGATCGGCGTGAAATCCCGCGTCGGATCGTAGGGCAGGTCCTTCTGCGTGGCCGGGTTCGACGACATGACGCTGGAGCCCGCCAGCAGGAGCGTGTAGCCGCCGGCCTCCGCCTTGGCGACGTACGACGCGGCGATCGCTCCGCCCGCGCCGCTGCGCGATTCCATGACGATCGGCTTGCCGAGCGCCGCGGCGAGGCGATCGAAGACGATGCTCTTCAGCGCTTCGTTGCTGCCGCCGGCGGCCGACGGGTTGACCAGCGTGATCGGGCGCTGGGGGTAGGGCTGGGCGGCGGCGTGCGGCGCGCAGGCGAGCAGGGCGAGGGTGGCGCCGGCGAGGACGCCGGGCAGGCGCGGTATGCGGGTCAAGGAAGGATCGGGGCGAACGTCGAGCCGCGATTATGCGACAGGACTCGACGCCGCCCGCGCCTCGTGCAAAATGGGGCCGGGCAACTCGACCGACGCGCGCCGGCACCGGACGCCCCTCATGTCATTCGACCTCGTCCTCTTCGGCGGCACCGGCGACCTCACGTGGCGCAGGCTGATGCCCGCGCTCTTCCAGGCGCACCGCCACGGGTCGCTGCCGGAGGGTGGGCGCATCCTCGCGATCGCCCGGCATCCGTACGGCGACGACGACTACCGCAGCTGGCTGAGGGAGCGCTTCCGCGACGTCGAGGAAGCCAAGCGGCCCACGGACGCCGAATACGCGCGCTTCGCGAGGCTCGTCCACTACCGGCGCGCCGACCGCGCGCAGCCCGAGGACCAGCCGCGCATCCGCGACTGGCTCGCGTCGCCGGCGGAGGGGCGCGAGGGCCCCGCCGATGCGGTCCTGATGTATCTCGCGACGAGCCCGCACCTGTTTCCGGTCGTGTGCGAGCAACTGGGCCGCGCGGGACTCAATGGCCCGCAGGTGCGCGTCGTGCTCGAGAAGCCGCTGGGCCACGATCTCGCGAGCGCGCGCGAGATCAACCGTGTCGTGCACGCCGCGTTCGACGAGGCCCATGCGCTCCGCATCGATCACTACCTCGGCAAACCGGCGGTGCAGAACCTGATGGCGCTGCGCTTCGGCAACGTGCTCTTCGAGCCGCTGTGGCGACGCGAGTGCATCGCCAACATCCGGATCTCGATCGCCGAGGACCTGGGCGTCGGGACGCGGGGCGACTTCTACGACCGCACCGGCGCGCTGCGCGACATGATCCAGAACCACGCGCTGCAACTCCTGACGATGATCGCGATGGAACCGCCGGCGCGACTGACGGCCGACGACATCCGAAGCGAGAAGCTCAAGGTGCTGCACGCACTCAAGCCCTTCACCGAGGCGACCGCGCTGCGCGACGTCGTGCGCGGCCAGTACCGGCGCGGTACCGTGGACGGACGGCTCGTGCCGGGCTACCGGGAGGAAGCGAAGGTGCCCGCCGACAGCCGCACCGAGACGTTCGTCGCGCTGCGCGCCGAGGTGCAGAACTGGCGCTGGGCGGGCGTGCCGTTCTTCCTGCGGACCGGCAAGCGGCTCGACTCGCGCACCGCGGAGATCGTCGTCGAGTTCCTGCCGACGCCGCACAACATCTTCCCGGGATCGAGCCGCCCGAACAAGCTCGTCATCAAGCTGCACCCGGAGGATGGGCTGGAGCTTCACCTCGCCGCGGTGACGGGCTCGGCGCAGTGCGAGACGTTGTCGCCCGTCTCCCTCGACCTGGACTTCGGGAAGGCGTTCGCGCACGACCGCGTCGGCGCCTACGAGCGCCTGCTCCTCGACGCGATTGCCGGCCGCCTCAACCTCTTCGTGCGCAGCGAGGAGCAGGAGGAGGCGTGGCGCTGGGTCGAGCCGATCCTGCGCGCGTGGGAGCGGGAGAACGAGGCGTCGAACGGGCCGCTGCCCTATGACGCGGGCAGTTCGGGGCCTGCGGCTGCGAACGCGCTCGTGGCGCGGGAGGGATTCGCGTGGGACGGCGAGGGCTCTGGACGGACGAACGACGATGGCCCATCGTTGCGGCTCTGACTCCATTCACTTTCGTCGGAGGACTCCATGTCACCTGCCATTCGCTGGATTGTCGGGATTGCGCTCGCGCTCGTTGCGGGAGCGCTCTGGATGGTCTGGAAGGCGGGGGATCAGCCCCAGACACCTGCCAAGGCCGAGGCAGCCAAACAGCAGGTCGCCGCCGCGCCGGCCGAGACGACGCCGGCCGCGGCGGCTCTTGCGCCCGTCGCGTCGATCGTCCCGCCCGCGCCGAAGGTCGTGGAGCCGGTGACCGTCATCGTTCACTTCGACTTCGACCGGTCGGCACTGCGCTCCGGCGAGGTGCCGAAGCTCGACGAGCTGGCCTCGAGCCTCCAGGGGCGGACCGTCGAGCGCCTCGATGCCGTCGGTTACGCCGACAGGATCGGCGACGAGCCCTACAACCTGCCGTTGTCCAGGAAGCGCGCCGACGCCGTCGTCGCCTATCTCGCCGGCAAGGGCGTGGATGCGGGGCGCATCCATGCCGAAGCCAGGGGCGAGAGCGAGGCCACGACCGGCGACGCTTGCAGGAACATGGGTCCGGACAGCGCGACGAACCGGAAGCTGGTCGAGTGCCTGGAGCGAGATCGCCGGGTCGAGGTCAAGCTGGTCGCCCGGTAGTGGACATGGGGTCGGAGCCCTGGCGATCCGGGCCGCGGTCGAGGCCGGGCCGGGGACGAACGGGTTCGAAATCACCGCGTTGCGTCGGAGCCTTCGGCTTGGCAGGGGACGCCATCGTCGATCGGTGCCGGTTCATTCGAACACGACCCGGTTCCGTTCGTTCCACCCTCGCGGCGGACGTCCGCGAAACGGCGAGTCGCTCGCCGTTTCCACGGTCGGCCAGATCGCATGTGCATCGTCGGGCGACCACTTCGCCATGAAGTACCGTCGATTGCGCTCGCGCCCTTCCCGGAGCCAGTCGGCGTCGCCCAGGATGCGCGTCGTCGTCCAGCCCTCGTGCCTGATCGGATCCGCCGCGGCGACCCTCGGCACGATCCCGGCGCGACGCAATCGCAGGTCGTAGTCGTTGTCCTCGTAGTACGCCGGCCAGAAGTTCTCGTCGTACCAGCCGACCAGCCGCGTGCAGTCGGCGCGCTGCGCGAAGCACGCCCAGCCGTCCGCCGTGACGAACGGATGCCCGGAGAGTTCGCGCAGGAGGCCCTCGAACGTGCTGCCGCCAAGAATCACGTCGTCGTTCGCGATGGCGAGCGCGGATTCGCCTGCCTGGAGCGACCGATCCAGCATCCAGTTCCAGCTCGCGGCGACGCCGAGGTTCCTGCCCGGCGCGTGGAGGTGGATGCTTGCGCCGCGCGCGCTCGCCATGTCCATCCAGTCGCGCGGCGCGGCGACGCCGTCGTAGCCGCCCCCGTTGTCCACGATCAGGTAGCCTTCCGGCTTCAGGGCGCCTTGCTCGGCGGAGAGGCACAGGGCATCGAGTCCCCGGTAGTTCACGAGCGTCGGGATGCCGAGCTTCACCGGAGCATTGTAGTGGGCGGAATCGTAAGATCGGGGACGGCAGGAGACGCTTCGCGCGCCCCGTTCCGCCGCCGGTCGAAGGACACGCATCCATGAGCACGACTGCCCCGGGGTCGGACACGGCCTTCGCGCTCGTCAGCGACGCGGGCTACTTCCCGAGAGCCGCGCGGACCATCGCCGACCTGCGCGGCGCGGGCGCCTGGCGCGGCGACGTCGTGCTGCTGTGCGTCGGCTTCAGGCCTCCGCAGGACTTCCTCGACTCCGCGCGGGTCGCCTGCCGCGAGGTCGCGCACATCGACACCGACCGCCTCGTCACCGCGCTGCGCGGGAACCCGATCCGCCCGATGCCGGACGATCGCCACTTCGGGAAGCTCGCGCAGTGGGACAAGCTGCAGATCTTCGATCCATGGGTGAAGCAATGGGAGCGGGTGATCTACCTCGACGCGGGCCTGCGCGTGCTCGACGGCGTGGATGCGCTGCTCGAGATCGACTGGCGAGGGAAGCTCACGGCTCCCGACGATGCGCTGCCCGGTGACAACGGCAAGCGCTTCCGGTGCCAGCTCGACCTGGGGGCCAACCCGCCCGTCCGCGACCGGTTGCTCGCCGACTTCGGCGAGGCCATCCTCGACTCCCGGTATTTCCTGAACTGCATGTGGATCGTCGACACGAGCCTCGTCGACACGTGCTCTCGCGCCGTTCTCGAGCAGGCGATGAACCGGTATCCGATCAGCCTGACGAACGAGATGGGGATCATGAATCTCTGCTTCCACTTCAGGCATCGCGCGTGGCAGCCGCTCCCCGAGCGTGATGCCGGCGGCAAGCGCATCTTCGGCTGGTCCGAGCTCGACTACCCGGGGACCACCTGGCGCGATTTCCGCCTGCTCAAGTATCCGGTGACGGGGCCGTGAGCCGCTCCGTCACGATCGTGACCGGGTTCTATCCGCTGGCCGGTCATCCGAGGCCGACGGCGACCTATCTGGAGCTCGGCCGCCGGCTTTTGCGGATCCCGGTCCGCAAGGTCGTCTGGACCAGCGCGGAGATCGGTGCGGAACTCGGTCGCGAACATCGCGCGGCCGGCTTCAATGCTTTCCCGCCGTCCGACGACCGCTTCTGGATCCACGACGCGTTGCGGGGGCTTCCGTACTCGGTCGCCTCGCAGAATCCGGCAAAGGACACGCTCGGCTACCACGCGATCCAGCACCAGAAGACGCAATGGCTCGAACGGACGAGCCGCGAGTCCGAATCCGACATCCTCGTCTGGATCGATTTCGGGATCTTCCACCTTCCGGACATCACCGAGGATCTGATCCTCGATTTCGTCGGCAGCGTGCGCGACGACGCGATCGCCATTCCGGGCTGCCGGCCCCGGTCGGACCGGATCGTGCTGGACCACCCAAGCTGGCGATTCTGTGGAGCCGTCCTCGTCTGCCCGCGGCCTCTCGCGCCGTCGCTGCACGGCGAATGCGTCGATGCGCTCAGGGGCATCGTCGCGTTCCACCGCAAGGTCTCCTGGGAGGTGAACACCTGGGCCGTCGCCGAGATGGCCGGACGGCTCCCGATCCGGCAGTATCACGCCACCACGCACGACAAGCGGATGCTCACCGCGTACGACGGTCCGTCGAGTTGAAGGCGGACGCGGGGCCGGAGACGCTGCTGCTCCGATGCGCGCCAGATCGAATGTGGGGTCCTGGACGCCACTGCTCGTCAGTGCGCCGAGGCCGCGGCCCGACCGGCAGTCGCGCGGTCTGCCCCGGTCTGCATCTCGACGCACGCGAAGTGCCTGGGGACCCGGCGCCCGCCCGAGTCGCGTGGCATCCCTGGCCAGCGCTGCACGTGATCCGCGTGGCGCCGCGCGCTCCGGAACGATGGCATAGTCATGCCGGTCCATCGGGCGGCGCCGACCCGGCGCGTCCTGGAGAGACGGAGAGGTGACGATGCGAGTCTGGGGGTGCGTGCTTATGTTGGCGGTCGCCGTGTCGGGCGGGCAGGGGGCCGCCGCGCAATCGCAGGCGCCCGCGGGTCGCGGCGCCGGGCCGGTCGCGGTGACGCTGGTGCACCTCAACGACGTCTACGAGATCCTTCCGGTCGAGGGCGGCAAGTCCGGCGGGCTGGCGCGCGTCGCCACCGTCGTCCAGCAGCTTAAGAAGACGCGAACGCCGCTCGTCGTCACGCTCGGCGGCGACTACCTGTCGCCCTCGGCGCTCGGGACGGCGATCGTCGACGGGCAGCCTCTGGCGGGACGGCAGATGGTCGACGTCCTGAACGCGACCGGCGTCGACTGGGCGACGTTCGGAAACCACGAGTTCGACGTGTCCGAAGCGGCGTTCCGCGCGCATCTCGCGCAGGCGAAGTTCCGGCTCGTCTCCGCGAACGTCACCGACGCAGGCGGGCAGCCGTTCCCCGGCGTGGCGACGTCGGCGATCGTCCCGGTCAAGGCCGGCGGGCGCACGGTGCGAGTCGGGCTCATCGGCGTGACGATCGACTCGAATCCGAAGCGCTGGGTCAAAGTTCACGACGCGATCGCCGCGGCGAAGGCCGAGGTCGAGAAGCTGCGCGGCAGGACCGATGCCATCGTCGCGCTGACGCACCTGTCGCTCGCGCAGGACGCCGAGTTCGTCGAGGCGGTCCCCGGCATCGACCTGGTGCTGGGCGGGCACGAGCACGAGAACTGGCTGATGTACCGCGGACCGTTCGTGCCGATCGTCAAGGCCGATGCCAACGTGCGCTCGCTCGCGATCGTCACGCTGACCTTCGGGGCACCCGGGACGCGGCCCGAAGTCGCGTCGCGGCTGCAGCGGATCGACGACAGCATCGCCGCCGCGCCCGCCGTCGACGCCGTCGCGCGGCAATGGGTCGAGCGCGGCTTCGACGCCTTCCGCCGCCAGGGCTTCGCGCCCGAGGCGGTGGTGGCGACCACCACCGAGCCGCTCGACGGCCGCGAGTCCACCGTGCGCAATCGCTCGGGCAGGCTCACCGACCTGATCGCGGCGGCGCTCGCGCACGAGGCCGGGACGGCCGACGTCGCGATCTTCAACGGCGGATCCATCCGCATCGACGACGTGCTGCCGCCGGGGCCGATCACCGAGTACGACATCATCCGCGTGATGCCGTTTGGCGGAAAGGTGCTGAAGGCGACCTTCGACGGCGAGCTGCTCGCGCGCGTCCTCGACACCGGAATCAACAACGAGGGCATGGGAGGATTCCTGCAGACGTGGGGCACGCGCCGGGACAGCGGCGTGTGGCTCGTGCAGGGCAGGCCGATCGAACCCGCTCGGCGGTACGCGGTGGCGCTGAACGACTTCCTGCTCACCGGCGGCGAGACGAACATGGGCTTCCTGACGCGCGCCAATCCCCAGGTGCGCGACGTGGTGGAGCTGCGCGACATCCGGCGCGTGGTGATCGAGGAGCTGGCGAGAACGTATCCGCGTAAGTAGCTTATCGATCTCTGACCCTGCATCCCTGCGCCCGCGAGATTACGGTTTGGGCGGAATGTTCTGGTTCTGCGAGAACAGGTTCGTCGGGTCGTACTTGGTTTTCAATACCGACAGCCGCTCGAAGTTGGGGCCGTAGGCGCCGGCCGCGACCCGCTGCGCCTCGTCCTCGGGCATGAAGTTGACGTACACGCCACCGGTGGCATGCGGCGTCAGCGCGTCGAACAGGCCGCGCGCCCAAGTGATGCACTTCTTGTCATCGGCGGCCTCACGCCAGCGGGTGTGCACGTTGACGACGAATTCGGCGTCCCGGTGAGGGTAGGCGGTGTCGACCGCGCCTACACGATTTGTCGCACCGCCCAGCTGGCCGACGAAGGCCTCGCATTCGTCGCTCGGCAGCTTGGCGATGGCTTCGCACAGGATGTGCTCGACGTCCACGCTGATGGCCTTGAAGTCGTGCGACTTCCAGTAGTTGCGTGCGCCCGGCGCCAGCAGCGGGTCGAAGGCGGTCTGCCAGCCGGCAAAGGGCATGGGTCCGGCATGCGCCCCATGGGGATTGCCGAGGCTGTGCAGCGGTTTGGTGACCTGCTCGCCCTTACTCAGCTCGCCAATCCAGCAGAAGGCCACGACGACCACCGGCTGTCCGTGCAAGTTGGCCGGCAGGAAAGGCAGCGGCGGCGCCTTGCGCAGTACCATCCACACAGTCATTTCGTCGCTGGCCGCGGCGGTAAACCGGCGATAACCTTCGAATACCTGCTTCGCCTGGTCCAGCGGATACACCACCAGCCCGGCCAGCACCTGCGGGCCCAGCGGGTGCAACTGGTATTCGAATGAGGTGACGACGCCAAAGTTGCCGCCGCCTCCACGCAGCGCCCAGAACAGGTCCGGGTGTTGCGTGGCGCTGGTTTGCACGAATTCGCCCGAGGCCAGCACCACGTCTGCAGCCACGAGATTGTCGATGGTCAGCCCGCGCTTGCGGCTCTGCCAGCCGAAGCCGCCGCCCAGCGTGAGGCCGGACATGCCGGTGGTGGAATTGATGCCAGTGGGCGTCGACAGGCCAAAGGCCTGGGTCTCGCGGTCGAAGTCGCCCAGCAGCGCGCCGGGCTCGACTCGTGCTCGCTTTGCGGCCGGATCGACACGCACCGATCGCATCGCCGACAGATCGAGCATCAACCCACCGTCGCAGGCGGCCTTGCCGGCGATGTTGTGCCCGCCGCCGCGCACGGCCAGCAGCAGTTGGTTTTCTCGCGCGAAGTCGACGGCCTGCATCACGTCGCCGGCGCCGGCGGCACGCACGATGGCCGCGGGATGGCGGTCGATCATGGCATTCCACAGCGTGCGTGACACGTCGTAGCCCTTGTCCGCCGGCATCAGCAACATGCCGCGCAGCGCGCCGCGCAGGGCCTCGAGCTTGTCGTCGTCGATGCGGGTCGTGCCGCCCTGGGCAGTCTGGAAGACGACCATGGAACCGATCTCCTATAGGGTTCGGCCGGAAATCGCCGTGTTGCATCGCCCAGCGTCCGAATGCACTGGCCATACTTCGCAGGTCTGCCGAGAGGTGCGCCTGGGCCTGCAAATCCAACCAGCGCC
>CALDKM010000253.1:0-3769 GCA_937898875.1 uncultured Pseudomonadota bacterium | reverse complement strand
CGAGCAGGGCGGCGAGCGTCGCGAGCGTTCGGAGCAGGGCGGCGAGCGCCGCGAACGTTCCGGGCAAGGTGGCGGGCGCCGCGAACGTCCCGAGCAGGGAGGCGAGCGCGCCGTCCCGGCACCGGTCGAGAAGCCGCACGCTCCGGTCTCGGCCCTCGAGGAAGGCGGACCGATCGCCGCGGAAGGCAGCGACGAGCAGCGTCGCGAAGGCGCACGCCGTCGTCGCCGTCGCGGTCGCGGAGGCAGCGACCGTGCCGAGCGCGCGACGACCGCCGAAGGTGCGGTCGCCGAGGCTGACGCCCAGCAGGAAGCCGTCCACGAAGAGGCGCCGCTCGACGCGCTGACGTCGGCGGAGGCCCCGCCCGCGCACGTCCCGGTGCGACCCGCCCCCGTGCACGCCGAGCCGGAGGCCCGACCGGTGCGACAGGAGCCCGAGCGCGTCGTCGAGACGAGCGCGCCGGTCGCACCGCCGCCGATGCCCGCGATCCCGCCGGTCGTGAGCGCGGTCCCGGTGGCGAGCGCGCCGCCGGTCCGGTACACGCTTCCGGCCGACTCGGGCCTCGAGCTCGTCGAGACCGATCGTGCGCGCGCCGCTCCGCGGCCCGCATCCGCGGAGACCGAGGCGCCGCGGCAGCGTCGCGTGCGGCCGCCGAAGGTCGAACTGCACGACGAACCGCTGGAGATCATCGAGACGCGCAAGGACGCGCCGCCGGCGCCCTGACGCGCGTCGGTGCGCACCGGGGAAGGCGGGTCCGCGGACCCGCCTTTTTCTTGGGCGCGCGCGATCGCGTACGATGGCGAGGACACGAGCGAACGTCGCGCCGGATGCTGCTGATCGTCCACCACTCGCAGTTCGGCGGCACCGCGCAGCTCGCGCGGGCGGCGGAGGACGGTGCGCGCAGCGTCGGCGGGATCGAGGTCGTTTCGCGCCGGGCGCACGAGGCGGGAGTCGACGACGTGCTCGCCGCGCGGGCCTACCTCGTCGGCACGCCGGAGAACTTCGGCGGCATCGCCGGAATGGTCAAGGATTTCCTCGAGCGCGTGTACTACCCGTGCGAGGGCCGGATCGAGGGACGGCCGTGGAGCGCGTTCGTGTGCGCGAGCAACGACGGCACCGGCGCGATGACCGGCCTCGAGCGCATCGCGACTGGCCTGCGGCTGCGCAAGGTGCATCCGGGATTCATCTACCGCAGCGGACGGGTCGCGCAGGCGCACGACGTTCCCGCTTCGGTGCTGTCGCAGGCGCGCGAGCTCGGCGCGACGCTCGCCGCCGGGATCGAAGCGGGTCTCTACTGAGACGGACGGGCGCCGGCGGTGCGCGCCCCGACGTCGCCGCCTGCCAGGTGCGCGAGCAGCGACCGGCTGCCCGCCTCGACCAGGTCGAGCACGGTCTCGAAGTCCTCGTCGCCGCCGTCGTAGGGATCCGGCACGTCGACGTGTCGGAGATACGGCGCGAACTCGAGGAAGAGTCCCAGGTGGCCCGCCGACGTCGCGGGTCGAATCGCCTGCAATTCGCCCAGGACCGCGCGGTCCATCGCGAAGATCCAGTCGAAGCGGTCGAAGTCCGCCTGCGTCACCGCCCGCGCGCGCAGCGGCGCGAGGTCGTAGCCGCGCTTCGCGGCATGCGAGATCGAGCGCCAGTCCGGCGGATTGCCGGCGTGCCAGTCGATCGTTCCCGCGGAGTCGATCGTGAACCGTCCGGCAACGCCGGCGCGTTGCGCGGTGGCGCGGAACACCGCCTCGGCGGTCGGCGAGCGGCAGATGTTGCCGAGGCAGACGAAAAGAACGCCGACGCGCTGTGCAGGAAGGGCCATGGTGCGCGATTATAGGGCACTGCCGCGAAAGCCCCTGTCGCCCGCGCGGCAATTGCCGCTCCCAATCCGCCCGCCCGATACGATGCCCGCCGCCTCCTCAACGAACCGCGCCGCACGTGCGCTTGCCGCGATCGCGCTCGTCGCCGCGCTCGCCGTCCCGTCGGGGCACGCCCGCGCCGCCGATCCCGCCAAGGTCCTGCGCATCTCGCTGCCCGACATCACGAGCCTCGACCCGCAGCAGGGGACCGATCTCTACTCGACGCGCGTCGCGACCGCGCTGTTCGAGGCGCTCTACCAGTACGACTACCTCGCGTCGCCGGCGAAGATCGTCCCGAACACCGCGTCCGCGATGCCGGAGATCTCGGACGGCGGCAGGATCTGGACGATCCGGCTCCGGAAGGGGATCCGCTTCGCCGACGACCCGGCCTTCCGCGGGAAACCGCGCGAACTCGTCGCGGGCGACTACGTCTACTCGCTCAAGCGCTGGCTCGACCCGACGCTCAAGGGCGGCGGCGATCCCGCGCTCACCGACCTGATCGCGGGCGCGCGCGAGGTCGTCGACGCCGCGAAGGCGCCGGGGGCGAAGTTCGACTACGACCGCCCGATCGCGGGCCTCGCCGCACTCGATGCGCACACGCTGCGCATGCGCACGACCGCGGTCGACTACACGCTGCTCGAGCGGCTCGCGAGCCTGCCGTCGATGGCCGTCGCGCGCGAGGCGATCGAGGCCGCGGGCGCCGACGTGATGACGAGGCCGGCGGGGACCGGCCCGTTCGTCCTGAAGGAGTGGCGCAAGGGCTCGCGGATCGTGCTCGAGGCGAACCCGCACTACCGCAGCTTCGCGTTCCCGGCGTCGTCCGATCCGGCCCACCGCGCGGTCGTCGCCGAGATGAAAGGCGTGACGTTGCCCGCGATCGGGCGCATCGAGATCGCGATCATCGAGGAGTTCCTGCCCGAGCTCCTGTCGTTCGAGAAGGGCGAGCTCGACTACGTCGGCCTCGGCGGCCAGGTGCTGGGCCGCGTGACGCAGGACGGCAAGCTCAAGCCGGAGTTCGCCGCGCGCGGCATCCGCCACGTGCGCGCCGTCGCGCCGAACCTGATCTTCACCTACTTCAACATGGACGACCCGCAGCTGGGCGGCCTGTCGCCGGACGGCATCGCGCTGCGTCGTGCGATCGGCATGGGATTCAACACGCCGGACTTCATCCGCGTCATGTACCACGGCCAGGCGCTGCCGGCGAACCAGCTGCT
This sequence comes from uncultured Pseudomonadota bacterium, assembly GCA_937898875.1. Taxonomy (GTDB): domain Bacteria; phylum Pseudomonadota; class Gammaproteobacteria; order Burkholderiales; family Casimicrobiaceae; genus VBCG01. Next base: position 704 of record CALDKM010000253.1, on the reverse strand, counting down.
GCCTCCGCACGTCGACGGCCACGATGCCTCGCTTCCCGCGAAGGCCACGTACGATCCCGCCGCCGCCCGCGCGCTGCTCGACCGCTTCGGCTACAGGGACCGCGACGGCGACGGCTGGCGCGAGATGCCCGACGGCAAGCCGTTCGTGCTCGTGCACAGCTCGCTGCCGGACTCGTGGTCGCGCGAGGCGGACACGCTGTGGCTCAAGAGCATGGAGGCGATCGGCATCCGGATGCGCATCAATACCGCGCCGTTCGCCGACCTGCTGAAGCAGAGCCTCGCCGGCCAGCTGCCGATGTTCAACCTCGGCTACCGCGCACTCGATCCTTCCGGCTACCAGATCCTGTCGACGCTGTGGAGCCGCTCGCCGCCGGACACCAACCGCTCGCGCTTCCGCCTGCCCGAGTACGACGCCGCGTACGAGGCGTTCCTGCGCACGCCTCCCGGCCCCGAGCGCAACGCGCTCGCGAAACGCATGTCGGAGCTCGTCCAGAGCTACGCGCCGATGTCGCTCCAGGTCTACAGCGTGAACAACGCGTTCCTGCACCCCTGGGTCCGCGGCTACTGGCCCTCCCCCTTCGGCTTCGCGTGGAAGTATCTCGACGTGGACCCCGCGAAGCGCGCCGCGATGGCGAAGTGACGGCCGGGCGCGCATGAAGTCCCGCGTCCTCGCGCTCGTCGTCGCACTCGCAACCGCCGCCGGC
>CALDKM010000252.1:0-4354 GCA_937898875.1 uncultured Pseudomonadota bacterium | reverse complement strand
CGTGATCCTCGTGCACGGCGTCAACCGGCAGTCGGTCCGCTGGAGCATGGACCTGCACCTGCCGGCCGCACAGCTCGCCGGATTCTGCGCCGCGCTGCTCGCACTCGCGGCGGTGACCGCGCTCGCGAGCGCGCGGCGCGCGACCGCCGGCGACACGGTGACGTCGGTGAAGGAAGACTGGTGAACCCGGCACGCCGCCGCGCGATCGTCGCGCTGTCGCTCGCCGGCATGCCGCGCGCCGCTCTCGCAGGTCCCGCGTATCCGGGCATCCTGCCGGGGGCGACGCTCGCGTTTCCGCGCGACCACGGCAGCCATCCCGGCTTCCGTACCGAATGGTGGTACGTCACCGGGTGGACGACCGATGCGTCCGGCGTCGACCGCGGCGTGCAGGTCACGTTCTTCCGCAACCGCCCGGGCGTCGCCGAGTCCTCGGGGAGCTCGTTCGCGCCGCGCGAGCTCCTGTTCGCGCACGCCGCGATCGCGGACGCGCGCGTCGGCCGGCTCGTGCACGACCAGCGCGCCGCGCGCGCAGGCTTCGGCCTCGCGGAGGCATCGGCGGCGACGACCGACGTGCGCATCGACGACTGGTCGCTCGCCTTCGATGGCGAGGGCTACCGGACCCGCCTCCGCGCCCGCGGCTTCGCGATCGACCTCCGGTTCCGCGCAACGCAGCCGGTCCTCCTGCAGGGCGAGCGCGGCGTGTCGCGCAAGGGCCCGCTGCCCGGTCAGGCGAGCGGCTACTACAGCGTCCCCCAGCTCGACGTCGACGGCACGATCGCGGTCGAGGGGCGCACGCACACGGTCTTCGGCCTCGCGTGGCTCGACCACGAGTGGTCGAGCTCGTACCTCGCGCCCGAGGCGGCCGGCTGGGACTGGATCGGCGCCAATCTCGACGACGGCGCGGCACTGATGGCGTTCCGGATGCGGGGTCGCGACGGCGGGACGTTCTGGGCCGGCGGAACGCTGCGCGACGCGTCCGGCCGCGTACGCACGTATGCGCCGCACGAGGTGGCGTTCGCGCCCGGCCGCACCTGGCGCTCGCCGCGCACCGGCATCGTCTATCCGGTGACCTTCGACGTGCGCGTGGGCGGCATCGCGGTCGCGCTCGAGCCGCTGATGGACGACCAGGAGCTCGACGCGCGGGGCAGCGTCGGCATCGTCTACTGGGAAGGCGCGGTGCGCGTCCGCGGGTCGGCCGGGCTCCGCGGACGCGGCTACCTCGAGCTCACGGGCTACGGGGATCCCCTCGTCCTGTGAGCGGGGTGTAAGGTGTCCGCCGGACGGGCGACTGTCGGGCAGGACCCTCGCGCACGGAACCGCCGGGCGATTCCGGGGTCCATCCGGGCGTAAGGGAACGCGAGGAGACTTCGATGAACCGCCGCACGCTGCTGACGATGTTCGCCACCCTGCCCTTCGCGCGCGCCGCCGCGGCCGCGGGCCCGGTGCCGCCGGGCGCGACGACGCCCCAGGTCGAGGAGCTCCGCAACGGCTGGCGATCGCTGCTCGCCAGGGACGCCGACGTGGCGAAGGACGCGACGCCGCTCAAGCTCACGAACGACGAGTGGCGCAAGCGCCTGCCGCCCGACGCGTACAAGGTTCTGCGCGACGAAGGCACCGAGCGCCCGTTCACGAGCCCGCTCGACGGCGAGAAGCGCAGGGGCGTGTTCGTGTGCGCCGGATGCGCGTGGCCGGTGTTCACGTCGGCGATGAAGTTCGACAGCGGCACCGGCTGGCCGTCGTTCTTCACGACGATCCCAGGCGCGTTCGAGACGTCGCTCGACCATCGAATCTTCCATCCGCGCATCGAGTATCACTGCGCGAAGTGCGGGGGCCACCACGGCCACGTGTTCGACGACGGGCCGCGGCCGACCTTCCAGCGCTGGTGCAACAACGGGGTCGCGCTGCGGTTCGTTCCGGCATAGGCATCCCGCGGGCCCGGGGGATGCGCGAACCGGGCGAGGCGACGATCTCTGCCGGGGAGTGGCGTATCCTCGCTCCGACCCGCCCCCTTCGCCCCGCCACGATGGACAACGATCCCCGCGTCTTCTTCGCCGCCGAACGAACGCTGCTCGCGTGGGTTCGCACCGGCATCACCGTGATGGCGCTCGGCTTCGTCGTCGAGCGCTTCGGCATCTTCGTGAGCCTGGTCTCCCAGCAGGTGGGGCAGGTCACGCGTCCGATGCACACGACGGCGTCCAGCGTGATCGGCACGCTGCTCGTCGCCGCGGGGGCCGGCGTGATCGTGTTCGCCACCCTCCAGCACGCGCGCTTCGTCCGCACGCTCCCGGCGAGGGACCTGCCTCCGGGCTACAGGATCGGCTGGGCGCTCGGGTTCTCGATCGCGTTCTCCGCGCTCGGCGCGGCCCTCGCGATCTATCTCGCGCTGACCTGACGCGGCGGCGCGCTCAGCGCCGCGCCGCGCCCAGCACGCCCGGCACCTCCCGCACGAGCGCGAGCGCGCGCTTCAGCTCCTCGACGCCGGCCACCTCGATCGTGAAGCCCATGCGCGCGAGGTGCTGCTTCGTGAGCGTGTTCGCCGCGGTCACGTTGATCTTCTCCCGCGAGAACACCTCCGAGATGTCGCGCAGGAGCCCCGGCCGATCGCCGGCCTCGACGATCACGTCGACCGGGAAGACCTCGTCGCGGCGCGAGCCCCAGTCCGCCTCGATCATCCGTTCGGGCTCGCGCGCCCTTATGCGCGCCAGGTTCGCGCACGACGCGCGGTGGATCGTGATGCCCTTCCCCCGAGTGACGAATCCGGCGATCGGATCCGGCGGCGCAGGCTTGCAGCATCGGGCGAGCCCCGTCATCAGCCGGTCGACGCCGACGACCAGGATGCCGCTGCCGGCGCCGGCCGACTTGCTCGCGCGCGTGACGACGCCGTCCCCGGGTCCCGTCGCCTGCGGCTCGGGAGTCGGTGCGGCGACTGCCTTGATCGCCGTCTGCAGCTGGCGCAGGTTGATCTCGTCGCGCGCGTAGGCGGCGAACAGCTCGTCGGGCTTCGCGTAGCCGGCCTTCGCGGCAAGCAGGTCGAGGTTGAGCGACGACACGCCGGCACGCGCGAGCTCGCGCTCGACCGCGGCGCGCCCGTGCGCGACCGTCTCGTCGAGAGCCTGCGCCTTGAACCACTGGCGGACCTTCGCCCGTGCACGGTTGCTCGTAACGTAGCCCAGCTCGGGGTTGAGCCAGTCGCGCGACGGGCCGCCTTCGCGCACCGTCAGCACCTCGACGCGCTGCCCGTTCGCGAGCGGCGTGTTGAGCGGAACCATGTGGCCCTCGACCTTCGCGCCGCGACAGCGGTGACCGAGGTTCGTGTGCACGGCGTACGCGAAATCGACCGGCGTCGCGCCCGCGGGCAGGTCGACGACCTTGCCCTGCGGCGTGAGCACGTAGACCGTGTCGGTGAAGAGCGACTGCTTGAAGGCGGCGAGCCACTCGCTCGTGTCGGCGATCGCGTCCTTCCAGTCGAGCACCTGCCGCAGCCACGCGATGCGGTCCTCGAACGCCGGGTCGTGGCGGTCCGACGCGCCCTCCTTGTAGCGCCAATGCGCCGCGACGCCGTACTCGGAGTGCTGGTGCATCTCGCGCGTGCGGATCTGCACCTCCAGGGGCTTCCCCTCCGGGCCGATCACGGCGGTGTGGAGCGACCGGTAGTCGTTCGCCTTCGGCTTGGCGATGTAGTCGTCGAACTCTCCGGGCAGCGGCGTCCACAGGTGATGCACGATGCCGAGGGCCGTGTAGCAGGCCTTCACGTCGTCGACGAGGATTCGCACCGCGCGGATGTCGTAGAGCGTCTCGATGCCCGACTGCTTGCGGCGCATCTTGCTCCAGATGCTGAAGATGTGCTTCGGGCGGCCGGAGACGTCGGCGGCGATCCGGGACGAAGCGAGCTCGCGCCTCAGCGTTTCGATGACGTCCTCGATGTAGCGCTGGCGGTCGAGCCGGCGCTCGTCGATCAGCTTCGCGATCTGCTTGTAGGTCTCGGGCTCGATCGCACGGAGCGACAGGTCCTCGAGCTCCCACTTGAGCTGCCACACGCCCAGCCGGTTCGCCAGCGGCGCGTAGAGGTCGAGCACCTCCCGTGCCGACTCGCGCCGCAGCGACTCGTCGCCCGACATGAGCCAGCGCAGCGCCGCCAGCCGCTCGGCGAGCTTGAGGATGACGACGCGGATGTCCTCGACCATCGCGAGAAGCATCTTGCGCAGGTTCTCGGACTGCGCCGCGCGCTCCTCCGGCGTGGCGCCGACGCGGCGCGCGCGGATCGAGTCCATGCGCGCCACGCCCGCGACGAGCCCCGCCACGTCGTCGCCGAAGCGCGACGGATCGGAAGAGCACACGTCTAGGGAAAGAGTGT
>CALDKM010000251.1:0-6646 GCA_937898875.1 uncultured Pseudomonadota bacterium | reverse complement strand
CCCGTTTAGCTGCCTTGTTTAGCGTCGCGGCAAGTGGGACCAAATGACGACGTGTGCGCGGTCGTGCGCGCAGGACTACCGTTCGGGCCGGTGCCGTCGCGCGACCGGTCGCGAGCCGCCGGGACTGCGGGCGGCTCGCGATCCGGTCTCGCCCGGGGCTAATGCGGCGCGCGGCCCTTCTTCCGGGATTCGTCGGCCTCCCGCTGCGCCTCGCGCTGCCGGGAGAGGTCCATCATGTGGCCCCCCAGGCGCATGAGGATGTCGCCCGTCGCGCCGGGGCCGCAGGCGACCGCGGTCTGCGCGAGCGTTCGCGTGGCCGAGTCGGCCAGCATCTTCAGCCGGCCGTGGGTCCACGCGTCGTCGAACAGCGTGCCGAGCGTAGCCATGTAGAAGGTTTCCGCCTGATCGTCGGACATGGGCTCGACGAGCGGCGGCTGCGACTCGGGGGCTTCCTCGGTGGGGGACTGGACGGCTTCGGACACGGCGTGCTCCTCGCTTGATGGCGCGGCCCTGCGGCCGCGCGAGCGCCCCGTTTAGCTGCCTTGTTTAGCGTCGCGGCAAGTGGGGCTAAATGACGACGTGCTTCACGGCGAACGATACGCCCGATGGTGGCTCATGGGGTGAGCCTGCTACGGCGTTCGTCGGGCGGCGATGAGCCGACGTCCCGACGGAGCCGTTCGCGGTGGGCTCGAGTGCCGCGTGTCCGGTCCGGCGCGGGAGGCGCAGGCCGCGGGGCTCGCGGCGAGAACCGTCGAGAAACGTGATTGCGGCCGCGCTGCCTGGTGCAATACGATCGTCGATGGGGAAACCCATCGACGACATCGAAGACACCCATGAGCATGCGATCGATCCTGCTGGCGGCCCTGGCGGTCGCCGCACTCGCCGCCCCCGCGTTCGCCCAGCCGTCCACGCCGAACGCCGGAGCCGGAGCCGGCGCCGCCGCCTCGGGTCCCACGGCCGACTGGACGCTGCAGCCGGCGCTGGTGAAGCACCTTTCGCCGCGCGGCCCCGAGCTCGCAACGGCTGGCATCAGGAGCATCGCCGCGCGCACCGGCAGGCAGCGGCGCGACATCCAGGTCGTCACCCAGTTCGGGCCGGCTTACTTCGCGTGGCCCAAGGGCGCGGCGCCCGCGGTATTCGAGATCGAGGTCGAGACGGCCAACAACGTCGAGGTGTGGACGACCGGGTATACGCCTGCCGACGAAGCACGGTATCGCGCCGCGATCGACGCGGTGATTCCGGAGGCGGTGCGCGCGGCGGCGCGCGTGAGGGAGCAGATGACACGCCCGAAGGGGGGACGGTGATGGGTCGGCTCGGCCGGGCTCAGCAAACCAGCGCGCTGAACGCCGTCCTGTGCGAATGCCGGGCCAGCGTGTCGGCCTGAGGCCCGACCCACGGAATCCGCGATTCCTGCGGGTCGGCCTTCAGGCCGACACGATCCGCGATGCGAAGCGAGTCGGGCCGGAGCCCGACCCGCACTGCCCGGCGCTACTTCGCCGCGAAGCAGTAGAAGTATCCCGCGCCGCCGGTGCTGACGAGCCCGTCGGGATCGCATCCGCGTGTCGGGTGCGCCGAGTTCCACGAGATCGCCCAACCCGTCGCGATCGGCCCCGCGAGATCGTGGTGGCCGGTCATCGCCGAGCCGTCCTTGCCGCTCTTCGTCCAGTTGCCGCAGGTCATGTCGGGGAACGGAGCGCCAGGGAACGCAGTGCCGTCCGGCCGCGAGCCCGTCAGCATGTCGTGCTGGTTGGGCTGCTCGGTCCTGCCCTTCACCAGCCTGCCCCTCTCGTCCACTGTCGTCTGCTTGTTCAGGTTGCTCGCGGGCGAGTGCAGCTCGTCGACGCTCCGCGCGATCACGACGCCGTTGTAGTTCTGCCAGGGCCCCGGGCCGATGCGGTCGCGCGCGTTGACGAAGTTCGGATCGGCGAGCGCGGGCGCCTGCGTGCTCAGGTAGGCGCGCCAGACGCGGTCCGGGTTCGCGCCGGCTGCCGCCGCAAGCTTCTGGCAGTGCGCGTCCGCGCCCGCGAGCCCGCCGAGGTCGCCGCCCTTGCCGGGGTTGACGCTCGTCACGAAGAACGTCATGTCCCTCGCGCTCGGTTGCGGCGGCGCGCTCGCGCATCCCGCCAGGATCGTCACGCCGGCGGCGGCCAGCAACGTTGCCCTCATCGTGCTGTGCATCTGGGACTCCTCCGAAGAGTGGTTCAGCTCGTCGCGATCGCGCCGATGCGCGTCGCATGCCCGGTTCGACGGTGCCGGGTCGCTCCCCGGAGCATTTTTCCTGCAACGCTCCGCGCCGTCAACGCGCGAACCCCGTCGGGCTGGAGCCCGGTCCACACCTTCTCGCCTCACCCCGCGGGCCGGCCTTCAGGCCGACGATTCCCGGCACAGCGCGCTCCGTCGGACCGATGCCCGGCCCACGAAAAAGTCAAGCGCGACCGCCCACCGCGAACGTGGGATCATTACGCCTCCGGCGTGCCGTTCCGGCCGCCCCCACGCCAGTTCTCGCGCTTTCGCACCGAATGAAACTCGACGATCCCCGCACACTCGCCGCGGCTCCCGCCGCCGCATTGCCACCGCAGTCGATCTCGGAAGAGGTCCTGCTGGAGAAATACGCCAAGGGCAACGAACGCACGATCGAGGCCGTGCGCCGCCGCGTCGCGCGCGCGCTGGCCGCGATCGAGCCCCCGCTGGAGCGCGACCAGTGGGAGGACGCGTTCTACCGCGCGCAGGAGAACGGCTTCATCCTCGGCGGGCGCATCAACTCCGCCGCCGGCACGGACCTCAAGGCGACGCTGATCAACTGCTTCGTCCAGCCCGTCGGCGACAGCATCTCGGGCGACGAGCACGGCGTCGGCATCTACGTGGCGCTCAACGAGGCCGCCGAGACGATGCGCCGCGGCGGCGGCGTCGGCTACGACTTCTCGCCCATCCGCCCGCAGGGCGCGCACGTCCGCGGCACCGACAGCCGCGCGAGCGGACCGCTCTCGTACATGCGCGTGTTCGACCAGAGCTGCGAGACGGTCGAGTCCGCGGGCTCGCGCCGCGGCGCGCAGATGGGCATCCTGCGCTGCGACCACCCGGACGTCGAGGCGTTCATCCACGCGAAGGACCAGGGCGCGCTCTCCAACTTCAACATCTCGGTCGCGGTCACCGACGCGTTCGTGGCGGCGGTGCGCGCCGACGACGAGTGGGAGCTCGTGCACAAGGCGCCGCCGGCACCCGACCTGCTCGCCGCGGGCGCCCGCCAGCGCGACGACGACCTGTGGGTGTACCGCAAGGTGCGCGCGCGCGCGCTGTGGGACCAGATCATGCGCGCGACGTACGACCACGCCGAGCCGGGCGTGGTGTTCGTCGACACGATCAACCGCGACAACAACCTCTCGTACTGCGAGACGATCGAGGCGACGAACCCGTGCGTCACCGCCGACACGTGGGTGATGACCGGCGGCGGGCCGCGGCAGGTGCGCGAGCTCGTCGGCGCCGCGTTCACCGCGATCGTCCATGGCAGAGCGCACGAAGTCGAGAGCGACGGCTTCTTCCCGACCGGGATCAAGCCGGTCCTCAAGCTGACGACGCGCGAGGGCCACGCGCTGCGGCTCACCGCCGACCACCTCGTCCGCCGCGTCGCGCGCAGGACGCGCTGGGTGCGCGAAGTCGAATGGGTCGCGGCAGGGAAGCTCGCGTCCGGCGACGAGCTCGTGCTGAACGACCACCGCGCGCTCGACGGATGGCAAGGCGAGGGCACGGAGGCCGAGGGGTATCTCCTCGGCCTGCTCGTCGGCGACGGCACGCTGAAGCACGAGAAGGCGGTGCTCTCCGTCTGGGCACCGGAGTGGAAGGCGGTCGCCAATGGCGCGCGTTCCTGCGTACCGGCGAGCGCCGCGGGCATCGTCGCCGCGGCCGAGGCGGCCGCAGCCACGCTCGAGCATCGCGCGGACTTCCGCGGGTTCCAGCGCCCGATCGCCGGGCGCGGAGAGATGCGTCTGGCATCGGCGCCACTGGCGAGGCTCGCGCAGGCGTGGGGCATGACCCCGGGACGCAAGGCGTTGAGCCCCGAGATCGAGCGCGGCGGCAGCGACTTCACCCGGGGGTTGCTGCGCGGCCTGTTCGACGCGGACGGCTCGGTCCAGGGCACGCAGGACAAGGGCGTCAGCGTCCGGCTCGCGCAGAGCGACGAGGCGCTGCTGCAGGCGGCGCAGCGCATGCTGCTCCGGCTCGGCATCGCCTCGACGATCTATCGGGAGCCGCGGGGCGCGCAGGTCCGCAACCTGCCCGACGGCCGCGGCGGCCTCGCGCCGTACGAGACCGCTCCGCAGCACGAGCTCGTTATCAGCGGCGACAACCTTCCCGTGTTCGCCGACCGCGTCGGATTTGCGGACTCGGTGAATTCCGCGCGCCTCGAGCGCGCGCTTGCCTCGTACAAGCGCACGCTCGATCGCGAGCGCTTCACGGCTACCGTCGCCTCGCTCGTCGAGGACGGCACCGAGCCGGTGTACGACGTGACCGTCGCCGACGTCCACGCGTTCGACGCGAACGGCCTCGAGGTGCACAACTGCGGCGAGCAGCCGCTGCCCTCGTACGGCTGCTGCGACCTGGGCAGCATCGACCTGACGCGCTTCGTGCAGTTCCCGTTCACGCCCGACGCGCGGTTCGACTTCCACGGCTTCGCCGCGACGGTCACCGTCGCGATCCGGATGCTGGACAACGTGCTCGACGTCACCGCATGGCCGCTGGCCCAGCAGCAGGCCGAGGCGATGGCCAAGCGCCGCATCGGCCTGGGCTTCACGGGCCTGGGCGACGCGCTGATCGAGCTGGGGCTTCGCTACGACTCCGACGAGGGGCGCGCGACGGCCTCGCGGATCGCCGAGGAGATGCGCGACGCCGCGTACCTGTCGTCGGTCGAGATCGCGAAGGACAAGGGATCGTTCCCGCTGCTCGACGCGAAAGCCTACCTCGCACCGCCGCGGTTCGCGTCGCGGCTGCCGGAGGAGATCAAGCAGGCGATCCGCACGCACGGCATCCGCAACAGCCACCTCCTGTCGATCGCGCCGACCGGCACGATCTCGCTCGCGTTCGCCGACAACGCGTCGAACGGCATCGAGCCCGCGTTCAGCTGGTATTACAAGCGCAAGAAGCGCATGCCCGACGACTCGATGAAGGAGTTCCTCGTCGAGGACCACGCGTTCCGCGCGTTCAAGCAGCAGCACGGCATCGGCGACGACGTCGAGATGGTGCCTTTCGACGCCGCCGCGAACCGCAAGCCCGGCACCGTGTGGACCGATGCGGACGGCAAGCGCCGCGCGATGCTCGCGCCGGCGTTCGTCAACGCGCTCGAGATGAGCGCGCTCGACCACATGCGGATGAGCGCGGCGGTGCAGCCGTTCGTCGACACCGCGATCAGCAAGACGGTGAACGTCCCCGTCGACTATCCGTTCGACAGGTTCGCCGATCTCTACGTCGAGGCGTGGAAGGCGGGCCTGAAGGGCATCACCACGTACCGCCCGAACGACGTGCTGGGTTCGGTGCTGGAAGTCGCGTCGCCGTCGGCGCCCGCGTCCGCGAAGGAAGATCTCGACTCCGCGGACCCCGACCGGCGCATCCGGCTCGACCGCCCGGTGGCCCCGCCGCTCGCGAGCCTGCGCTGGCCGGGACGCCCCGAGCTGCCCAACGGCAACCCGTGCTGGACGTACGTGGTCCGCCATCCGCTCGGCGACTTCGCGGTCTTCGTCGGGCACATCGACGGCGGCAACCAGTATCCGTTCGAGGTGTGGATCAACGGCGCCGAGCAGCCGCGGGGCCTGGGCGCGATCGCCAAGACGCTGTCGATGGACATGCGCACCGACGACCGCGCGTGGCTCGACATGAAGCTGTCGGCGCTGCAGAAGGCGGTGGGCGACGACGGCTTCGAGATGGCGATGCCGCCCGACGGGCGCAAGGTGCGCGTGCCGAGCCTCGTGTCCGGATTCGCGAAGCTGATCCGCTTCCGTTGCAACGAGCTCGGCGCGTTCTCGGGCGAAGGGTCCGGCAGGACGCCCGTCGTCGACGCGCTGATGGGGCCGAAGGAGCCTAAGGCGGGCCCGGACGGGACGCTCTCGTGGACCGTCGACGTGATGAACCACGCGACCGGCGACGACTTCGTGCTGTTCCTCAAGGAGCTGGTGATGCCCGACGGGCAGCGCCGCCCCTATTCGATGTGGATGTCGGGCGAGTATCCGCGCGTGCTGGACGGGCTGTGCAAGGCGCTGTCGCTCGACATGCGCGTGTACGACCCGGCGTGGATCGGCATGAAGCTGCGCAAGCTGCTCAACTACGGCGAGCCGAACGGCGCGTTCATGGCGCGCGCGCCGGGATCGAACAAGAGCCAGACCTATCCGTCGACGATCGCCTACCTCGCGCAGCTGATGATCCACCGCTACGCGATGCTGGGCATCCTCACCGAAGAGGGCTACCCGGTCGAGCACGCGGGCATCCTCGCGGTGCCCGACGCCGAGCTCACGCAGCCCGCGCTCAGGACGCTCCCGGGGAAGAAATGCCCCGAGTGCGGCAACAAGGCGCTCATCCGCAAGGACGGCTGCGACTTCTGCACCGGCTGCGGGTACGTGGGGGCGTGCGGGTGAGCGTGTGCGTTGCCCCATAACGTGAAACT
>CALDKM010000250.1:0-4180 GCA_937898875.1 uncultured Pseudomonadota bacterium | reverse complement strand
AAGACGTTTACTTGGCAATTCGTGGTGATCGACAGCGCGAATGGAACCAAGGCGATCGAGTACTACAACCCGCCGCGCGATCACTACTTTCTCACGACGTCCGCGACGGAGATCGCGCTACTCGATTCAGGGTATTTCCCCGGCTGGCAACGCACGGGCGAAAGCATTGCGGTGATCAAGTCTGGTTCGCCGGTGGCGGATTTCGCGAGCACGTGCCGGTTTTACGGCAAGCCCGAGGCAGGCCTCGACACGCACTTCTACTCGGCCTATCGCTCCGAGTGCGACTACCTGATCGCGAACGCCGCGGATGCGTGGATCCTCGAAAGCGAGGACGCGTTCCGCATCTTCCCTGTCGACCTCGCGACCGGCGCGTGTCCGGTGAATCTGGTGGGGGTACACCGCGCCTGGAACGGAAGCATGGATGTCAACCACAGGTATACGACGTCCGATGCCATACAAGCGGCAATGATCGCGAGCGGGTGGGTAGCGGAAGGCTCGGGACCGAATGTCGTCGTGTGGTGCGCGTTGCCTCCCGACGTGCCCGTGCAGTAGCCGCTCCCTGCTGCGGTTGCGGTGGCGACGTGTCCAGAGGTCGCCCGCTCGCCGACACGCGTCCGGCTGACGCCGGACCCACATAGGTGCGGGACCCGCAGTGGTACGCGCGCCGGACCGCAGCCGACGCCAGCGACGCGACCAGCAGTGCCGCGCACGCGTTGTGCGCGACCGTGAAGGCGAGCGAGAGCTGCCGCAGCGTCGCGGCGACACCCATCGCCAGTGCGGCGAGCGCGGCGGCAGCGACCGACAGGGCGATCGCACGCTGCGCCCGCAGCGCCCAGGCTACCGCGAAGGCAAGCGCCACGACCGCGATCGAGGCGAGCCGGTGCACGACGATCAGCGCGTCGCCGCCGCCGGTGCGAGCCTGCGGCTCGTCGTGGCGTCGGGCGTCGACTACGAAGTCCGGACGACCGTGCATCCGGATCGCGTGCCGGCCGATGCGCTCTTGCGTCTCGCCGACGAGCTGGCGTCGCTCGGCGTGCGCCGCTGGGTGCTGCAGCCATTCCGGCCGACCGGATGCGCGAGCGAGGCGCTCGTCGCAGCGGCACCGCGGGGCGCAAGGATCGGCGAGGACTTGCTCGCGCGGCTCCGCGCGCGCGTGCCCGGCGTCGAGGTGCGCATCTGAACGGCGATCACCGGGGTCGGATTCGAATCTGACCCCGGTCTACGCCGTTCAGGCGACGCCGTTCGCGCCGAACGGACTGTCGATCGCGTAGCGCAAGGGGCCGTCCGGCTGCCGCCGCGCGACGTCGGTCGTCTGTCCGGTGAGGTGGATCGGACTGCCGTCCGGCGCCTTCGCGTCCAGCGACCAGTCCGCGTACAGGAGCGCGACTCCGTCTGCGTGAATCACCTTCGGCGGCGACATCCGGAACGTGCCGCGCATCGCCAGGAACGCGGCGAGCGACTCGCGGATCGCCGCGTGACCCTGCGCGACGTGGCCCGGCTGAGGGAGCAGCACCGCCTGCGTCTCGTAGAGCGCGACCAGCGCGTCGATGTCGCCGGTGGAGAAGCGTTGCGTGAACTGGCTGCACAGCTCTTCGGGCGTGCGTGCGGACATCGGGCCTCCAGGTCGGCGCTGTGGATCGGACAGGGCGGAATCCGGTGCGCGGGCCGGCGACCGTCCTTCGAGAACGTGGCAACCGATCCGCCGCCCCAAGCCGCGTCAACCGCCTCGGTCACCGCTGCCGCACCGCCGCCGCGCCGGCCAGCGCGCCGACGAGCAACGCGGCGAAGGCATTGTGCGCGACGGTTCCGACGAGCGACGGCTGGCGCAGGGTTGCCGCGACGCCCATCGCGAGCGCACCCAGCGCGCAGACGAGGATCGTGGTGGCGCGCGCGCGGTCGGCGCGCACCGTCCACGCGGCGGCGAGCGCGATCAGGAAGACGACGATCGACGCGAGCCGGTGCGCCGAGACGAGCGCGTCCGCCCCCTCGGGGGGGCGCACGTGCCCGTCGACGATCGCGAGCGGCCGCAGCGGATCGAGGATGCCCGACGCGCTCAGAGCGGAGAAGTCGGCGGACGGGCACGCGAGCGCGGGCGGGCAGCCGGTCACCGCGAACTGCGCACCGATCATGCCGCCGAGCGCAGCGTGCGCGAACACGACGACGAGCGCCGCGACCGCGATCGAGGATCCGGCTGCCGGCGGACCCGGTCCGCGCAGTCGCGCGGAGAGCGCAGCCAGCGACGCGAACAGCGCGAAGCCGCCGATCAGGTTGCCGATCGCCACCGCCGGAACGCGCGCCCCCGGCGTCCAGATGCCGAGCGCCGCCAGCCCCAGCGCGATCGCCAGGGCGGTCCACGCGAGCTTGCGCTCGGCCGGGTAGTCGCTCGCCGGCCGCAGCGCGAGGAACGCGACGAGCCCGATCAGCACCAGCGCGCCCGAGGCGGCGAACCGGTGCACGAGCCGCGCGAGCACGGTTCCCGGCAGCGGCGTCTCGACCGTGTCGACGACCACGGCGTAGCAGGCCGGCCAGTCCGCGCATCCGAGGCCCGCCGCCGAGTGGCGCAGCCATGCGCTCGCGACGAGCACGAGGAACACGAGCACCGTCGCGGCGACCGCGAGCCGGCGCGCCAGCATCCGGCTGTTCATCGCGCAGGACCTTCCGCCGCTCTCGTGCGCGGACGCTCGCGTACCGCGAGCGCAACGACGACGACGAACAGCACGCCGCCGAGGACCGCGACGAGCCCGCCCGCGCCCATCAGCCCCATGCCGGCGATCTCGCTCGTCGTGCGCAGTACCTGCTCGCCGCCCGCGACCTTGCGCTGCACGCCGTATCCGCCCGACCAGAGCAGGCCGGAGATGTGCATCACCTGGCCCGCGCCGTAGAGCACGGACTGCCAGACCGCGAGCTTCGCGCGCGGCGCGGCGGCGCCCAGGCGCGGCAGCAGCCAGTACGTGAGGCCCATCATCGCGATCGTCACGCCGACGATCGCGCCGTGGTAGTGCGCCGGGATCCTGACGTTGCTGCCCTCGATCAGGAAGCCGATCACCCCGCCGGTGCCGAACAGGACGATCGACACGACGAGCGCCGCCAGCAGCGGACGCGCCTGCCCCGGCACAGGACCGCCGCGTGCACGCCGCGCGAGTCCGAGCGCGACCGCGGCCGCGACGACGGGGATCGCCAGCGCGCCGCCGATGCGCATGAGCCAGGTCTGCAGCCTGTGGTGCTCGATCGACGTGACGTCGTAGGCGAGGTAGACGAGCGTCGTCGCGAACACCGCGACGAGCTGAATGCCGAACAGCAGCGCGACGACGCGCGGCGAGATCGGGACTCGCACCCCCGCCGCGTCGGCGAGCAGCAGCCACGCGACCAGCAGCATCAGCGTCCACGCGAACTGGAGCACGTGGCCGCCGCCCCAGAAAGCGAGCTCGTAGTAGGCGCGCGCCTCGAGGTCGCGCGGCACCGCGAGGAGCGACCAGGCGAACGCGAGCAGCGCGACGGCGCCGGCGACGATCGCCGCATTCACGCCGAAGCGCAGCGTTCCGGCGCCGTCGAGCCGCACCCCGACGAGCGGGGACGCGAACAGCCCGCGAAGGACCAGCAGAGCGGCGCCCGAGCCGAACACGGCGAGCCCGCCCTTGAACACCGGGCCGTCGATCACCGGAATGTAGTTCGCCATGATCGGCGCGGCCGGGTCGAGGAACGGCGCGACCGCGATCGCCGCCGAGCCCAGCACGGCGAGCGCGAGCGCGGCGCGTCCGAGCGCCAGCGCGCGGGTCGTGCTGTTCAGGCTCCAGATGGCGCCGGCGAACGACACGAACCAGACGAGCACCGACAGGTCGACGTGCGCGACGAGCACCGTTCGGAAGAAGTCGCCGGCGGGCAGGAATCGGTTGACACCGGGCGTGCGCGCGAGCGCGAGGAACACCGCGAGCAGGCCCGAGGCCGCGAGCGCCGCGACGCCCAGTGCGAGCCAGCCGATCGCGAGCCGTGCGCGAGCGTCGCGCGGGACCGCGAGCGCGTAGTGGCCGAACGCGATGTCGACCGCGAGGTGCGCGACCGGGGCGCTGCCGGGCGGGCTCGCGGCGACGTTCGCTTTCATCGTGGCGGGCGGGTCAGCCCGAGGCGTCGAGCCGCTGCTCGCGCTTGGGCGGGACGAGTGTAGCGCGCGCGTCGGCGGGGA
>CALDKM010000249.1:0-14716 GCA_937898875.1 uncultured Pseudomonadota bacterium | reverse complement strand
CGTCAGCGCACTAAGGCGCACGGTGCGAATCGTACCATAGGCGTCGCGCTCGACGCCCCTGGCCAGGCCCGCGGCGTCGATCTTGTTCAGCGCGGTGAGCCGGGGCACCCGGTCGGCGCCGATCTCGGCCAGGACGCGCTCGACGGCCTCGACCTGCACGTCGCGGTCCGGCGCGGACGCGTCGACGACGTGCACGACGAGGTCGGCCTCCGCGGCCTCCGAGAGCGTCGCCCGGAACGCCGCGACCAGGTCGTGCGGCAGGTCGCGGATGAAGCCGACGGTGTCGGAGAGCACGACCGGGTCCGCGCCGGGCACGTGGACCCGGCGCAGCGTCGTGTCGAGAGTCGCGAACAGCTGGTCGGCCGCATACACGCGCTCTCGCGTGAGGCGGTTGAACAGCGTCGACTTCCCGGCGTTCGTGTAGCCGACGAGCGCGACGGTGCGCACGCGCGCGCGCCTGCGGGTGCGGCCCTGGACGCCGCGGCTGACGGCGACGCGCGCGAGTCGCTCCTTGAGGAGCTTCACGCGGCGCGCGATGAGCCGGCGGTCGGTCTCGAGCTGCGTCTCGCCCGGGCCGCGCAAGCCGATGCCCCCCTTCTGCCGCTCGAGGTGCGTCCAGCCGCCGACCAGCCTCGTCGACAGGTGCCCGAGCTGCGCGAGCTCGACCTGCAGCTTGCCTTCGGCGCTGCGCGCGCGCTGCGCGAAGATGTCGAGGATCAGGCTCGTGCGGTCGACGACACGGCACGCGAGCGCCTGTTCGAGGTTGCGCTGCTGCACGCCCGAGAGCGCATGATCGAAGATCACGAGGTCGGCTTTCGCCTCCTCGCGCAGCCGCGCGATCTCGTCGACCTTGCCGCGGCCCGCATACAGCGCCGGATCGGGCGCCGGACGGCGGCCCGTGACGCGCCCGACGACGGTCGCGCCCGCGGATGCGACGAGTGCCTCGAGCTCATCCAGACCCGCGTCGACCCGTTTCGATCCGATCGCGAGCCCGACGATGACGGCGCGCTGGCCGCCGGCCGGGCGTTCTAGCATTCGGGATCGGCCGGTCGCCGTTTCGCCGGGGCGTCCCGGCGACGCACGGCGGTCAGCTTTCCTGCTCGCCGGCGTGGTTGTGGTGCGGCATCGTGACCGGCCGCGACGGCACGACGGTCGAGATCGCGTGCTTGTACACCATCTGCGTGACGGTGTTCTTGAGCAGCACCACGTACTGGTCGAACGACTCGATCTGGCCCTGGAGCTTGATGCCGTTGACGAGGTAGATGGACACCTGGACGTGCTCCTTGCGCAGCGCGTTCAGGAACGGGTCTTGTAACATTTGCCCCTTGTTGCTCATCGGTGCTCTCCGAGATCGTTGTGCCGCTCGCCGTCCGCGGCCGCCCCGGCGGGGGAATGTCCCTCCGCGTTCCTGCAGGCGGCCGATCAGCGGCGTCCGGGGGTGTCCGCATACGGGTTGACACCCGTCTTGAATTGTATCCTAAGCGGCGTGCCCCGCAGTTTGAACGCGTCGGCGAAGAAATGTTCCAGGTACCGCCGGTAGGCGTCGGGCACCTTCGAGAGCGACGTGCCGTGGATCACGACGATCGGGGGGTTGCTTCCGCCCTGGTGGGCGTAGCGGAGCTTCGGCCGGTTCATGCCCGCGCGCGGCGGCTGCTGGCGCTCGACCGCGAGCTGAAGCATGCGCGTCAGGCGCGGCGTCGGCAGCTTCGCCATCGCGGCGGCGTACGCGGCGTCGACCGCCGCGAGCAGGGCCGGCAGCCCGCGCCCCTCGCGCGCCGAGATCGGCAGCTGCGCGGCGAAGTCGAGGAACGCGAGCTTGCGGCCGATCTCGCGCTTCGCCTCCTCGCGCTGCCCGGGCGACGCGGCGTCCCACTTGTTGATGGCGACGACCAGCGCCCTCCCGGCCTCCAGGATGTGGCCGGCGAGGTGCGCGTCCTGCTCGGTGATGCCGTCCGCGGCGTCGAGCAGGAGCACGACGACGTTCGCGTCCTCGATCGCCTGCATCGTCTTGATCACCGAGAACTTCTCGATCGCCTCGAATACCTTGCCGCGGCGCCTCACTCCGGCGGTGTCCACGAGCGTGTACCGTTTCCCCCCCCGCTCGAAGTCGAGCGCGATCGAGTCGCGCGTCGTGCCGGGCTGGTCGAACGCGATCACGCGCTCCTCGCCCAGCAGCGTGTTGACGAGCGTCGACTTGCCGACGTTCGGGCGGCCGACGATCGCGACGCGGACGCGTCCGTCGTCCGCCGCGGGCGCCTCCTGCGCTTCCGGCTGCGGCACGTGCTCGAGCGCCACGTCGACGAGCTCGCGCACGCCTTCGCCGTGCGCCGCGGAGATCGGCAGCGGCTCGCCGATCCCGAGCTCGTGGAAGTCCGCAGCGGCGGTCGCCGACGGCAGCCCCTCGCTCTTGTTGACCGCGAGCAGGACCGGGCGTCCCGAGCGGCGGAGCAGGTCCGCGATGCGCCGGTCCTGCGCCACGAGGCCTTCGCGTCCGTCGACCAGGAACACGACGACGTCGGCCTCGGCGATCGCGGCTTCCGCCTGCCGCGCCATCTCGCGCAGGATGCCGTCCTTCGCCACCGGCTCGAATCCGCCGGTGTCGACGACGAGGAACGAACGGTCGCCCGCGCGGGCGCGGCCGTAGTGCCGGTCGCGCGTGAGTCCCGGGTGATCGTGCACGAGCGCGTCGCGCGACCGGGTGAGCCGGTTGAACAGCGTGGACTTCCCGACGTTGGGACGTCCGACGATGGCGATGGTCGGGAGCATCGCGGGTTTCGCGGTCGCCAGGAGGTCAGCGCGCGCGGACCGAGAACACGGTGCCGTTCGCCGACTGCCAGGCCGCGCCGCCGACGGTCGCCGCCGGTTGCGAGGTCGGCGCGCTGCCGTCGGTCGCGACGCGTCCGACGTAAGCGCCGTTGATCGGCGAGATCAGGTGCAGCCAGCCTTCGACGTCGACGACGCCGACGTAGTCCCCGACGAGCTGCGGGCCGCCGATCCTGCGCTGGGCGAGCTTGTCCTGCTTCCAGACGGACGCGCCCGTCGACCGGTCGAGCGCGTGCACGGCGCCGGCGTCGTCGGTCACGTACAGGGACTTCGCGTCGACCGCGATGCCGCCCAGGCTGCCGATGTCGCGCGACCACACGGGCGTGCCGCGCACGACGTCGAAGCACGCGGTCCGGCCCTGGTAGGCGGTCGCGCACGCGTGGCGATCGCCGATCGTCGGCAGGCTCGTCACGTCGGCGATGCGCTCGAGCTCCGTCGATCCCTTGGGCGTCGCGACGGCCGCCTCCCAGCCGACCGTGCCGGTCGCGAGGTCCAGCGCCACGAGCCGCCCGCCGGCGGTGCCGAAGAACACGCCTCCGCGTTCGATCACGGCGCCCGCGTAGTTGCGGACGATGAGCGGCGGATTCGCCCTTTGGTAGACCCATCGGGTCGAGCCGTCCTTCGTCGACAGTCCGTAGACCCGGCCGTCGCCGGAGAACACGACGATCGTGCCTTCCGCCGTCTTCGGCGGCGAGATCACCTCGCTGCCGACCTTGACCGCCCACAGAGCCTTGCCGTCGGTGTCGAACGCGAGCACGTCTCCCTTGTCGGATCCGACCACGACGATCGATCCGTCCGCGCCGGCGCCCGCCGACAGCGTCCGTCCGGCGCTGACGCGCCAGACCACGCGCCCGCTCGCCGGGTCGAGCCGCACCACCGTGCCGTCGGCGGCCGCCGCGTAGACCGCGTCCGGCGTGACCAGCGGTGCGAAGCCGGCGACGGCCTTGCCTGCCGTCGCCTGCCACGCGACCACGGGCGTGACGCTCGGCGAAAGCTCGGGAAGCGGTCCGGGCGCCTTGCTGCTGCCGGTCAGCCACGCGAACGAGGGCGCGGGGATCGTGGGCATCCAGGACGGAAGCGACGAGCAGCCACCCGCGGCCAGCGCGAGCGCGAGCACGGCGATCCGGAGCGGCAGTCGCGGAATCATGGTTTCGCGGCGGGCGGCGGCGACGCACCAGGGGCCGCGGAGAGGGCCTTACCGAGTGCGTCGGCCTCCTTGGCGGGAACGACCGTCGCGCCGCCCATCGAATCGAGCTTCACCTGCACGAACTGCCGGTACGCGGTCTTCGCATCGATCTTCGCCAGCGCGACCTGGTAGGCGGCACGTGCGTCCTCCCGGCGTCCGGCCGCGGCGAGGGCGTCGCCGCGCAGGTCGGCGTAGAGACCGGCGTAGGCGTCCGAGTGCTTCGCGTCGAGGATCCTGAGCGCCTCGTCGACGTTCTTCTCGTCGAGCAGTGCTTCGGCCAGGCGATAGCGCGCGATCTGCTTCAGGTCGTCGTCGGAGGCGTTGTCGACGACCCAGGTCAGCTGCGACTTCGCGCCCGCCTTGTCGCCCTCGGTCCAGAGCTGCTTGGCGCGGAGCAGCGCCGCGCGTCCGGCGTAGCCGGTGCCGGCGTACTTGTCGGCGAGCGTCGCCATCGCTTCCTTCGCCTTGGCCGCGTCCTCGCCGCGCGATGCGCCTGCGACGGCGGAGTAGAGGGCCCCGGCGGCTTCCGCCTGGCTCGCCTTCCACCAGCGCCAGCCCTGGGTCGCGACGAACGCGGCCGCGACCGCGATCACGATCCACGTGACGAGCGTCCCCCAGCGCGTCCACCACGCCTTGAGGTCGTCGATGGTTTCCTGTTCCTCGAGATCGTAGACTGCCATCTTCTTCCTTTCAGTCCGCAGCGCGCGTCGGCGCCGCGGGAGTCAATGCGTTGACGACGTCGCGCGCGGGGACCGTCCGCTGCTCGCCGGATTCGCGCAGCGGCTTGATCGAGACGGCGCGCGCGGCGGCCTCGTCCTCGCCGACGATGACGGCGTAGCGTGCCCCGCTCGCGTCGGCCTTCTTCATCTGCGACTTGAAGCTGCCGCCGCCCGCGTGGACGATCGCCACCTGCCCCCCGTCGCGAATCGACTCGGCGACGCTGCGGGCGAGCGTGCCCGCGGCGTCGCCCGAGTGGACGACGTAGGCGAGCGGCGCGTCGGCCGCCGTGGCGCCGGCGCCTTGCAGGAGCAGGATCATGCGCTCGACGCCGATCGCGAAGCCGCACGCGGGCGTCGGCTTGCCGCCGAGCGCCTCGAACAGGCCGTCGTAGCGACCGCCGCCGGCGACCGTGCCCTGCGCGCCCAGCCGGTCGGTGATCCACTCGAACACCGTCCGGTTGTAGTAGTCGAGGCCGCGCACCAGGCGCGGATCGACCTCGAACGCGATGCCGGCGTCGGCGAGCGCGCGCGAGAGCCCGTCGAAGTGCGCGCGCGACTCGGGGCCGAGCCGGTCGATGAGCCGCGGCGCTTCCGCGATCGTCGCCTGCATCGACGGCGTCTTGCTGTCGAGGATGCGCAGCGGGTTCGCGTGCAGGCGGCGACGGGCGTCCTCGTCGAGCACGTCGCGGTGGCGCTCGAAGTGGGCGATCAGGTCGGCGCGGTGCGCGCGACGCTCGTGCGCGTCGCCGATCGAGTTGATCGCGAGCCGGATGCCGTCGGCGACGCCGAGCTCGCGCCACAGTCGCGCGAGCATGACGATCTGCTCGGCGTCGACGTCGGGTCCGGAAAAGCCGAGCGCCTCGACGTCGAACTGGTGGAACTGGCGGTAGCGTCCCTTCTGCGGGCGCTCGTGCCGGAACATCGGGCCGGCGAGCCACACGCGCTGCGGCCGCTCGTAGCAGAGGCTGTGCTCGATGGCGGCGCGCACGATGCCCGCCGTCGCCTCGGGCCGCAGCGTCAGGCTCTCGCCCGACAGGCGGTCGTCGAACGTGTACATCTCCTTCTCGACGACGTCGGTGTGCTCGCCGATCCCGCGCACGAACAGCGCGGTCGGCTCGACCATCGGCACGCGCAGGTTGCGGTAGCCGTAGAGCGAGAACACGACACGCGCGGCGTCCTCGAGGCGCTGCCACAGCGCGGCTTCGTCGGGCAGCACGTCGTTCATGCCGCGGACGGCCTGCAGCGGCGCGATCCTGGAGCGCGCGGCCGGCGGGGAAGCGGAACTCGAGCTCATCGTGTCTCACCGGCGCGTCGCTCGGGGCGGCGCAGCGTTGCGGGGTGCGGCATGGTCAATCCAGTCGCGCGCGGGCGACGTTCTGCTTCGCCTGCGCCGCGAGGTCGAGCCTGCGGCCGCGCCACGAGGCCTCGACGGCGGCGACGTTGCCCACCGTGATCTCGCCCGGCGGCGCGACCGTGAGTTCGCGGGACGCGCCGTCGTTGCCGGTCATCGACAGCACTACGCTGCCCGACCGGTCGCGGACCTCGATCCAGGACGTGCCGTGGAATCGCACATCCAGATGGTTCGGTGCGCCCTGGGCAACGGGGGGCGGAGAGGCGGTCGCGACCGCAGGCGCGGTGCTCCCGGTCGCCACAGGATTGGGCAACGGCGTCGTGCTCGTGCTCGCGGGAAGCGCCGGCGGCGCGCTGCCGGTCTGCACTTCGGTCGCCGTCGCGGGCGTCGGGGACGGCGGCGCCGGCTCGGCAGCCGGCGGGGGCGCGTGAACGACGGCGGGCGCCGTGGAGGCAGGGGCGGGCGAGGGCGGGCGCGAAAACTCGTAGATCGCGGCGACCGCGACGATCGCGATCAGCACGAGCGGTATCGCCCATTTCGCCACGCCCGGGCGGGTGGCCCGCTCGCTCGGGAGCTCCCCGATCGCGCGCGTGGTCGCGGCAAGCGAGGGCCGGTCGAGCGCAGCCGCACCGTCGGCCGGGAGCGCGGCGAGAGTCGCGTCGACGTCGAGTTTGAGGAGGCGGGCGTAGTTGCGCACGAAGCCGCGCACGAACGTGCGGCCGGGCAGGCTGGCGAAGTCTTCCCGCTCGATCGCGGCGACCTGGCGCGGCGCGAGCTTGAGCTGGAGCGCGACGTCCTCGACCGACAGCCCCGCCGCCTCGCGCGCCTGCGCGAGGATCACGCCCGCGGTCGCGGGCGTCGCCGAGGCGTCCACGCCGGCGGCGTCCGGGCCGGATCCCTCGAGCGACGCGCTGTCCGTCACTCGCACTCTCCGGTGGCGATCGCGCGCGTCTCGGCGCTGTTCGGGTAGCGGTTCTTCAGCTGAGTGACGTACGACTCCTCGGACTGGCGGTCCTTCAGCCGGCGCTCGATGCACATCCCGAGGTAGAGCCCCTCGGGGCTCGGCGGGTTCTGCGCCATCACGAACCGCATCAGCGCGCGCGCGTCGTCGAGACGGCCGCCACGGTAGGACAGCAGCGCGAGGTTGTACGCGGCGACCGGGTTGCCCGGCTTGAGCGCGAGCGCGCGCCGGAAGTACTGGTCGGCGGCCGCGAGGTCGCCCGCCTGCGCGGCGCACTTGCCCGCATTGACCAGCGCGGACTCGGGCGCGCGGTACAGCGGGTTGCGCAGCGCGGTCTCGAATTCGGCGATCGACTCGCGCGGCTTGCCGTGCGTGCACAGGTACCAGCCCCAGTTGTGGCGGATCTCGGAATCCGTCGGCGCGAGGTCGAGGCCGCGGCGGAAGTTCTCCTCGGCCTTCCTCTCGTCGCCGAGCTCCGCGTAGACGAGGCCGTAGACGTTGTAGATCTGCGGATAGGTCGGATCGAACTTGATCGCCTCGCCGAGCTCCTCCAGCGCGACGTCGTACTGGCTGCGCCCGAAGTAGCCGGCGGCGAGCTCCGTGCGGAGCTCGGCCTTGTACCGGGGGGTCGCTTCCTCCTGCTTGATCAGCGGCATCTGCTGCGGCTGCTGCTGCGGCAGCTCCTGCTTGAGCGGCTTGGATTCGCAGCCGGCGAGCAGCGCGACCGCGAGCGCGGCGGCGAACGGGAGGAGGCGCATGGGTCGTCGGCTTCGCGTCATCGGTCAGTGGGAGCGCGCCGCGACCACGCGCGTCGCGAGCGGGCGGATCACCCGGTTCTTCACGCGGCCGGCGAGCTGGCCGCACGCGGCGTCGATGTCCTCGCCGCGCGTCTTGCGGATCGTCGTCACGATGCCCGCGTCCATGAGCCGGCGCTGGAATGCGAGGATGCGCTCGCGCGGGCTCACCGTGAATTCGGCGCCCGGGAACGGGTTGAACGGGATCAGGTTGAACTTGCACGGCACGTCCCGCACGAGGCGGACGAGCGCTCCGGCGTGCGCCGGCGAGTCGTTCACGCCGTCGAGCATCACGTACTCGAAGGTCACGAAGTCGCGCGGCGCGACCTCGAGATATCGGCGGCATGCGGCCATCAGGTCGGCGAGCGGGTGCCTGCGGTTGATCGGCACGAGCCTGTCGCGCAGCGCGTCGTCGGGAGCGTGCAGGCTGACGGCGAGCGCCACCGGGCACTCGGCCGCCAGCCGGTCCATCTGCGGCACGAGGCCCGACGTCGAGACGGTCACGCGGCGGCGCGACAGCCCGTACGCGTTGTCGTCGATGAAGAGCCTGAGGGCGGGGATGACGCAGTCGAGGTTCGCGAGCGGCTCGCCCATCCCCATCATCACGACGTTGGTGATCGGCGCGCGGGTGTAGTCCCCCCGATGCGCGCCGAGCGCGCCTCCCCCCGAGGGGGCGGACGACCTCGGGGCGGCCCGTCGGTCGTCGGGGTCCCCCCGATGCGCGCCGAGCGCGCCTCCCCCCGAGGGGGCGGACGACCTCGGGGCGGCCCGTCGGTCGTCGGCCTCGACCCACGGAGCGGTCACGCCGTCCGCGAGGAGCGCCCGGTTCGCATGCCAGAGCTGGCCCACGATCTCGGCCGTCGACAGGTTGCGGTTGAACCCCTGCTTGCCCGTCGAGCAGAACGCGCAGTCCATCGCACAGCCCGCCTGCGACGAGATGCACAGCGTGCCCCTGTCGTCCTCGGGGATGTAGACCGCCTCGACCGCGTTGCCGTTGCCGACGTCGAACAGCCACTTGCGCGTGCCGTCGGACGCCGTCGTGTCGCGGATCACCGGGAGCCCAGCGATCACCGTGTCCGCCTCGAGCTTCGCGCGAAGCGGCTTGGCGATGTCGGTCATCGCCTCGACGTCGTCGACCCGCCGCTGGTGCAGCCAGCGCGACACCTGCCGGGCCCGGAACGGCTTCTCGCCGCGTTCGGCGAAGAAGCGCTCGAGGCCCGCGAGGTCGAGGTCGAGAAGATTGACGGTCACGGCAGCGCCCGGACTGCGACGGATTATCGGGTGTGGACCTGCGAAGCCGGGAAGAAGTACGCGATCTCGACGGCCGCCGTTTCCGGCGCGTCGGAGCCGTGGACGGCGTTCGCGTCGATCGACTGCGCGAAGTCGGCGCGGATCGTGCCGGGCGCGGCCTTCTTCGGGTCGGTGGCGCCCATCAGGTCGCGGTTCTTCGAGATCGCGCCCTCGCCCTCGAGCACCTGGATCATCACGGGCCCCGAGGTCATGAAGGAGACCAGGTCCCTGAAGAACGGGCGCGCCTTGTGCACTGCGTAGAAGCCCTCGGCTTCGGCCTGCGAGAGCCACGCCATGCGGGCGGCGACGATCTTGAGGCCGGCCTTCTCGAAGCGGGCGTAGATCTGGCCGATGACGTTCTTCGCCACGGCGTCCGGCTTGATGATGGAAAGGGTGCGTTCGACGGCCATGCGGGAGACTCCGACAGGATTAATCCGAGGAAATTCAAAATTATAGCATCGGACGAGCGTCGGCGCCTCCCTCGCCCCCGGGCGGGGGAGGGGCATGGCCGTGCAGGTGGCCGGCTGCTCGCGGCGCCCGCCGGCGGCCGGCCACGCGGACCGGGAAGCGGTCGGCGCGGACCGGACGCGAATCAGAACAACAGGTTCGGAAGGAACAGCGTGATCGCCGGGACGTAGGTGATGATCACGAGGAACGCGAGGAGCACCAGCGACCAGGGCAATGCCGCGCGGACGACCTCCCCGATCGACATCCGCGTGATGCCGGCGGTGACGAACAGGTTGAGGCCGATCGGGGGCGTGACCATGCCGATCTCGAGGTTCACCACCATGATGATTCCCAGGTGGACCGGGTCGATGCCCAGGCGCATCGCGATCGGGAACAGGATCGGGGCGAGGATCAGGATGATCCCGGTCGGCTCCATGAACATGCCCGCGATCAGCAGCAGGATGTTGACCACGATGAGGAACTGCCATCCGGTCATGCCCCAGCCGATGATCATCTCCGCGATCTGCTGCGGGATGCGCTCGGTGGTCAGCACGTGCGCGAACAGGAGCGCGTTGGCGACGATGAACATCAGCATCACCGTGACCTTGCCGGCCTCGACGAGAACCCCCGGCACCCGCCCCATGCCGATGTCGCGGTAGACGAACACGGCGATCGCGAACGCGTAGACGGCGGCCACCGCGGCCGCCTCGGTCGGCGTGAACACGCCGCCGTAGATGCCGCCGAGGATGATGACGATCAGCAGCAGCCCCCACAGCGAATCGCGGCCGGAGGTCAGCACCTCGGCCAACGTCGCGCGCGGCTGCTTCGGGAGCCCGATCATGCGCGCGCGGACGTAGATCGCGGCCATCAGCAGGAGGCCGAGCAGGATGCCGGGAATCACGCCGGCCATGAAGAGCTTGCCGACCGAGGTCTCGGTGGCGGCCCCGTAGACGACCATCACGATCGACGGCGGGATCAGGATGCCGAGGGTGCCGGCATTGCAGATCACGCCGGCGGCGAACGGCAGCGGGTAGCCCGCACGCACCATGCCCGCGATCACGATCGAGCCGACCGCCACCACGGTCGCCGGCGACGAACCGGACACCGCCGCGAACAGCATGCACGCCATCACCGAGGCCATTGCCAGCCCGCCCCGCAGGTGCCCGATGCAGGCGTTGGCGAACCGGATCATCCGCTTCGCCACGCCGCCGGTGGTCATGAACGCGCCGCCGAGGATGAAGAACGGGATAGAGAGCAGCGTGTAGTGCTCGGCGGTTTCGAACAGCTTGAGCGACAGCGAAGCGAGCGAGTCCTGCGCGAAGAAGAGGATCGTCAGGAGCGACGACAGCCCGAGGGCGACGGCCACCGGCATGCCGAGGAACATGAAGAGGAACAGCAGCGCGAACAGCGCGACGGTGGTCATCGGCGCACCTCGTCGGGCGAATCTTCCCTGAGCTTCAGCGCATCCTCGGCCTCGTCGCCGAGGAGGTGCGCCTCACCGCCCGTGGCCAGCCGGTAGAGGACCTGCACGAAGCGGAACGTCAGCAGCGCGAAGCCCAGTGGCAGGACGATGCGCGGAATCCACTGCTCGATCGGGATGTCCTGCATCAGGATGCCGACGTCGTGCATCTTTCGCACGTACTGGTAGCCGCCGACGGCGAAGATCGAGGCGTAGACGATGCAGAGCAGCGTGGCGACCATGGCGACGGCGCGCCGGGCGCCGGGCTTCAGCGCCTTGACCAGGGCGTCGATGCCGATGTGCGCGCCGACCCGGACGCCGTACGACATCCCGGCGAAGATCAGCCACGCGAACATGACGCCGGTCAGCTCCAGCGCCCAGACGAAGCTGTAGTTGAAGACGTAGCGCGCGACCACCTGCAAGAAGGTGATCACGGTCATCGCCGCCATCAGGAAGGCGACCAGGCCTTCCTCGAGGTGCTCGAGCCAGCGCATGGATGCGGCGGGACCCGCGCTGCGGGTCCCGCTCCTGTCGTCTACTTGTTGGACTTCAGCGCGGCGTCGATCAGGTCGCGGCCGATGTCGGCCTCGAACTTCTTCCACACCGGTTCCATCGACTTGCGCCACGCGCCGACGTCGTCCTTGGTCAGCGGCTGGATCTTCGCCTTGCCGGCGTCCGCGATCTTCTTCCTGTCCGCCATGTTGATGTCCTCGGCGAGCTTGTTCGAGTACGCGGTCGCCTCGGTCATCGCCTCGGTGAGTCCCTTGCGGACGTCCGCGGGCAGACCGTCCCACCACTTGGCGTTGGTGACCACCATGTAGTCGATCACGCCGTGGTTGGTCTCGGCGATCGTCTTCTGCACCTCGTGGAACTTCTGCGAGTAGATGTTCGACCAGGTGTTCTCCTGGCCGTCGACCACGCCCGTCTGAAGTGCCTGATAGACCTCGGAGAACGCCATCTTCTGCGGATTCGCGCCGAGCGCCCGGAACTGCGCCTCGAGCACGTCGGAGGCCTGGATGCGGAACTTGAGGCCCTTGACGTCATCGGGGCGCGTCAGCTTGTCCCGGTTGGTCGACAGCTGCTTCATCCCGTTGTGCCAGTAGGCCAGGCCGACCAGGCCGCGGTTCTTCATCGAGGCCAGCAGTTCCTGACCCTTCGCGCTCGACTGGAAGCGGT
Organism: uncultured Pseudomonadota bacterium; assembly: GCA_937898875.1. Classification (GTDB taxonomy): domain Bacteria; phylum Pseudomonadota; class Gammaproteobacteria; order Burkholderiales; family Casimicrobiaceae; genus VBCG01. Next base: position 2,510 of record CALDKM010000249.1, on the reverse strand, counting down.
CGACCGCTTCGATGTCGTCGAACAGGAACGGAAGGTCGAAGAGCTGGATCTTCTTCGTGTAGCGGTCGAACTTGGAAAGCGACGGCGCGATGAACTGCACATCGCCCAGCAGCAACGCCTCGAGCTCCTTGGCGTCGCCGAAGAGCTGCGAGCTCGGGAAGACCTGCACCTGCACCTTGCCGGGCAGCTTCTTCTCCGCGACTTCCTTGAACTTGAGGGCGCCCTGGCCCTTCGGCGTGTTTTCGGCCACGACGTGGCTGAACTTGACGACGATCGGCTGCTGCGCGGCGGCGGGGGCCGTGAATGCGAACGCCGCGAGCACCGCTGCGGCGAGGATGGGGCGTGCAGACATCGTTGAACCTCCAGTTCGGTGGGGACGGGCCAGGCTCGGCCCACGATCGGGCCCACCTTCTTGTGCGGCTCGGCGCATTCTAGCCTCCGTTTGCGCCCGTTGGGGAGCGGGCGTCGGACGCCGGTAGAATGGCCGCCGTCGAGGGAGGCCGTCCTGACCGAAGTCGACCTCGGCCGGATGCGCCCCGTGCCGGACCGGCGCCGCCAGTGCGTTCCGCGCCGGGCGCCCCGTCCCGTACGGCGCGACGAACGAGGCATTCCACCCCGGAAGGAATGACATGACGCATCGATTCGCCGCGGCGTTGGCCGCCCTCGCCCTCGCCGTTCCCGCGGCGCACGCCCAGTACCCGACCAGGCCGGTCACGATGATGGTGCCGTTCGCGGCCGGCGGACCGACCGACACCGTGGCGCGCGCCCTCGCGGTCTCCATGGGCAAGGCGCTCGGCCAGACGATCGTCGTCGAGAACGTGCCCGGCGCCGGCGGCACGATCGCGCCCGCCAAGCTCAAGAATTCGTCCGCCGACGGCTACACGCTCCTGATCGCGCACATCGGCATGTCGACGGCGCCTGCGCTCTACCGGACGCTGCCGTTCAAGCCGGTCGAGGACTTCGAGCACGTCGGGCAGGTCGTCGACGTGCCGATGACCTTCATCGCGAAGAAGGACCTGCCGCCCAGGGACTTCAAGTCGCTCGTCGACTACGTGAAGGCGAACAAGGACAAGGTGACGCTGGCCAACGCGGGCATCGGCGCGGCGTCGCACCTGTGCGGCCTACTGTTCATGAGCGCGATCCAGACCGACCTCACGACCGTACCGTACAAGGGCACGGCGCCGGCGATCAACGACCTCCTCGGCGGGCAGGTCGACCTCCTGTGCGACCAGACGACGAACACGACGTCCTACATCAAGTCGGGCCGGATCAAGGCGTATGCGGTTACGTCGAAGGCGCGCGTCCCGTCGCTGCCCGACCTGCCGCCGGCGGCCGAGGCGGGCTTGCCGGGCTTCGAGGTGAACGTGTGGCACGGCGTGTACGCACCGAAGGGCACGCCGAAGCCGGTGATCGACAGGCTCGTGGCCGCGCTGCAGGCGGGCATCGTCGACCCGGCGTTCGCGCAGAAGATGGCCGAGCTGGGCTCGGTCGTCGTCGCCAGGGACAAGGCGACGCCGGACGGCCTGCGCAACCACCTGAAGGCGGAGATCGACAAGTGGACGCCGATCATCCGCAAGGCAGGGGTGTACGCAGAGTAGTCGGGAGCCCCCCGGGCGCGCAGGCGCAGCGATGACGGGACGTCGGGGCGTTCCCCCGAATCGTCGCGTCCGGAGGTGGCCGGTCGCGGCGCCGCCGGCTTACGCCGTCGTCGGCGTCGCGCCGCGGCGCCATACCGGCAGCCAGCCGGCGCGGCCCGGCCCCGCCTGCCAGGCGACGTCCACGCCGATGCCGGGCACCGCGACCAGCGTTTCGCCGGCCATCACGAGCGGCAGCGCGGCGCGCTCCCACGCCGGGAGCCCGGACTCGCGCAGCAGGGATTTCAGCGCCCGCCGCGCCTGACCAGGCGCGAGCCGCAGGCGCTCGCCGCCATGGCGCGGCCGGATCGCCAGTCCGGACGCGGCGCGCTCGGCGTCGACCCCCGCGCCATCCGCGCGCTCGAAGGCGAGCTCGCCGTGCGGCAAGGCGATCGTCGGCTCGCCATGCCACGCGCGCAGGTAGTCTCCGGGCGCTGCGCCGTGCACGACGACGCGGCCGCGGTGCCGCCCGACGACCGCGCCGGCGTGGGCGACCTCGACGCGCGCGTCGGCCCTTGCTCCGGCGAGCTGGCGAAGCATTGCGTCGAGCCGGGCCGCCGAAGGCGGCGGCAGTCCGCGCGCATGGAGGAACCAGCGCAGCAGGTTGCGCGCGCGGGCCGGCGGCAGCCGCGCGAACGCGGACGCGTCGATCGACCCGTCGGCTTCGTCGTAGCGCGCCTCGCGCGCGTCGATCCCGGCGAGCGCGTCGAGAAGCGACGCCGCATCCGCCTGGTGCGCGGCGGCGCGCGCGAGCGTCCCCGGATAGCCGGGCAGCGTCGACGCGATCGCGGGAACGACGCGCTGCCGCACCGCGTTGCGGCGCAGGCGGGGGTTGGCGTTGCTCGGATCCTCGACCCACCGGAGCCGCGCGTCGCG
>CALDKM010000248.1:0-6234 GCA_937898875.1 uncultured Pseudomonadota bacterium | reverse complement strand
CGAGCGCAACCAGCGCGGTGCCCGCGACGCTCGCGGCGAACGCCGCGCGCACCCAGAACATCGGCAGTTTCGCCAGCGCTGCGAGATCGTTGTTCACGCCGAGATAGGTCGCGACGACCGCGAGCGCGCCGATCGATCCGGCCGCCAGCGCGACGGCGTAGCGACGCGACGCCGCGCGGGACTGGACCGGACCGGCGCCGGTCGCGAGCGTGCGGATCAGTTCGTCGGTCCTCATGGATGCCTCCGGATCAGTTCCGCGAGCGCCTTCAGCCCGCGGTGGACGCCCACCTTCACGGCCGACTCCGACATTCCTGTCCGCAGCGCCGCCTCGGCCACGGACAGGCCCTCGATCTTGACGCACTCGATCGGCCGCCGGTGGCGGTCCGGCAGCGTCGCCAGGAGCTTCCGGAGGTCGCGTTTCGCATCGGCGGCGTCGTGGTCGGACGCCGCGAACGCGTCGACGTCGTCGTCGAGCGGATCGTTCAACGCGTCGCGCCCCGCGCGCCGCCGCAGGAGGTCGACGTACTTGTACTTCGCGATCGCGTGCACCCACGCGGTCAGCGGCTGCCCCGGATCGTAGGTGTGTCGCTGGTTGTGCACGGCGATCAACGTCTCCTGGACCAGGTCCTCGACCTCGTCGGGCAGCGAGGCGAGCCGCCTGCGGTAGTAGCCGCGCAGCATCGCCGCGAGCTCGCGCAGGCACGATTCGTATGCGGCCGCGTCGCCGGCCAGCGCCGCGAGCCAGGGCCCGCGGACTCGTTCCTCGAAGCTGCCCACCGGGGGCTCTCCTTCCTATTCGCGATCCGGGGTCCGGCGGTTACACCGGCGGCCGCTCGGGATCGCGCCGGCCGCCATTGTGCGGCCGATGCGGGCCCGCCGGTGTAACCGTCGGCCGATCGCCGGCGAACTAACGGCCGGACCGCGACGGGAATCCAGGCCGGACTCCCCGGCGGCCGCCCCCACCACGATCGAAGGAGCCGACCATGCAACATCGCACCGCCGCCGCCGTCCTCGCCCTCGCCGCGCTCGCCTCGGGCGCCGCCCTCGCGCAAGGCATGGACAAGAAGGACCAGGCCATGCCGAAGCCCGAGATGGAGAAGTGCTACGGCGTCTCGATGGCCGGCAAGAACGACTGCGCCGCCGGCCCCGGCACGACCTGCGCCGGCACGTCGAAGGTCGACTACCAGGGCAATGCCTGGAAGTTCGTGCCCAAGGGCACGTGCTCGACCATCACGACGCCCAAGGGCATGGGCTCGCTGATGCCGGTCAAGGCGTAGGACCGGGCACCTCCGATGGCCATCGCGCTTTCCGCCGGGCTCTCGCTCAAGCCGGCGCACTATGCCGACGCGCTCGCGTCGCCCGCGGACGCGCGATGGTTCGAGGTGCATCCCGAGAACTACTGCGTAGACGGCGGCCCGCGCCTCGCGTGGCTCGACGCCGTGCGCGCGCGCCATCCGCTGTCGCTCCACGGCGTGTCGCTGTCGCTCGCATCCGACGAACGGCCCGACGAGACACGTCTGGCGCGCCTCGTCGCGCTCGCGCGCCGCGTCGAGCCCGCGTTGATCTCCGAGCATCTCGCGTGGTCGTCGTGGCGCGGCGCGTATCTGCCGGATCTGCTCCCGTTCCCGCGAACGCGCGAGGCGCTCGATCGCATCGCGGCCAACGTGTCGATCGTCCAGGATGCGCTTAAGCGCGCCATCGCGATCGAGAACCCGTCGCAATACCTCGCCTTCGACGATCACGAGATCGACGAGGTCGCGTTCCTGTCGGAGCTCGTCCGCCGCACCGGCTGCCGGCTCCTCGTCGACGTCAACAACGTCTACGTGAGCGCGCGCAACCTCGGGCTCGACGCGGCGGCGATCGTCGACGCGTTCCCGGCCGACGCCGTCGCCGAGATCCATCTCGCCGGCCACGCCGCCGACCCGCGCCTAGGCGAATCGCTCCTCGTCGACACGCACGACGCGCCCGTCGCGCCGGCGGTCTGGGCGCTGTTCGCGCGACTCGTCGCGCGCATCGGGCCGCGGCCCTCGCTCATCGAGCGCGACGGCAACCTTCCGACCCATGCCGAGCTCGACGCGGAGCGCGCGCGTGCGGCGGCGCACCTGTCCGCCGTCGACGAGCGCGCCGCCGAGGCGATCGCATGAGCGCGCTCGGCCGCTTCCAGGACGCCTTCGCATGCGCGCTGCTCGCGAACGACCCGTCGAGCGCCTCCGGCGCCGCTCCGCGGGACCTCTCCGCGCTCGTTCGCCAGCCGGCGTTCGCGGTCTACCGCAACACGGTGCACGGCGGCCTGATCGACGCGATCGTCGCGAACCATCCCGCGGTGGAGCGACTCGTCGGCGACGAATGGCTTCGCGCCGCGGCCGCGGTGTTCGTGCGCTCGCATCCTCCGACGCATCCGACGCTTGCCGACTACGGCGAAGGCTTCGACCGCTTCCTCGCCGGCTTCGGACCCGCCTCCGCGATGCCGTACCTGCCGCTCGTCGCGCGCCTCGACCGGGCGTGGACCGAGGCGCATGCCGCGCGCGACGATCCGGTCGTCGATCCCGCGTCGATGACGGCACTCGCGCCGGAGCGACTGGCCGATGCCCTGCTGGTGCCCCACGCGGCGTCGCGCTGGGTGCGGTCGGACGAGCATCCGATCCACGCGCTCTGGACACGCAGCCGCGATCCGGACGGCGGGAACGACCTGGCCGACGTCGCGTGGCGCGGGGAAGGCGTGCTGGTCACCCGGCCGATCGACGCCGTGCGGTGGATCGGGATCGGCCCGGCACACTGCGCGTTCCTCGACGCCTGCGCGGCAGGGCGCCCGCTCGCAGAAGCGGCGGGCGGCGCGCTCGACGCCGACGGCAGCACCGATCTCGCGCGGCTGATGGCCGATCTGCTCGACGCGGGCGCGTTTGCGCGCCTGTCGGTCGCGCACGGCTCCGCGCCCGTCGCGCCGACGACGTTCCCCTGAAGACGAGGACCCCCGATGAATCCCGCCCCGACGATCGCCACGCTTACCCTCTCGACACCGCACCGCTTGCGCGACGCATGGAACCGCCTCGCCGACCGCATCGGCGCACGGATGGGCGACGGGGCGCTCGCGCTCGTCGCGCGGATCTCGATCGCCGCGATCTTCCTGCAGTCGGGCCGCACGAAGGTCGAGGGCTGGATCGACGTCGCGCCCTCGGCGATCGAGCTGTTCCGCTCCGAGTACAGGCTGCCGGTCGTCCCGCCCGAGGTCGCCGCGCATCTCGCGGCGTGGTCCGAGCACCTGTTCCCGGCGTTGCTCGTCGTCGGGCTGTTCACGCGCGGCTCCGCGCTCGCGCTCCTCGGCATGACCGCCGTGATCCAGGTCTTCGTCTACCCCGACGCGTGGCCTACGCACCTGTCGTGGGCGGGTCTGCTGCTGCTGATCGCCGCGCGCGGCGCGGGGACGCTGTCGCTCGATCGCGCGCTCGGCATCCGTTGACGCCTGGCGAGCGCCTGCGGGGCGGCAGGAGTAGCCTAGGGGCCCTCACTCCGCGAGTCCGCCCATGCCGCGCAGCATCCTCGACGAGTCCCGCATCCACCCCGCGATCCGCGAGCGCGTCGCGCACCACCACGAGAGCATCGTCCGCGAGGTGCAGCAGGCGATCGCGGACAACGCCGTCGTCGTCGTGGGCATGGGGCAGAATCCGTTCCCGAGGCTCGCGCGGAGGGCGCTCGACAAAGCGGGCGTGCCGTACAGATACCTCCGGTACGGCAGCTACGCTAGCTCGTGGCGGCGGCGCAATGCCCTCAAGATGTGGACCGGCTGGCCCACGTTCCCGATGGTGTTCGTGAACGGCACGCTCGTCGGCGGCGCCGACGACCTCAAAGCACTCGTCGCGAGCGGCGAGCTGAAGCGCATGCTGGCGGCGCGGAGCGCCTAGCGCCTGGCTCCATTCGCCGCATCCGTGTCCGGCGCGCGCATGCCGGCCAGCGGCTGCGCCATCGACACGCTCGGAGCGAGAACGAGCTCCGTCGCCCCCGGCGGCCAGCTCATGCCGACGATCAAGGGTGCGGCGACGAACAGCGCGAGCCCCGCCGCCGCGGCCGCGACGAGGGCGGCTTTCGCGAGCTGCCCGGCAACGCGCGCGAGGCGATGCGGGCGGCTGTCGGGCGGCGTAAGGTCGGAGCGTAGCGTCATCGTCGGCATCGTCGATCGCGCAAGCAGCCGGCGATGGGATGAAGCTTCGCACCCGCGCAGGACCGGCGCTGCGGACGAATCCCCATGGGCACGCGGAAGATTCGCGTGTCGCGGCGCTCATGGCTCGGCCAGGAACGCGCCGATCTCGCGCCAGTACGCGGCGTGCTCCTGCATGTCGTTGTGACTGGCGCGAGGCAGCTCGAGCCACCGCTTCGGCCCGCCCCAGGCGGCGTGGAGGCTGCTCGAGCGTTCGACCGGGATGACCTCGTCGCCGCCCGCGACGACCGCGAGCATCGGGGTGCGCAGCGCGGGAGCGTGCGACTTCGCGTCGTAGCGGTCTGCGATCACCGCGCGCACGAGCGCGGACGGGAAGTAGTGCGCGCCGACCGCCTCGATGCTGTCGTAAGGCGAGACGAGCACGACGCGATCGACCGGTCGCTGCGCCGCGAGCCGCACCGCGACGCCGGTGCCGAGGCTGCGCCCCATCGCGGCGATGCCGCCTCGAACGTCCGGCCGCGCGGACAACGCGTCGAAGAGCGCCGTCGCGTCGCCGACGAGCGCCTCCTCGGCGGGCTTGCCGCCGCTCTCGCCGAAACCGCGGTAGTTCACCAGCGCCACGGCGCGGCCGCCGAAGCGATCGGCGTGTGCGACGAGCCACGACACTTCCTCGGCATTGCCGCCGAAGTAGGCGACGGCGCGTGCGGGCGTGTCCGGCGGCACGACGAGCCATCCGCGAACCGTCACGCCGCCGGGACGCTCGAGCGCGACCGGCTCGGCGCGCCAGCCGGCCGGCGGCGCCGGGAGGGAAGCTGCCGGCGGCTGCGCGTGGAACAGGAGCGCGTTCTGGAGCGGACGGCAGCCGGTCAGCATCGCGAGCGCCGCGACGCCGGCGACGGCAAGGGCACGGAGCGCTCGCAATGCCATCGGCGGTCGGCGCGATCGGGTCGAAACGGGCAGCCATCGTACCGGCCTCCGCGGCAGCGGCACAACCGCCGGACACCGCGCCGGCGGCGCGGCCGACGGCCGGGGATCGTCGGCGCCTTCCTGCCGTGGCAACATCGCCGTCTCGCCCGCCCCCGGGGGGCCGGGCGCAACGGTCAAGGGAGGATCGATGTCTGGCGGAGCACCTTCGGGAATGGGCGGCGAGCCGTTCGAGCGCCGGCTCGCGACGATCCTGATGGCCGACATCGTCGGCTACAGCCGGATGATGGAGGCGAACGAGGAGCGCACGCTGCGCGTCTTCCGCGGCCACCGCGAGATCTTCGACGCGATGCTCGCGCAGCATCGCGGCCGCATCTTCAACACCGCGGGCGACGCCGTGCTCGCCGAGTTCCCCAGCGCGGTCGATGCGGTGCGCTGCGCCACCGAGATCCAGTCGGCGCTGCGCACGCGCAACGACCACCTCGCGCCCGACGAGCGCATGCAGTTCCGCATCGGCGTCAACCTCGGCGACGTGATCGTGCAGGGCACCGACCTGCTCGGCGACGGCGTCAACGTCGCCGCGCGCATCCAGACGGCGGCCGAGCCCGGCGGCGTCTGCGTGTCCGGAAGCGTCTACGACCAGATCCGCAACAAGCTCTCGCTCGATTTCCACCCGATGGGCGAGCGCACGTTCAAGAACATCACGCAGCCGGTGCGCGTGTTCTCGATCGGGGAAGACGCGGGCATCGACGCGCCGCACGCGGGCGCACGGGCGTCGCCGCCTGCCGTCGCCGCGACGGGCGGGCCGGCGCGCTCGCGCCCGGTCGCGGCGATCGTCGGCATCGTCGCGGCGATCATGATCGCGGCCGCCGCGGGGTGGTGGTACGTGCAGGACCGCGAGGCGAAGGCCGTGGAGGCCGCGCGCGCCGCGGAGGCGAGGAAGGCTGCCGAGCAGCGGGCGGCGGCCGAAGGCGCGAAGCGCAAGGCCGAAGAGGAGGCCGCCGCACGCATCGCCGCCGAGCGCGAAGCGAAGCTCAAGGCCGAGCTCGACGCCGCGCAGCGCGAAGCGGCGGAGGCGCGGAAGCGGGAGGCTTCGGCGCGCGTCGCGGCCGCCGCGCCGCCCAGGGCGATGGACGAGCGCAAGGCGCCGCCGGCCG
>CALDKM010000247.1:0-3847 GCA_937898875.1 uncultured Pseudomonadota bacterium | reverse complement strand
CCCCCGTCGGCACGACCGGGCCGCAGCCCGACTACGTCAATGCGGTCGCGATCGTCGACACGGAGCTGTCGCCGCGCGCGCTGCTCGCGCGGCTCCTCGCGATCGAACGTCGGCAGCAGCGCCGCCGCGATCCGGACGGGCCTCCTAAAGCGCCGCGGACGCTCGACCTCGATTTGCTACTATTCGGGCGCCGCCGGCTGCACGTACCCGGGCTCGTGATCCCGCATCCGCGCATGCACGAGCGCGCGTTCGTGTTGAGGCCCCTCGCCGACGCGGCGCCCGCGGCGACGATTCCCGGACGGGGGCTCGCACGCCGGGCGCTCGCGAAGGTGAAGCACCAGCGCATCGCACGCACGCGGACGCACGCGCAAGCCTGACGACCTGCCGATGGACCTGTCGAAGTGCCGCTACATCGTGGTCGAGGGGCCGATCGGCGCCGGCAAGACCTCGCTCGCCCGCGAGCTCTCGGGCGTTCTGCACGCGGACCCGCTGTTCGAGCAGCCCGAGGACAACCCGTTCCTCGCCCGCTTCTACGAGGACCGCGCCCGGTTCGCGCTGCCCACGCAGCTCACGTTCCTCTTCCAGCGCGTCGACCAGCTGCGCTCGCTCGCGCAGCTCGACCTGTTCCGCCGGCCGACCGTCGCGGACTTCCTGTTCGACAAGGACCCGCTGTTCGCGCGGCTCAACCTGACCGACGACGAGTACGCGCTCTACGAGAAGATCTACTCGCACCTGAAGCCGCAGGTGCCGGCCCCCGACCTCGTGATCTACCTTCAGGCGCCGGTCCCCGTGCTGGTCGATCGCGTGCAGCGGCGCGGCAGCGACTACGAGCGCACGATCGAGGAGTCCTACCTCGCGCGCGTGGCCGACACCTACACGCGCTTCTTCTACCGGTACGACGGCGCGCCGCTCATGATCGTCAACAGCGAGCGGCTCAACTTCGTCGACGATCCCGGGCACTTCGCGCTGCTGCTCGAGCGCATCGCGTCGATGCGCGGCCGGCGGGAGTTCTTCAACCTTGGCCAGTCCGCCTGACGCCGCGCCCCGCGGCGCCCCCGCGCCGCCGGTCCGTTCGGGCCGCCTGACGCTGACCGCGCTCGCGAAGCTGGTGTCCGCGGGCGAGAGGCTCGCGATGCTGACCGCGTACGACGCGAGCCTCGCGGGCGTGTGCGACCGCGCGGGCGTCGACATCCTGCTCGTCGGCGATTCGCTCGGCATGGTTATCCAGGGGCACCCCACGACGCTGCCGGTCGAGCTCGCGCACGCGCTCTACCACACGCGGTGCGTCGTCGCCGGATCCACGCGGCCGCTCGTGATCACCGACCTGCCGTTCGGCACCTACCAGGCGAGCCCCGAGGACGCGTTCCGCGCATCCGCCTCGGCGCTCCAGGCCGGCGCCCAGATGGTGAAGATCGAGGGCGGCGAGTGGATCGCGCGCACGGTCGAGTTCCTGACGAAGCGCGGCGTGCCGGTCTGCGGACACGTGGGGCTCACGCCGCAGTCGGTGAACGCGCTCGGCGGCTTCCGGGTCCAGGGCAGGACCGCCGAGGCCGCGGATACGATGCTCGCCGATGCGAAGGCGCTCGAGCGCGCCGGCGCGTCGATGATCGTCGTCGAGTGCGTGCCGCGCGACCTGGGCTCCCGGCTCGTGCGCGAATCCGGCGTGCCGATCATCGGGATCGGCGCGGGCCCCGGCTGCACGGGCCAGGTGCTGGTGATCCAGGACGCGCTCGGGATCCAGCCCGGCAAGGCGGCGCGGTTCGTGCGCAACTTCATGACCGGGCACGACAGCATCGAGCGGGCGATCGCCGCGTACGTCGCCGCCGTGAAGGACGGCTCGTTCCCGGCGGCGGAGCACTGCTTCTGAGACATCGGCGCGACAACGAGGGGACGACGCGATGAAGATCTGCCACACCGCCGCCGACCTGGCCCGCGAGCTCGCGGGTGCGGGGCGCGTCGCCTTCGTGCCGACGATGGGGAATCTGCACGAGGGCCACCTCGCGCTGACGCGGCTCGCGCGCGCGCGAGGCGATGCCGTCGTCGCGAGCATCTTCGTGAACCGGCTGCAGTTCGGGCCGAACGAGGACTTCGACCGCTACCCGCGCACGATGGACGCGGACCGCGCGGGCCTCGAACGCATGGGCGTCGACGCGCTGTTCGCGCCGACCGAGCACGAGATGTACCCGGTGCCGCAGCTCTACCGCGTGAAGCCGCCGCCGCTGGGCGAGGAACTCGAGGGCGAGTTCCGTCCCGGGTTCTTCGACGGCGTGTGCACCGTCGTGCTGAAGCTCTTCAACCTGGTGCGTCCGCAGGTCGCGGTGTTCGGCAGGAAGGACCGCCAGCAGCTCGAGATCGTGCGCGGCATGGTTCAGCAGTTCAACCTGCCGATCGGGATCGTCGGCTGCGAGACGGTGCGCGCCGACGACGGACTCGCGCTGTCGTCGCGCAACGGCTACCTGTCGCCTTCCGAGCGGGCCGAGGCGCCGCGGCTCCACCGGGTGCTGCGCGGCATCGCGGACGCGATCGCGGCCGGCCGCCGCGACTACGCGAACCTCGAGGCGGACGGCCGCTCGGAGCTCGCCCGCCACGGCTGGCGGGTCGATTACGTCGCGGTCCGCCACGGCCTCGGCCTGCGCATCCCGCACCCGGAGGCGCTCGACCAGCCGAACCTGCTGATCGTGCTGGGCGCGGCGAAGCTCGGCGCCACCCGGCTCATCGACAACGTCGACGCGGTCCCGAAGCCCGACCAGGACTGACGACGGGGAGCCGCGGATCGGCAACCGACGTCCCGCGACTGGACGCACGCGACGGATCGGACGAGGATAGGCGGGCCCGCGTCCGCCGGCCGTCACGATCCGGTCATCGACGCAAGCCACGATGCTCGATTTTCCCCTACCCGACCGATGCGTCCGACTCCCATGACCCTCCTGCGCCGCTGCGTCGCCGTGCTTCTCTCCCTTTGCCTCCTGCCGGCAGTGCCGGCGCTCGCGGAGGGCACCTACCCGACGAAGCCGATCCGCCTCGTCGTGCCTTTCTCGCCGGGGGCGGGGACCGACACGGTGGCGCGCTTCGTCGCGCAGAAGCTTTCCGAGCGTCTGGGGCAGCTGGTCGTCGTCGACAACCGCACCGGCGCGGGCGGCGCGATCGGCGCGGCCGAGGTCGCGAAGGCGGAGCCCGACGGCTACACGCTGCTGTTCGTCGCCTCGCCGTTCACGACCGTCGCCGCGTCGGCGAAGAACCCCGGATACGATCCCGTCGGCCAGTTCGTGCCGGTCGCTCCCATCGCGTCGGGGCCGCTCGCCTTCGTCGTCCATCCCGCCGTCAACGCGACGACGATGCGCGAGTTCGTCGAGCTCGCGCGCCGCGAGCCGGGCAAGCTCAACTACGGCTCGGCGGGACCAGGCAGCGTCAACCACCTCGCGCTCGAGCTCCTGATGGCGCGGACCGGCACGACCATCGTGCACGTGCCCTACCGCGGCATCGCCGACGCGACCAAGGACCTGCTCGGCGGAACCCTGCAGGCGATGACCGCGTCGATTCCCGCCGCGCTTCCTCTCGCGGCGGACAGGCGCGTGCGCGTGCTGGCGGTCACCGGCCCGAAGCGGATCCCGCAGATGCCCGACGTTCCGTCATGGCAGGAACAGGGCGTCGCGAACGCCGAGGTGATCAACTACTGGGGCATCGTCGCGCCGGCGGGCACGCCCCGCGAAGCGATCGCGAAGCTCAACGCCGAGACGCGCCGCGTGCTCGCGCAGGCCGACGTCCGCGAGCGACTCGAGCGCGAAGGCGCGGAGCTGATCCCGGGCGATCCGGAGCGTCTCGGACTGCTGATCGCGGGCGACCTCGC
>CALDKM010000246.1:0-1941 GCA_937898875.1 uncultured Pseudomonadota bacterium | reverse complement strand
CGCTCAGGCCGGCTCCATCCCGTTGCGCCGCTTGACCTCGGCGGTCGCGGGCGACGCCAGGTAAGCGAGCAGCCGGCGCGCTTCGCCGGGCTGCGACGACGTCGTGCAAACGCCCGCCGAGAACGTCGTCACGAGCTGGATCGCCGGCGGCAACGGGCCGACGACGTCGATGCCCGGAAGGAACTTGAGCTCGGAGAGCTGCTGGAAGCCGAGCTCGACGGCGCCCTCCGCCACCTGCTTGCCGACGGGGATCCCGGGCGCGGGCTTCACGATGCGGCTCGCGATCTCGTCCGCGATGCCCCAGCGCTCGAACAGCTTCGCGAGGTAGTCGCCGCTGGGGCCGGTCGAATAGCCGACGCTTCGCGCGCGCCGCACCGCTTCCCGCACCGCATCCTCGGTGCCGATGTCGGGCCGGGGCGCGCCCGCGCGCACCGCGATCGCCACGTCCGAGCGCACGAGGTCTGCGCGGCCGTCCGGCAGCGCGTGGCCTTCCGCGATCAGCTGGTCGACGACGTTCGACGCGAGGATCACGACGTCGAAGCGCTCGCCGGCGCGAACGCGCTTCGCGGCGTCGACGCCACCGACCGATTCGATCGCGACCTTCGCTCCGCTTTCTCGCTCGTACGCGGCGGTCATTTCCGCCAGGACCTGGCGGGTGGCCATCGAGGAGATGCCGGTAATGGAAGTCATCGGATGCGCGCGGGTGGAAGGCGGGTCGAGTGAGCGCCCCCGCATCGTCGGGGCGAGGGCCACGGGCGTCCATTCTAGGGCCTGTGCACTCGCCACCGTGGCACTCTCGCGCCGGTGCCGCGCTGACCGTGGCGGTCACGCAGAGGATGTCCCGATCGTTGGCGAACCGATCGCTGGGTGAACGCCTCATGCCTTCGCGCAATCATCTCGTGCGACAGCGCCGCACGCCATTGCACCCCTCGACGGCCCGGCATGTCGGCGCGCGCCGGCACCATGACTGTCGGCCGGACCCTGCTCACGTCTTCCGGACAGTCGCACCGCGCTGCGACGGGATCAGGCGGTCACGAGCCTCGGCCCCGCGCTCGCCGATCCGTGGTCCGCTTCGCCCTGACGAGCCGGACCTCCAGTCGACAACCCAGCGCCCTGGCATAGCGCTGCAACGTCGCGATCGACGGCGAATGCCCGCTGGTCGACGACTCGAGCCGGGCGATCGCGGATTGGGTCGTGCCGACGCGCGCGGCGACCTCCGCCTGCGTGAGACCCGACTCGGCCCTCGCGCGCAGCACCTCGTCGAGGAACGCGAACTCGTCGGCAAGCGCGTCGTAGGCGGCCTTGACGCCCGGCCGTTCGAACGCCTTGCGCCTGAATTGCCCGAGAGCGTCAGCCATCGATCACCTGCCTCATCCGTCGCCGCGCGATCTCGAGCACGTTCGGCGGCGTCTTCCCGGTCTTCTTCACGAACGAGTGCACGAAGACGATCGTCCGGTCCGCGGTCGTGCAGTAGAACACTCGCGCCATTCCCTCGCCCGCCTGGACGCGAAGTTCGAAGAGCCCTCCGCCCATCGCTCGCGTGCGCGGCATGCCCAGGTCCGGACCCCACGCCTCCATGCGTTCGGCGTACCGGACGAACCGCGCGACGTGCCCCGCCGGCAGCGTCAGGATCTCCGACTCCACCCGCGGGCTCGCGAAAGCAAACGTCCAAGTCGGCACCGAAGTATAGCATTATTGCTATGCTCGCGCGCGCGCCGTCGACGCGGCGCATGCGCGGGTGGGCTCGGGACTGCGCGCTTTCGGATCCGGGCGGGACACCATGAACGATATCCTCGGCTCCGAAGCCGACGCGCCGCCATCGGCCGTTCGGCCGAAGGTGCGAGGCTCCGAATCGGGCCAGGCAGGCGCTCGCCGCTCCTGCATCGAGCGTCGACGGAAATCGTCTGCAAATCCCCTGTCCGACCCGCCCGCCGCGCGGGA
>CALDKM010000245.1:0-11159 GCA_937898875.1 uncultured Pseudomonadota bacterium | reverse complement strand
TCGAGGACGCGCCCTACGTGACCGGCGAGACGATCAACGTCGACGGCGGACGCAGCATCGCCATCTGAAGGGGTCCTACCCCGGCCTGGTCGTGGTCAGAACCGGGGTCAGCCCCCCTGCCGCGCCGCCACGTCCGCCGCCAATCGCTCGAGGTAGGCGTCGACGATCCCGTGCTCCGCGAGCGCGGCGCGCGTCTTCATCAGGTATTCGCACGACGAGCCGAACGCACCGCACGCGTGCGCGATCGTGTCCGCCTGCTCGTCCAGCGTGAGGGCGGCGTACTGCGGATGATCGCGGCGCACGGCGAACGCGAGCGCGACGATCGTGCGCTCGCCGGCGCGCGCGCGGACCCAGGCGGGCCGGTAGGACCCGACGACCATCTCGCGGCGCCATAGCAGGTGCAGCTCGTCGAGCGCCAGCGCGGACGGAAGCCGATAGGCGACGCCCCGGCACGCACCGCCGGGCTCGAGCCCCAGCACGAGGCCGGGCCGCTCGCGCGTCCCGCGCGACGCGAGCGAACGCAGGCAGAAGCGCCGGTGCAGGCCGTGGATCGTCGCGGGGCGCGCCTCCGCGACCGGGAACAGCGGATTCCACAGGAGCGACCCGTAGCCGAATACCCACCAGCCGGCGCCCTTCGGCTTGTCCGCGAGCGTCGCCGTGAGCGACCTCGACAGCGCTTCGTCGTCGAGGGCGTGCGCCGGGCCGACCGTGGCGAGGTACAGCTCGCGCATCAGGCCCCGCTCGAGATCGCGGCGCGAGAGCGTCATCGCGTCAGCCGCCGAGGTCCGGGTCGCGCCCCAGCTTCGCCACGTCCATCGAAGCCTTGCGCCGCTTCGCGGCCGTGGTCTTGCCGTGCGCGCCGCCCTTGGCGAGCAGCGGCGACCGCGCGACCGGGTTGCGCTGCTTCGGCAGGGCGTGCAGCTTCGCGCGCTTCATGCGAGCCCCTTCCATCGGGGAAGCTTCGCCTCGCACCACGCGGCCACGGAAAGGAGCGCATTGTCCTCGCCCCCCATGCCGACGAACTGCATGCCGACAGGCAGGCCGTTCGGCGCGCAGCCCGCCGGCAGCGTGACGGCAGGCGCGCCGAGCAGCGACGCGAACGTGCAGCACGACGGATCCCCGGTCGTGTCGAGACCCTCGGGAGCGGGACCCGGCGCCGGCGGCGCGACGAGCGCGTCGTAGCTCGCGAGCCACGCGATCGCCCCTGCGATCATCGCGCGGCGCGCCGCATGCGCCTTCGCGAGCGCGTCGTCGCCGATCGACCGACCTTCGTCGAGGCCGGCATTGAGCGTCGCGGAGAATCGCGCGCGCTCCCGGTCCTGCAGCGGCCCCATCGAGCGCGCCCCTTCGCCCAGCATGATCGTGCGCTGAACGTCCCGGAGCGCCTCGAGCGCATCGGGGAACGCCACCGGCACGACCTCGGCGCCCGCCGCGCGGAGCGTCGCCGCGGCGGTCTCCAACGCGCCGCCGTCGTCGACCGCATGCGTCCAGGGGAAACGGTCGACGTACGCGAGCCGCGGAGGTCGTGCCCGCGCCGCGACGTCGCGCGCGATCGCGGGCGCAAGCGCGTGCGCGACGATCGCGGCATCCGCCACCGAGCGCGTGAACGTCCCCACAGTATCGAACGTGGGGCTGAAGACCGCCGAGCCGCCGAAAGGCACCAGGTCGAGCGTCGGCTTGAAGCCGACGACGCCGCAGTACGCAGCCGGACGGATCACCGAGCCGTTGGTCTGCGTGCCGATCGCCGCGGGCACCTGGCCGAGCGCGACGGCCGCCGCCGATCCCGACGACGACCCGCCCGGCGTGTGGCGCGGGTTCCACGGATTCGCGGTCGGCCCCGGATGCATGAACGCGAACTCGGTCGTCACCGTCTTGCCGAGGACGAATCCGCCCGCGGCGCGCCACCGCGCGACGCACCTCGCGTCGCGGGCCGGCCGGCGCCCCGCCCCGACCGGCGACCCGAGCTGCGTCGGCAGGTCCGCCGTGTCGATGATGTCCTTGACGCCGAGCGGCAGGCCGAAGACCGCTCCGCGTTGCGCGGCGGGCAGCGCATCGAGCCGCCCGGCCTCCGCAAGCGCGCGGTCGCGGTCGAGATGCGCCCACGCATGGATGCCGGCATCGGTCGCGTCGATGCGCGCGAGGAGCGCCGCGACGAGGTCGCGCACGGCGAGCGCGCCCGACGCCAGCGCGCCCGCGAGCTCGGTCACGCCGCGGGCATGGAGATCGTTCACATCGGCTCCTTCGTGCGCGGGGCGTCGCGCAGGAAGAGGGCGACGAGCTCGTTCAGGAAGCGCCGTCCGAGAGGCGTCGCGCGAAGCACCGAGGGATTCGGATCGAGCAGGCCGCGGCGGGCCGCGACCCCTATCTCGCGCGCGATCGACGCGAGCGGAATGCCGGTGCGCTCGGCGAAGAGCGCCGAGGGCACGCCTTCGGACAGGCGCAGCGCATTGAGCATGAACTCGAACCCCAGCTCGCCCGGTTCGACCTCGCGCCGCTCCATCACCGGCTCGCCCGCCAGCGCGCGCTCGAGGTATTGCTTCGGCTGCTTCCAGCGCACCTCGCGCACGATGCGGTCGGGCATCGACACCTTGCCGTGCGCGCCCGCGCCGATGCCGAGGTAATCGCCGAAGCGCCAGTAGTTGACGTTGTGCGCGCTGCGGTGCCCCGGCTTCGCGTACGCCGAGACCTCGTAGCGATCGAAGCCCGCCTGCGCGAGCCGTGCCGCGATCGCCGACTGCATCGCGTCGGCCTCGTCCTCGTCGGGGCGCTCGGGCGGATGGCGGTGGAACGCCGTGTTGGGCTCGATCGTGAGCTCGTAGCACGACAGGTGCGTCGTGCGGAACGTGAGCGCCTCCTCGACGTCGGCGAGCGCGTCGTCGACGCTCTGCTTGGGAAGCGCGAACATCAGGTCGAGGTTCACCTCGTCGAACAGCTCGACCGCGGCGGCCGCTGTGGCGCGCGCCTCGGCGGCGTCGTGCACGCGGCCGAGGGCGGCGAGATGCCGCGGCGTGAAGCTCTGCACGCCGATCGACAGCCGATTGACGCCCGCATCCCGAAAGCCCTCGAAGCGGCGGCGCTCGAACGTTCCCGGATTCGCCTCCATCGTCACCTCGGCACCGGCGACGAGCGGCAGGCGCGCGCGGATCGCCGCGAGCAGACGGTCGATCGCTTCGGGCGAGAACAGGCTCGGCGTGCCGCCGCCCAGGAACACCGTCGACACCTTGCGTCCCCACACCGACGGCAGCGCGCTCTCGAGGTCGGCGACCAGCGCGTCGACGTACGCACCCTCGGGCGGTCCCGCGTCGCCGCCCCGCCACTCGTGCGAGTTGAAGTCGCAGTACGGGCACTTCCTCAGGCACCACGGCAGGTGCACGTACAGCGAGAGCGGCGGCAGCGCAAGGAAGATCGGCGCCGACTGCGGCGCCGGCGCGAGAGTGCGGGCCATGGTCACCCCGACGGCGCCGCGTCCGCGACGAGTGCGCGCGCCCTGGCCAGCACGTCGGCCGGGAACGGCCGGGACTTCCGCTCGTCGGCATCCATGCAGACGACCGTGAACGTGGAGGTCGCCGCGACCTCGCCGGTCTCGCAGTTCACCATCTCGTGCACGAAGCGCAGCACCTTGTCGCGCGCCTCGAGCATCGCCGTGCGCACCATGACGACGTCGCCGCCGAGCAGCTCGCGACGGTACGACGTGTCCTGCTGCACGGCGGCCATGTGGATCTCGCCGCTGCGCAGGCGCGAGGGCAGGATCCCGATCATCGCGTAGTACTGCCAGCACGCCTCCTCGAAGAACTCGCCGTACGCGCGGACGTTCACGTGTCCCATGTGGTCGCACTGCCACCGGTGCACGGTGCCGCGCGCCGTCTCGACGGTGACGCTCATCGCTCGATGCCCTCCGGGACCAGCTCGCGCTCGACGAGCTTCGCGAGGAGCTCCCGCATCGCCTTTCCGCGATGCGACAGCGCGTTCTTGCGCTCGAGCGGCAGCTCGGCGCCCGTGAGCCCGCTCTCGAGGTCCTCGAAATGCGGGTCGTAGCCGAACCCGCCGGCGCCGCGCGGGGCGTCGATCACGCGCCCGTGCCACCGGCCTTCGGCGATGACGGGCTCGGGATCGCCGGCGCTCGCGACGAGGACCAGCACGCACGCGTAGTGCGCACGGCGGTCAGGCACCTCCCGGAGCGCGGCGACGAGTTTCGCATTGTTGCGCGCGTCGGACCTGGGCTCGCCCGCGTAGCGCGCGCTTTGCACGCCCGGCGCGCCGCCCAGCGCAACGACGCAGATGCCCGAGTCGTCGGCGAGCGCGGGCAACCCCGACACGAGGCTCGCGTGCCTCGCCTTCGCGAGAGCGTTCTCGACGAACGTCGCGTGCGGCTCGTCGGCCTCGGGGATGCGCAACTCGGACTGCGCCACGACGTCGATGCGGTGCGGCGAGAGCAGCCTCGCGAACTCGCGGAGCTTGCCATCGTTGGTCGACGCGAGGACGAGGCGCTCGATCATGCCTTCGGGGAACCGATCAGCGTCCGAGCGCGGCCTTCTGCGCTGCTATCAGCCCTGCGATGCCGTCGCGTGCGAGGTCGATCAGCGCGTCGAACTCGCCGCGAGTGAACGGCGCACCCTCGGCCGTGCCCTGCAGCTCGACGAAGCCGCCCGCACCGGTCATCACGACGTTCATGTCGGTCTCGCAGCTCGAATCCTCCGTGTAGTCGAGATCGAGCAACGGCACGCCCCCGACGATCCCGACCGACACCGCCGCGACGTGGTCGGTCAGGGGCTCCCCGGTCACGAGTTCCTGCGACTTGAGCTTCGCGACAGCGTCGGCGACCGCGATCCACGCACCGGTTATCGACGCGCAGCGCGTGCCGCCGTCGGCCTGCAGCACGTCGCAGTCGATGCGGATCGTGCGTTCACCCAGCGCCGGCAGGTCGGCGACCGCGCGCAGCGACCGGCCGATCAGGCGCTGGATCTCGTGCGTTCGGCCCGATTGCGCGCCCTCCGCCGCCTCGCGGCGCATCCGCGTGTTGGTCGAGCGCGGCAGCATGCCGTATTCGGCGGTGAGCCAGCCTTTCCCCCTGCCCTTCAGGAACGGCGGCACGCTCTCCTCGACGCTCGCGGTGCACAGCACGCGGGTATCGCCCGCCGAGACGAGCACCGACCCTTCGGCGTGCTTCGACCAGCCGCGGTCGAGCACGAGCGGACGGATCTGGTCGGGTCGGCGGCCGTTGGAGCGCATGGAGGCGGAGAGGAGGGTTGGGAGGCAACGCGGTCGACGCCCGCTTCGGGCGCCGGCCTCGATCGTGATCCGGGCGAGCGTGCAATTGTAGGTTATGCCGGGCGGGAGCGCGCGAGCCGTGCGAGTTCCTCGGCGAGCGGGTGCTCGGGCCTCCACCCGGTCGCGGCCGCGAACGACGACGCGTCGACCTCGAGCGACCCGGCGAGGCGCCCGATCTCGGCAGCCTTGCCGGCGAGGCGCGCGCCGAGTTTCAGCAGCGCCACCGGCACGAACGCGAGCGGCACCGGGCGCCCGAGCGCGCCCGCGATCGCGCGGACGAGCGCGGGCGTCGAGACGGCGCCCGCGTCCGCGACGAAGTGGACGCCGGACGGCGCGGGCTGCGCGTCGAGCGCGGCGACGATCGCATCGCAGAGGTTCGCGAGGCCGAGGACGCTGCGCCGGTTGTCGATCGCGCCGAGCGGCAACGTGCGACCCGCCGCGATCGCGTCGACAAGCCGCGCGACGTTGCCGCGCGCGCCCGGGCCGACCACGAGCGGCAGGCGCAGCACGATCGCCGCGGTCGACGATCCCCGGC
Source organism: uncultured Pseudomonadota bacterium (assembly GCA_937898875.1). Lineage (GTDB taxonomy): Bacteria > Pseudomonadota > Gammaproteobacteria > Burkholderiales > Casimicrobiaceae > VBCG01. The sequence goes on along the minus strand of CALDKM010000245.1, from coordinate 5,356 downwards.
ACGCGCCGGCGAGCGCCAGCTCGGCGTCGCGCTTGCTGCGGCCGTACGCATCGAGGGGGGCGGGAGGGTCGTCGGGGCGGAAGGGCCGCCCCGGGAGCGTCGCCTCGCCGTTGACCTTGACGCTCGACGCCAGCACGAACCGCGGCACCTTCGCCGCGACCGCCGCGCGCGCGAGCCGGGACGTCGCATCGACGTTCGCGGCACGGTACGCTGCCTCCGCGTCGCCCCCGCGATCGCCCGTCGCGTGCGCGCGCGCGGCCAGGTGCACGACCGCCGCCGCGCCGTCGAGCACGCGCGCGAGCGCGTCGGGAGAGGCCTGGTCGAGAGGGCCCGGCGCGATCGCGCCTTCGATCCCGCCGCGATCCTCGCGCACGACCGGACGCACTTCGCGACCGGCGGCACGCAGGTGGTCGACCAGCGCGCGCCCGATGAAGCCCGCCGCCCCCGTGACCACGACGGCGCCCGGCACGCTCAGAACCATTTCCAGCCATGCTTGCGGTAGTACCGCCAGCCGCCCCTCACGAAATGCCCGACGTGCCTCATGCCCTTGCGCGAGGCGCCGCCGCCGTGGTGCACGACCTCGAACGAAGGCACGTAAGCAGTGCGCGTCACCTTGTTGAGGCGCACCGTCCAGTCGTAGTCCTCGAAGTAGAGGAAGAACCGCGGGTCGAAGCCTCCGGTCTGGTCGACCGCCTTGCGGCGCAACAGCATGCACGCGCCCGACATCGCGGCGACGTCGACGACGTCGCGCTCCGGGTCCGCGTCGATCACGTCGCGCATCTCGTAGCGGTCGAGCCGGCTGCGGAACAGCAGGCGCCCGACGCGAGGCATGAATCCGCGCAGCGCGAGATCGAGCACCGCGGGCTTGCGCTTCACCAGGTAGTCGCGCGTTCCGTCGCGGCGCTTGACCTGTGGCGCGATCGCGCCGACGTCCGGGTGGGCGTTCATCCAGCGCACGGCGTTGAGGAGCGCGTCGGCCGCGAGCTCGACGTCGGGGTTGAGCACCAGGTGGTAGTCGGCGCCGCTGCCGTGGAGCGCGAGGTTGTGCGCGGCGCCGTAGCCGATGTTCGCGTGGCCGTGCACGTAGCTCACCTGCACGCCCGAGTCAGCGAAGCGCGTGCGTCCCAGGTCGACGACCTTCGCCGCGATCGCGCGGTCGGCGCTGTTGTCGACCAGCGCGACGTGGACGGTGCGCAGGACACCCGACTCGCGCGCGGCGCCGATCGCGAGCGCGAGCTTGCGCAGGCACCGCTCGAGCAGTTGCCAGTCGGGGCGGAACGTGACGATCGACACCTGCAACGAGGACGGCACGACCGTCTCGTAGACCAGCGGCACGCCGCTGTCGTCGGCAGGAAGGGTGGACACGGGAAGGACGGTCGCGGCGCCGGTGCGCCGTCGCGGTGCGCAATTCGCGGTGCGCTAGAATCCGGCGAAACTCCCGCGCCGTCAACCTCGCGCCGCGCAGCGCTTTCCATCCCTCCCGCGATGACCCCGCCTCTCCACCCGCTCCGCGCGAAGCTCGCCGCGGGCCGCACGCTGGCCGGCATCTGGTCGGTGATCCCGTCCGCGCCGCTCGTCGGCACGCTCGCCGCGGCCGGATTCGACTTCGTGATCCTGGACGCGGAGCACGGCGGCTACGACTTCGGCTCGCTCGACGCCGCGATCACGGCGTGCGAGGACGGCGGCGCGTCGCCGCTGGTGCGCTCGCCCGGAGCCGACGCGTTCTTCATCCAGCGCGCGCTGGACCTCGGTGCCGACGGCGTCGTCGTGCCGCAGGTCGCCGACGAGGCCGCGTCGGCGCGCGCGGTCGCGATGATGCACTACGCGCCGGACGGCACGCGCGGCTACAACCCGTTCACGCGCGGCGGCCGCTACGGCATCGCGCCGCAGCCGAAGCTCGCCGCCGGTTATCCGTTCTCCGGCGTGATGGTCGAGTCGCCTGCGGCGGCGGAGCACCTCGAGCGCATCGTCGAGCTGCCCGCGCTCGACTTCGTCTACCTCGGCATCTTCGACTACTCGGTCGCGCTCGGCATCCCCGGGCAGGTCGAGGATCCACGCGTGACGTCGTTCATCGAGCGCTCGGCCCGCATCGTGCGCGGCGCGGGCAAGGCGATCGGCACCACCGCCATGAACCGCGCGCAGGTCGACCGGCTCGCCGGGCAGGGCGTCAACGTGCTGCTCTACGGCACCGACACCTGGATCGTCGGGCGCGGCGCGAGGGAAGGTCTCGACCTCTACGCCTCGGCGGAGAGGCGATGAACCGCGTCCTCGCGAACGACGGACCGCGGCACGACGCGCGCGCGCTCGCGGACTTCGCGCATGCGCTCTTCGTGCGCGCCGGGCTGCGCGACGACATCGCGCGCGACGTCGCGGAGGTGCTGGTCGAGGGCGACCTGCTCGGGCACACGACGCACGGCCTGGCGCTCGCCGCGAACTACCTCGGCGAGATCGAGAAGGGCTCGATGACGAGAGCGGGCGAGCCGACTGTCGTTGCGAAGCTGCCCGCGACGCAAACCTGGGACGGCGGACGGCTGCCGGGGCCGTGGCTCACGCTGCGCGCGCTCGATGCCGCGATGGCGATGGCCTCGACGCAGGGCACCGGCACCGTCGTGATCCGCCGCTCGCACCACATCGCGTGCCTCGAGGCGTACCTTAAGCGCGCGACCGACCGCGGCATGATGGCGCTCGTCTACAGCTCGGATCCCGTCGCGGCGAGCGTCGCACCGTTCGGCGCCGTCTCCCCGGTGTTCACGCCGAATCCGCTCGCCGCCGGGATTCCGACCTCGGGCGATCCGATCCTGATCGACGTGTCGGCGAGCTACACGACCAACAGCCTGACCACGCGTCTCCACAAGGCGGGCGGCCGGCTGCCGCACGCGTGGGTGCAGGATGCGCAGGGAACGCCGACCGACGACCCGCGCGTGCTGTTCGAGGAGCCGAAGGGCACGCTGCTGCCGCTGGGCGGCCTCGAGGCAGGACACAAGGGCTATGCGCTCGCGCTGATGATCGAGGCGATGACCGCAGCGCTCGCGGGCTTCGGCCGCGCGGACCCGAAGGAGGGCTGGGGCGCGACGGTATTCGTGCAAGCGCTCGACCCTCGTGCGTTCGGCGGGCTCGACGCGTTCCTGCGTCAAATGGATTGGCTCGTGGGCGCCTGCCACGATGCAACACCCCGCGACGGCGTCGAGCGCGTGCGCCTGCCCGGCGAGCGCGGCATGAAGCTTCTGCGCGAGCAGATCGAGCGCGGCGTCCTGCTGCACCCTACGATCCTGCCCTCGCTCGCGCCGTGGGCGGACAAGCTCGGCGTCGCCATGCCCCGGCAGCTGTAGACCCGCATACCGGCGACAAAACGACGGGTCGCCACAAGCAGGATAAGGATAAGCAGGGTCAGACCCAATGATAAGTAGGGTCAGACCCTACTATCCAAATCAATAAGTAGGGTCAGACCCTCTGTCAGCCAGGCCCTACTATCAGCCATGATAAGTAGGGTCAGACCCTACTATCAGCCAAGCCATCCCTTCGAACCCGCCATCCGCAAAAGGCGGGGCTGACCCCTACTTTTCCGTGACCTTGCGCTTCTGCCGTCAGGTCAGCGTCACCGCGGCGGGAACGACGAGCAGCACGGCGACCGCCATCCACGCCCAGACGGCGGGATCCGCGAAATCGACAAGGCGCCTCCCGCGGGAGGGCCGGGGCGGAGGAGCGCTCGGCGGGGCGAGGCGGGTATCCATGCCCCGCATTCTGCGGGTCGGCGCTGACGGATCGCATACCGATGCGACGAATCGCCATAAGGCGGGGTTACAACCGCAAGATCTCGGCCGCTGAGAAGCGTCCGATTCGTCGAATGCGGGTTCACCGAAAGGGTACGGCCCCGACCCGAGAGTCGATCCCGACTTCCGCCTACTCCGGCTTGCGCCCCGCCACGACCCGCGGAATCCCGGCAAGATCCCGTCGCGCCTCGACCGCCTCGAATCCCGCCGCCGCGAACAGCGTCCGCACCGCGTCGGACTGGTCGTAGCCGTGCTCGACGGCGAGCCAGCCTCCCGCCACGAGTCGCGCCGGTGCGCCTGCAACGATCGCACGCAGCGCGTCGAGCCCGTCGCCGCCTGGCGTGAGGGCGCGGATGGGTTCGAAGCGCAGGTCGCCCTCGTCGAGGTGCGAGTCGCCGGCCGCGACGTACGGCGGGTTCGCGGCGATGAGGTCGAACGGGCCGGCATCCGCCGAAAGCGCGTCGTACCAGTCGCCCTGCAAGACCGTCACGTTCACGAGACCGAGCCGCATGGCGTTGCCCCTCGCGACCGCGAGCGCATCGTACGACGCATCGGTGGCGTACACCCGCGCGAGCGGCCGCTCACTGGCGATCGCCAGCGCGATGGCGCCCGAGCCCGTACCCAGGTCGACGACTGCGAGCGGCCGTCCCGCGGGCAGGCGCTCGAGCGCGCACTCGACGAGCGTCTCGGTCTCCGGGCGCGGCACGAGCACCGCGGGCGTCACCTCGAGGTCGAGGCCGCGGAATTCGCGGCGGCCGGTCAGGTAGGCGACCGGCTCACCGTCGCGCCGCCGCTTCGCGAGTGCGAAGAACCCGTCCACGCGATCGCGCGGCAGCGGATCGGTGGCGTGCGCGATCAGCCAGGCCCGTCCGACGCCAAGCACGTGCGCGAGCAGCACCTGCGCGTCGACGGGCACCAGGCCCGACTGCGCGAGCGCGCGGCGGACGGTGAGCGAGAGTGGGGTCAGAGACGACACTTCGGCAACGTGCGCGGCCTGTCCACGAAAGGTGCCCGCATGGATTAGTCTCAGGCCCCGCTCTCGATCGCGAACAGCCGCAGCCGCGTGTCGTAGTAGCGCCCCCAACCCTCGTCGACCATGCCGACCTTCCTGAGGACATGCTGCGACGCGCGGTTGCCGGGATGCGTGACGCCGATGATGCGCCCGAGGCCCAGGTCGTCGAAGCCGTAGTCGCGCATGGCGGCAGCGCCCTCGGTGGCGAATCCCAGCCCCCAGGCATCGGGCAGCAGCCGGTAGCCGATCTCGATGTCGCTCGACTTGCCCGCGTACTTGAGAGAGAACCAGCCGATGAACGCGCCGGTGTCGCGCCGGGATGCGCGCCAGATGCCCAGGTCCACGTAGAGGCGGGGATAGCGGAGGATCCGCGGGAACAGCGCGAGGGTCTCCTCGCGCGAATGCACGCAGCCGTCGGCGATGTACTTCATGACGCGCGGGTCGGCGTCGAGACGCACGATGTCCTCGACGTCCGCCGGCACGAACTCCCGGAGGTCGAGCCGCAGCGTCTGGAGCCATGGCGTCGGCTTGGAGACGACGCTCCCCGAAAAAGTAGGGTCAGACCCTACTTTCC
>CALDKM010000244.1:0-13372 GCA_937898875.1 uncultured Pseudomonadota bacterium | reverse complement strand
GACGCGGTCGCGAAGGAGGCTGCGCTCCATGGCGCGCAGCGCCTCGAGCTTCTGCACGGCATCGTTGGCCTTCATCTGCTCCTCGCGCACCGTGCGCACGCGGTCCGACACCTGGACGTACAGGATCGCCGCGATCGCCTTGACCGGCGTGGGCCCGCCTCCGCTCTTCGCGACGTTCTCGAGGAGCTGCAGTGCGCGCTGGTCGTCCTGCAGGTTCGAGTGGACGAGCGTGTAGAGGACGGCGAGCCGCACGCGGTTCACGTCCGTGCGATCGCGGTTGAGCGCATTGGTCGCGACGACGAGCTCGCGCTTCACCTCGTCGGGGCCGAGGCCGTTGTAGCGCTGCAGGTCGGCGATCAGCGTCAGCGCGGCGAGGTCGTCGGGCGGGACGACCGCGGCGGGGGGCAGCGCCGTCGGCGCCGCGGCCGCGACCACGTTCTCGGCCGGCGCGGCGCTCGTCGAGGGCGCCGGGATCGTCGCCGCCTGCGGCTCCTGCGCGCGCGCGTCCTTCGACGGCGCGGGCGCGGGCTCGGGCGGGGGCATGAGCGGCGGCGCCGACAGCGGCGGCTCGACCGGCTCGATCGGCGGCGACTCGACCATCGGCGTCATCTCGATGTTCAGCGGCCCGACGTCGTCGTAGAGCGTGATGTCGGATGGCGACGTCTCGGGCAGCGACGCGCAGCCGGAGACGAGCGCAACGATGCACGCCAGCGCGACCGCCCGCCCGCCCGGGAGCCGGGACGGCGGACGATTCCGACGCGCCGCTCGGGCGGAGGCGCGCGAAGCGCGCTTCGGAGAGGGCTTCATCACTCCACCCCCGCCGCCGTCAAGCCGCGCCGGGATGCGGCCACGCGCGCTCCCATCGCCAGCGGAAGCACGAGCCGGAAGCAGGCGCCGCGCGCGCCGTCGGGGCGATCGACCGCGTCGATGCGCCCGCCATGCGCCATCGCGTATTCGCGTGCGATCGCCAGTCCGAGCCCGCTGCCTTTCACACGCCCCTCGGCGGGCGGCGCCCCCTGGAAGAACGAATCGAACACCTGCTCGCGCTCCGCCGCGGGAACGCCGGGTCCCTGGTCCGAGACTTCCAGGATCGCGACGCCGTCGCGCGCCCGGATCTCCGCCGCGATCGTTCCCGAGCGCGGCGAGTACTTGATGGCGTTGGAGACGAGGTTGTCGACGATCGTGCGCACGCGCTCGGCGTCGCCGGTGACGATCGCCGGCTCGAATCGCGTCTCGAAGGCGATCATCCGGGCGAGCGCGGCCAGCTTCTGCTCCCGCAGGACGCGACGCACCACGTCCGGAAGCTCGACCGGGCCGACCGTGGCCGGTTCGGCCGCCCGCGTCTGGTGCCACTTCAGCAAGTCCTCGATCAGCTTCTGCAGCGAGAGCGTGTTCTCGCGCACGATGCGGACGATGTCCTGCTGCTCGCGCGTGAGCTTGCCGCCGACCTCGTCGCGCAACAGCTCCGCGCCCTCCCTCACGGCGGTGAGCGGCGTCTTCAGCTCGTGCGAAACGTGGCGCAGGAAACGCGTCTGCTGCTCCTCGAGCTCGCGGAGCCTCGTGCGCAGCCACTCGAGCCGCTGGCCGAGGTAGCGCAGATCCTGCGGGCCGTTGACGACGATCGCGTGCGTGAAGTCCGCGATCCCCATCTGGCGGATCGCGAGGTCGAGCTGACGGATGGGCCTCGCGATCAGCACGGCGAAAAGGATCGCGAGCGCGAGGGCGATGCCGGCCGTCGCGAGCGCGAGCCACAGCCACTTCTCGCGTGCGCGCGTCGCGGTGTCCTGAAGCCGCTCGATCGCACGCTGCGTGAGCTGCGTCGATGCCGCGAGCATCGACTGCGCGCCGTCGACGAGCCCGGAAAACCCCTGGGCGAGCCCGGAGGCGTCGTCGGGGGTGGGCCGGGAAGTGCCGAGCTTCGCGGCGAGGGCCTCCTCGCTGCTCATGAGCTTGTCGAGCGCGGCCCGTTCGGTAGGTTCGAGCGGCAAGGCGGCGAGCTGCGTGCCGGTGGCGTGGAATTCCTGCCGAAGCCGGCGGTAGTCTTCGATCAGTGCGGGGTCGTCGAGGATGAGCTGCTGGCGCACGACCCGCTCGAGCGTGGCGGCCTGCTCGAACAGAAGCCGGCTGGTGCGTGCCGCCTGCGCCGCCTGCAGCACTTCCTCGCGGCTCTGCGACGCGAGCCGGTCGACGGAAAGCAGAAGCTCGGCGAGCGCGTACAGGAGCGGCAGGCTCACCAGCAGGAACGACAACAGGATGAACTTGAGGAACGAGCGCGGGTAATACACGTCGAGACGCCGGCCGCTATAATCGACCGGATTATGACACCGCCCTGCCGCCCGGCGGGCCCGGCGTGAGCGCGGCCCACGCCGATCCGGGGCCCGCACCTCGTCCCGGGCGACGCCTTCCCGAGCTTTCGATCGTCGCCGCCGTCGCGGCGAACCGCGTCATCGGCGTCGCCGGCGGGCTGCCGTGGCGCCTGCCCGACGACCTGAAGCGCTTTCGCGCCCTCACGCGCGGGCATGCCGTGATCATGGGTCGGCGGACCTGGGAGTCGCTCCGCGGTCCGCTCGCCGATCGGCAGAACATCGTCGTCACCTCGCAGATCGGGTACGCGGCGGCCGGCGCGGAGGTGGCCTCGAGTCTCGACGAAGCGCTCGCCCGTGTCGCGATGCCACCGCCGGCGTTCTGCATCGGCGGCGCGGAGTTGTACCGGGAGGCGCTGTCGCGGGCGGCCTCGATGCACCTGACCGAGATCGCGCGGCCGTTCGACGGCGACGTCGCCTTCCCGGCCTTCGATCGGGCGGAATGGCGCGAGGCCGCGCGCGAGGCGCGCACGGGCGACGACGGCACGGCCTACGCGTTCGTCACCTACGAGCGGGTTGCTCCGCCGCCGCGATGAGGACAACCGCGACGCCGGGAGGACACGGCAAGGTTCACGGCCCCCACGACCGCGAAGTCGGGCACAGGTTCAGCAAGGAGGCGACGGCGTCGCCGCGCGCATCGCCGCGATGACGGCGATCCTCGCGACCGTTGACGCGTTGTTCGCCTGCCGTGCGGGCTCCGCGCAGCACGAGGCGCCGCGAGGCCGGGAAGGAACCCCTCCGGAAGCCGGCTGGGAGGCCCGAAGCGGGGCGCTGCGCGCGAATGCGCGATAATCGCGGCCTTGCCGGCTCCGGCGCGCGCGTCGCGGAGCCCCGAGCGGCCGGGATGGCGGAACGGCAGACGCAGCGGACTCAAAATCCGCCGGTGGCAACACCGTGAGGGTTCGAGTCCCTCTCCCGGCACCACTCGCAACGACGCGGCGAGGCCCCTCCCCGTACGCGCCCACCGTTCGATGGACGACGCCAGGCTCACGCTCGACGACTTCGACTACGCGCTGCCGCCCGAGCTGATCGCCCAGTTCCCTGCGGCGACGCGCAGCGGCAGCCGTCTGCTGCACGTCGACGGAGCGACCCTCACGAACCTCGCGTTTCCCGACATCGCCGACCTCGTGTCGCCCGGCGACGTGGTCGTGATGAACGACACCCGCGTCCTGCGCGCACGCGTCGCGGGGTCGAAACCGTCCGGCGGCCGGGTCGAGCTCCTCGTCGAGCGCCTGCTTTCCGATGACGAGGCCTGGGTCCAGCTCAAGGCGAGCCACCTTCCCGGGATCGGATCCGCCGTCCTGCTGCCCGGCGGAGCCAGCGCCACCGCCCTCGAGCGCGACGGCGGATTCTTCCGGGTGCGTTTCCTCGGCACCGGACCGGTCGCGGACTGGCTCGAGCGGCACGGAGAACTGCCCCTGCCGCCGTATATCGCGCGACCGGCGGCGGACGCCGACTCGCAGCGCTACCAGACCGTCTACGCGCGCGTGCCCGGCGCAGTGGCCGCGCCCACGGCCGGCCTGCACTTCGACGAGGCGCTGCTCGCGCGCCTGGAAGCCGGCGGAGCGTGCCTCGCGCGCGTCACCCTGCACGTCGGCGCCGGGACGTTCCTGCCGGTGCGCGACGCCGACCTTTCGCGGCACCGCATGCACAGCGAGCGCTTCGTCGTGCCGCAGGAAACCGTCGACGCGATCGCCGCGGCGCGCGCTCGCGGGGGCCGGGTCCTCGCGGTCGGCACCACCTCCCTCAGGGCCCTGGAGGCCGCATCGTCGGAAGGAGCGCTCGCCGCGGGCGAATCCGAGACCGCGCTGTTCATCCGCCCGGGATACCGGTTCCGCACGGTCGACCGCCTGCTGACCAATTTTCACCTGCCGAAATCGACGCTGCTGATGCTCGTGGCGGCTTTCGCGGGCCTCGACACGATCCGGCGCGCGTACGCACACGCGATCGCGGCCCGGTATCGGTTCTTCAGCTATGGCGATGCGATGCTGCTCGAACGAGCGCCTTCCGACCGGGAATGATGGTAACTCTGTCGCCGTTCAGCGACAAAACGGCACTTTCGACGCTTATTCCGCAACTTTTCGACGAAGTTGCCGATAGATGGCCGCCTCGTCGCTTGGCAACCGATCGTCGTTCCGGCTAAGCTTGTCCCAACCTCGAAGCTAGGCGTTGGGCCGGCCGGCGGGCTGCAAGCCGGCGTTCGCTCATCGTGAAACCATTGAACCCTGATCACCGGCTGCCCGCTGCGGCAACGGAGCGCATGTCCGCCGCCGTGTCCGCGTCTGCTGGGCGCCTTCGCGCAGGGACGGGCGCGCTGGTCGGCGGCCTGCTCGCGCTCCTGGTCGCCCTGACCGCCTCGGCGCAAGGCGGCAGCGGCGGACTTGCCGGCCCCGCGCCGCCGAGCGCGAAAGCGGCGTCCGAATCGCTCACCTACGACAACTTCTCCGGGGGAAGCTGCTCGCAGGGCGGATTCGTCACGGGAGCCGTCGGGCACCTGGGGATCGCCGGCGCGGTGATCGTCGAAGGGGCGACGTTCCTCGACGGGAAGCCCTACGACACCTATACGCTGGACCTCGGCGTCGGGCCGGCGACGTTCGGGACGGAATTCTTCCGCACGTTCTCGCCGCCGCCGCCGCCGTCGCACACCTACCGTTTCGTCTACAGTTCGTCGGTGCGGCAGGGCGACCGCGAGTTCGGCCGCTCGATCACGACCATCGATTGCACCAACGGCACGCTCAGCGCGTCCAACGCCTGGGTGCCGCGCCCGGAGCCGGTCCCGGCCGGGTCTCCGGCGGCGTGGGCCGCGCTCGCGCTCCTGCTGCTCGCCGCCGGTCACGCGCGCCTGCGCGCAGGCCGGCGCTAGATTCGCGCGGCCATGTCGTTCGCCGTCCTCGCGACGGACGGAGCCGCGCGCCGCGCACGCCTCGAGCTCGCGCACGGCGTCGTCGAGACGCCGGTGTTCATGCCCGTCGGCACCTACGGCACCGTCAAGGCGATGGCGCCCGACGAACTCGAGTCGCTCGGCGCCTCGATCGTGCTCGGCAACACGTTCCACCTGTGGCTCCGCCCGGGGACCGACGTCGTCGCCGCGCACGGGGGCCTGCACCGGTTCATGGGCTGGCAGCACCCGATCCTCACCGATTCCGGGGGCTTCCAGGTGTTCAGCCTGGGGGCGCTCCGCAAGGTCGCCGAGGAAGGCGTGACGTTCGCCTCGCCGGTCAACGGGGACCGGCTGTTCCTGACGCCCGAGACGTCGATGGGAATCCAGCGCGCACTGGATTCCGACGTCGTGATGGCGTTCGACGAGTGCACGCCGTGGCCCGCCTCGCGCGACGAGGCGGCGCAGTCGATGGAACTGTCGATGCGCTGGGCGAAGCGTTCTCGCGACGCCCATGCGGGCAACCGGAACCGCCTGTTCGGCATCGTCCAGGGCGGGATGTACGAGGACCTGCGCGACGAGTCGATCGGCGCGCTCGCCGCGATCGGCTTCGACGGTTACGCGATCGGAGGGCTGTCGGTCGGGGAGCCGAAGCCGGACATGCTGCGCCTCCTCGCCCACACCGCGCCACGCCTGCCCGCCGACCGCCCCCGCTACCTGATGGGGGTCGGCACGCCCGAGGACATCGTCGCCGGCGTGGCGGCGGGCATCGACATGTTCGACTGCGTGCTGCCGACCCGCAACGCCCGGAACGGCTGGCTGTTCACCCGCTACGGCGACGTCAAGATTCGCAACGCGCGGCACCGCAGCGACACCGGTCCGCTCGACCCGACATGCCCCTGTCCGACCTGCCGCCGCTACTCGCGGGCCTACCTGCACCACCTTCAGCGGGTCGGCGAGATCCTCGGTGCCCGGCTGGCGACGATCCACAACCTCCACTACTACCTGACGCTCGCGGCCGAGATGCGCGAGGCGATCGCCGCCGGCACCTTCACCGCGTGGACCGCTCGTTTCCGCGCCGACCGCGCACGGTCCGGGCCGCCCGACGACCAGTGATAGAATCACGGGTTCGCTGAACCACCCGATCCGCCGCCGCGACCGCGCCCCCACGGGACCGGCCGGCGCCCCAGGCGTGCCGCCCCTTGCGGGCGCCGCCACCGAACCGGAGCTCCCGAACGTGCTGATCTCCCCCGCATACGCCCAGGCCGCCGGCGGCGCCTCCCAGGGCGACCTGCTGACCACGATGCTGCCGATGGTCGCGATCTTCGTGGTGTTCTACTTCCTGCTGATCCGCCCGCAGCAGAAGAAGGCGAAGGAGCACCGCGCGATGATCGACGCGATCGAGAAGGGCAACGAGGTCGTGACGTCCGGCGGGATCGTCGGGCGCGTGTCGAAGCTCAACGACCAGTTCGTGACGATCGAGGTCGCGCAGGGCGTCGAGATCACGCTGCAGCGGCAGGCGGTCTCGCAGCTCCTGCCCAAGGGCACGATCAAGGCGCTCTGAGCGCGCCACACCCGGCGCCCGCGCCTCCGCGCCGCGCCAGACGACCTCCGCCGACATGAATCGCTACCCGTTCTGGAAATACGCGCTGATCGCGATCGCCGTCGCGATCGGCTTCCTCTACACGCTGCCGAACTTCTTTCCCGAGGATCCGGCGGTCCAGGTGTCGTCGTCGAAGGCGGGGGTGAAGCTCGACGCGCCCCTGCTGCAGACCGTCGAGGAAACGCTGAAGGGCGCGAACGTCCCCTACCGCGGCGCGGTGCTCGACGCGACCGGCATCAAGGTCCGGTTCGACGACCCGGACACCCAGCTCCGCGCCAAGGACGCGCTGACCGCGAAGCTGGGCTCCTCGTACATCGTCGCGCTGAACCTCGTCTCGTCGTCGCCGCGCTGGCTCGCGTCGATCGGGGCGCTGCCGATGTACCTCGGCCTCGACCTGCGCGGAGGCGTGCATTTCCTGCTCCAGGTCGACATGAAGGCGGCGCTCGAGAAGGCCGGCGACCGGTACGTGGCGGACCTCCGCGGTCTGCTGCGCAACGAGAAGATCCAGTACTCGGGCATCGCACGGGAAGGCACGGGCGTCGCGATGCGCTTCCGCGACGAGTCCGAGCGGAACAAGTCGCTCCTGGCGATCGACAGGAACTTCCCGGACATCGTCGCCCGCGAGCAGGACGCCCCGGGCGGAGAGTTCCGCATCCTCGCGCAGCTTCGTCCCGAGGCGCAGAAGCGCATCCAGGACGGCGCGGTCCAGCAGAACATCCAGATCCTGCGCAACCGCGTCAACGAACTGGGCGTCGCCGAGCCGATCATCCAGCAGCAGGGTACCGACCGCGTCGTCGTGCAGCTGCCCGGAGTGCAGGACACGGCGCGCGCGAAGGACATCCTCGGACGCACGGCGACGCTCGAGATCCGCATGGTCAACGAGGATGCCGGCGCGCACGAGCAGGCCGTCGCCGGGCAGGTCCCGTTCGGCAGCGACCTCTTCACGGATCGCAGCGGCACGCCGGTCCTCGTCAAGCGCCAGGTCGTGCTCACCGGCGACCGCATCAACGACGCCCAGCCCGGATTCGACCAGCGCAACAACGAGCCCGCGGTCCACGTGGGCCTCGACGGTGCGGGTGCGCGGATCTTCAAGGAGGTCACGCGCGAGAACGTCGGCAAGCGGATGGCGATCGTGCTCGTCGAGAAGGGCCGCACCGAGGTCATCACGGCGCCCGTGATCCGCGAGGAGATCGGCGGCGGCCGGGTGCAGATCTCGGGCCGGATGACGACGCGCGAGGCGAACGACATCGCGCTGCTGATGCGCGCCGGCGCGCTGGCGGCGCCGATGGAGATCGTGGAGGAGCGCACCGTCGGCCCGTCGCTCGGCAAGGAGAACATCGAGAAGGGCTTCCACTCGGTCATGTGGGGCTTCGTCGTGCTCGCGGCGTTCATCTGCGCCTACTACATGCTGATGGGCGTGATCTCGACGATCGCGCTGTCGATCAACCTGCTCCTGCTCGTCGCGATCCTGTCGATGCTGCAGGCGACGCTCACGCTTCCGGGCATCGCCGCCATCGCGCTCACGCTCGGCATGGCGATCGACGCCAACGTGCTGATCAACGAGCGCATCCGGGAGGAGATCCGGTGGGGCGCGACGCCCCATGCGGCGATCCAGGCCGGCTACGAGCGCGCGTGGGGCACGATCCTGGACTCGAACATCACGACGCTGATCGCCGGCATCGCGCTCTTCCTGTTCGGCAGCGGCCCGGTGCGCGGCTTCGCGGTCGTCCACTGCATCGGCATCATGACCTCGATGTTCTCGGCGGTCTTCGTCTCGCGCGGCATCGTGGCCGTGGTGTACGGCGGACGCAGGAAGCTCGAGCGCATCTCGATCGGCCAGATCTGGCGGCCCGCGGCGGCGCCCGCCACGCCGACGAAGGCCTGACGCGCCGGCGTCACCGTCCGCCCTCCCGAAACCCCGGCCCACGAAGAGCCCCGCATGGAATTCTTCCGCTTCAGGCGCGACATCCCGTTCATGCGGCACGCGCTGGTGTTCAACGTGATCTCGCTGGTCACGTTCCTCGCCGCCGTGTTCTTCCTCGCTACGCGCGGCCTCAACTTCGGGGTCGACTTCCGCGGCGGCACCGTGATCGAGGTCAACTACGCCCACGCGGTCGACTTCGCGCGAGTTCGCGCGGCGATCGACAAGCTCGACGTCGGCGAGTATTCGGCGCAGAGCTTCGGTGCCGCGAACACGGCGCTCGTGCGTCTCCCGCTCAAGCCCGGCGTGTCGAGCGCGCAGCTCTCCGACCGCGTGATGACGGCGCTCAGGGCGGACGACCCCTCGGCCCGCCAGGTTCGCGTCGAGTTCGTCGGCCCGCAGGTCGGCAAGGAGCTCTACGAGAACGGCGCGCTCGCTCTGCTCCTGGTCGCGATCGGGATCGTGGCCTACCTCGCCGCCCGGTTCGAGTGGCGCTTCGCGGTCGCGGCGATCGTCGCGAACCTGCACGACGTCATCATCATCATGGGGTTCTTCGCGTTCTTCCAGTGGGAGTTCTCGCTTCCCGTGCTGGCGGCGCTGCTCGCGGTCCTCGGCTACTCGGTCAACGAATCGGTCGTCGTCGCCGACCGGATCCGCGAGAATTTCCGGAAGATGCGGAAGGCGACGGTGACCCACGTGATCGACAACGCGATCACCAGCACGATGTCGCGCACGATCATCACGCACGGCAGCACGCAGATCATGGTCACGTCGATGCTGATCTTCGGCGGCGAGGCGCTCCACTACTTCGCGCTGGCGCTCACGATCGGCATCCTGTTCGGCATCTACTCGTCGGTGCTGGTGATGGCCCCGCTGGTCATGTGGATGGGCGTCTCGCGCGAGGACCTGGTCAGGCCGGAGAAGCGATCGGGCGCCGAGGGCGAGAAGATCCTGCCGTAGCGGACGGCCCGGCCGGGTTCGACTGCCCGCGGTTCACCCTCCCGGCCGCGCCCCCGCGACCCCGGCGCTTCCAGCGCGCCGCGCCGACACTCCCGCCGTGCTCACCACCCTCTTCTACTCGCTGCTGTCCCTCGACGAGACGCTCGCGATGATCGCGGGGCAGTACGGGCCGTGGCTCTACGGCCTGCTGTTCCTCGTCATCTTCGCGGAAACGGGGCTCGTCGTCCTCCCGTTCCTGCCGGGAGACTCGCTGCTGTTCATCTCGGGGACGGTGGTCGCGGCGGCCGGCCTCAACGTGCACGCGCTCGTCGCGATCCTCGCGCTCGCGGCGATCCTCGGCGACTCGCTCAACTACTCGATCGGCCGCTACATCGGGCCGCGCGTCTACGACCGGCCCGATTCGCGCTGGTTCCGCCAGGACCATCTCAGGCGCACGCAGGCGTTCTACGACCGCTACGGCGGCGTGACGATCGTCATCGGCCGCTTCATCCCGATCATCAGGACGTTCGCGCCGTTCCTCGCGGGCGTCGCGCAGATGCCGTACCCGAAGTTCCTGGCGTACAACGTCGCAGGGGGGCTGCTGTGGATCGCCTCGCTCGTGTACGCGGGCTACCTGTTCGGCAACATCCCGTGGGTCAAGGACAACCTCACGTTGATCGTGCTCGGGATCGTCTTCGTGTCGCTGATCCCCGCGATCGCGACGTTCATGAGCGAGCGCCGCCGCGGAAGCACCGGCGGCTGAGCGCCCCGGACGCGACCTTCCCCTTTCGCTAGACGCGGCGCGCGAGCGCCTCGGCGAGACCGACGTAGGTCGCGGGCGTGAGCGCCTTGAGGCGCGCCTTCGCGTCCGGCGGCAGCGCGAGGCCGTCGACGAACGCGTGCAGCGACTCCCTCGTCATTCCGCGCTGCCCGCGCGTTAGCGCCTTGAGCTGCTCGTACGGCTCGGGGAGCCCGTAGCGCCGCATCACCGTCTGGATCGGCTCCGCCAGCACTTCCCAGTTGGCGTCGAGGTCGGCGTCGAGGCGCGTGCCGTCGACCTCGAGCTTCCCGAGTCCCCGCTTCAGCGCCGACCATCCGACGAGCGCGTGGCCGATCGCCACCCCCATGTTGCGCAACACCGTCGAGTCGGTCAGGTCGCGCTGCCAGCGCGAGACCGGAAGCTTGTCGGCGAAGTGGCGCGCGAGCGCATTGGCGACGCCGAGGTTGCCTTCGGAGTTCTCGAAGTCGATCGGGTTGACCTTGTGCGGCATCGTCGACGAGCCGACTTCGCCCGCCTTCATCCGCTGCCGGAAGTAGCCCAGCGAGATGTAGCCCCAGACGTCCCGGTCGAAGTCGACCAGGATCGTGTTGATGCGCGCGAGCGCGTCGAAGTACGCGGCAATGCAGTCGTGCGGCTCGATCTGCGTCGTGTACGCATTGAAGCCGATGCCCAGCGACTCCACGACCCGGCGGGCAAGCGCTTCCCAGTCGACGCCCGGGTACGCGACGACGTGCGCGTTATAGCTTCCGGTCGCGCCGTTCATCTTGCCGAGCAGCGCGACGCGCTCGAACTCCGCCGTCGCGCGCTCCAGTCGCGTCACGACGTTCGCGAGCTCCTTGCCCAGCGTCGTCGGCGTCGCGGGCTGCCCGTGCGTGCGCGCGAGCATCGCGCGCCCTGCGTGCGCATGCGCGAGCGATCGCAGGTCCGCGGCGATGCTCCGGATCGCGGGCACGAGTACGTCGCGCCTCGCCTCGGACAGCGCGAGCGCGTGCGACAGGTTGTTGATGTCCTCTGACGTGCAGGCGAAGTGGATGAACTCCGCGACGCGCGCGATCGACGGGACGTGCGCGAAGCGCTCCTTCATCCAGTACTCGACCGCCTTGACGTCGTGGTTGGTCGTGCGCTCGATCGCCTTGACGCGCGCGGCATCGGTCGGCGCGAACGCCGCTAGCGCCTCGGCGATCGCGGCCCTCGCCGCGGCGTCGAACGGCGACACCTCGGGGATCGCGGGCTCGTCGGACAGCGCGGCGAGCCACGCGAGTTCGACGCGCACGCGGGCGCGGATCAGCCCGAATTCGGAGAAATGGGGGCGCAGCGCCTCGGCCTGCGCCGCGTAGCGCCCGTCGAGCGGCGAGAGGGCGACGAGCGCGTCGTGGTCGGTCATCGTGCGCGAGGGCATGCGGGGAGGGAGAAAAAGTCTAGCACGCGCGACGAGGCCGGGCGCCGGCGCCGGGACATGGCCGCGCGACCTCGCGGCGCGCCCACCCTCGCTCGACGTGGCATCCGGAAGTCGCTGGATTCCGCGCCCGCTCGGCTGCCCTCCCGGACGCGTGTCCGCGGGTCGCGCGGAGCTTCTCCGGGCGACTTGCGGACGGCGGGCCGCGCACGGAAGAAAAAGGGGCCCGCGCCTTCGCGCGAGCCCCGTTCGTGCAACGTACCGCGTGGATCAGGTGCCGCGCGTGTCCAGCGTGTCCCCGGTCAGGTTCGGGTACCGGACGTGCTCGACCAGCTCCTGCGTGTCGCGTTCCGGCGCAGGCGTGATCAGGCTCACCACGATGATGACGATGAAGCCCAGCGGCACGCCCCACAGGCCGGCGGAGATCGGCTGGATGCCCCACCAGATGTTGTCCGCGATCGGCGAGGTGACGCCGAACACGCTGCGGAGCCACGGCTGCGTGGTGGCCATGTAGTAGAACGTGATTCCGACGCCCAGCGCCATGCCGAGCGTCGCGCCCCACTTGTTGGCACGCTTCCAGAAGATGCCGCAGACCAGCGCCGGGAAGAACGCCGCCGCCGCGAGCGAGAACGCCGCCGACACCAGGAACAGGATGTCGGCCGGCTTCTGCGCCGCGACGAGCGCCGCGCAGACCGCCACCACCAGCAGCAGCATCTTCGAGATCATGACGCGCCGCGCGGTGGGGGCATTCGGGTCGAGCATCTTGTAGTAGAAGTCGTGCGACAGCGCGTTGGCGATCGTCAGCAGCAGGCCGTCCGCGGTCGACAGCGCCGCGGCGAGACCGCCCGCGGCGACGAGGCCCGAAATCACGTACGGCAGGCCCGCGATCTCGGGCGTCGCCAGCACGACGATGTCGCCGCCGATCGCGATCTCGGCGAGCTGCACGATGCCGTCCTTGTTGACGTCGACGATCGACAGCAGGCTCGGGTCGACCCGCGTCCACGATGCCACCCACTGCGGCAGCTTCGCGAACTCCGAGCCGACCAGCAGCGTGTAGACGTCGAACTTCACGAGGACGGCGAGCGCCGGCGCCGTGAAGTAGAGCAGGAAGATGAAGAACAGCGACCAGAACACCGACTGGCGCGCTTCACGGACCGACGGCGTCGTGTAGTAGCGCATCAGGATGTGCGGGAGCGCCGCCGTGCCGATCATCAGGCAGAACACGAGCGCGAGGAAGTTGCGCCGCGAGACGTCACGTGCGGTGTCGTCCTTGCCCGGGAACGCCTCGGCGTGCCGGATCGGCGGCCCGGCGCGAGCCGCGACGCCCGCATCCTTCGTCCATGCGGCCTTCGCCGCGCCGGCGTCCTTCGGATAGGCGTCGAGCGCCTTCTGCGCGGCCGCGGCGGCGTCGGCGTCGTTGTCGGCCTTCGCCTTCTCGACGTCATCGGCGAGAGCCTGCCGGCCGGCATCGAAGCTCCCCGGCAGCCCCTT
>CALDKM010000243.1:0-13378 GCA_937898875.1 uncultured Pseudomonadota bacterium | reverse complement strand
TCTCGGCGTGGATCGGGCTCGTCGCGCCGGCAGGCACGCCGACGGAGATCGTCGAGCGCCTGAACCGCGAGATCGAGCGAATCCTGCGCGAGCCCGCCGCGCTCGCGTGGGCCGACGCCCAGGCGCTGGAAGCCATCGGCGGGACGAGCGCCTCGTTCGCTTCGACGATCGCCAGCGACCGGCAGCGCTGGACCGACGTCGTGAAGCGGCTCGGCATCGGAACCCGGTAGGCACGCGCCGAACCTGCGGCGCACCGATCTCCGCGTCAGGTCTCGGTCGGCAATGCGACGCCGAAGAGCTTTTCCTTGAGCTTGTAGAGCTTGTCGCGCAAGGCCGCGGCCTTCTCGAACTCGAGGTTCTTCGCGGCGTCGAGCATCTGCTTCTCGAGGAGCTTGAGCTCGCGCTCGAGGTCCTTGCCCGGCATCGCCTCGTACTTCGCCTGCGCCTGCGCGGCCGCGAGCTCGCGACGGCCTTCCTCGACGTCGTAGACGCCGTCGATGATGTCCTTGATGCGCTTCTGCACGCCCTTCGGCGTGATCCCCTTCGCCGCGTTGTACGCGACCTGCTTCGCGCGGCGCCGCTCGGTCTCGCCGATCGCCTTGCGCATCGAGTCGGTCATCGTGTCGGCGTAGAGGATCGCGGTGCCGTTGATGTGACGCGCCGCGCGGCCGATCGTCTGGATCAGGCTGCGCTCGGCGCGCAGGAACCCTTCCTTGTCCGCGTCGAGGATCGCGACGAGCGACACCTCGGGAATGTCGAGGCCCTCGCGCAGCAGGTTGATGCCGACCAGCACGTCGAACTCCCCCAGGCGGAGGTCGCGGATGATCTCGACGCGTTCGACGGTGTCGATGTCCGAGTGCAGGTAGCGGACCCTCACGCCGTTCTCGCCCAGGTAATCGGTGAGGTCCTCCGCCATGCGCTTCGTGAGCGTGGTGACCAGCACGCGCTCCTTCCGGTCGACGCGGATCCGGATCTCGGACAGCAGGTCGTCGACCTGCGTCTGCGCCGGCCGGACCTCCAGCATCGGGTCGACGAGGCCGGTCGGGCGCACGAGCTGCTCGACGACCTGCCCCGCGTGCTTCTGCTCGTAGTCGGCCGGCGTGGCGGACACGAACGTCGTCTGCGGCAGCAGCCGCTCGAACTCCTCGAACGTGAGCGGGCGGTTGTCGAGGGCGGACGGCAGCCTGAAGCCGTAGTTGACGAGGTTCTCCTTGCGCGCACGGTCGCCGCGGAACATGCCGCCGACCTGCGGGATCGTCACGTGGCTCTCGTCGACGAACATCAGCGAGTCGCGCGGCAGGTAGTCGATCAGCGTCGGCGGCGGCTCGCCGGCCCTGCGACCCGACAGGTGGCGCGAGTAGTTCTCGATCCCCTTGCAGAAGCCGATCTCGACCATCATCTCGAGGTCGAAGCGCGTGCGCTGCTCGATGCGCTGCGCCTCGATCAGCTTCATCTGCGAGACGAAGAACTCCTTCTGCTGCGCGAGCTCCGACTTGATCTTCTCGACCGCGTCGAGGACCTTCTGGCGCCCGGTCACGTAGTGCGACGACGGGAACACGGTGAAGCGCGAGATCTTCTGCTTGACGTGGCCGGTCAGCGGATCGAACAGCTGCAGCGACTCGACCTCGTCGTCGAACAGCGAGACGCGCACCGCGTTCTCCGCGTGCTCGGCCGGGAAGATGTCGAGCACGTCGCCGCGCACGCGGAACGTGCCGCGCCGGAAGTCCGCCTCGTTGCGCGCGTACTGGAGCTCGGTCAGGCGCTTGATCGCGTCGCGCTGGGCGAGCTTGTCGCCCGTGCGCAGGTGCAGGATCATGCTGTGGTACTCGGACGGGTCGCCGATGCCGTAGATCGCCGACACCGTCGCGACGATCACGCAGTCGCGCCGCTCGAGGATCGCCTTCGTCGCCGACAGCCGCATCTGCTCGATGTGCTCGTTGATCGAGCTGTCCTTCTCGATGTAGAGGTCGCGCGACGGGACGTAGGCCTCGGGCTGGTAGTAATCGTAGTAGCTGACGAAGTACTCGACCGCGTTGTTCGGGAAGAATTCGCGGAACTCCGAGTAGAGCTGCGCGGCGAGCGTCTTGTTCGGCGCGAGCACGAGCGCGGGCCGGCCGGTGCGCGCGATCACGTTCGCCATCGTGTACGTCTTGCCCGAGCCGGTGACGCCGAGCAGCGTCTGGAACGAGAGTCCGTCCGCGAGCCCTTCGACGAGCTTCGCGATCGCTTCCGGCTGGTCGCCGGCAGGCGGGAACGGCTGGTGGAGCTCGTAGGGGCTGTTCGGGTAGGTTACGACCATGGCGTTCGACCTGGGGTCGCGGGGTCGGGCAAACGGGCATTGTAGAACGAACGATCGTTCGGCCGCCAGCCCTTCGAACACCGGGGTCAGATTCAAATCTGACCCCGGTTCGGCTATCCGGCCGATGGGCGAACGCGGGCGACCCGAACGACTATCGCATCGATCGGCGTTCGCCCCCGTCCCCCGCTCCAAGGCATGGCACGCACAACCCGTTGCTTCGTCCCAGGCCATGCGCTGCACATCGTCCAGCGAGGCAACAATCGGTCGATCTGCTTCGTCGACGACGCAGACCGGGTCGTCTACCTCGGGATGCTCGCCGAACTGGCCGGCGAGACCCGATGCGCCGTCCACGCCTACGTTCTCATGGGCAATCACGTTCACATGCTGGTCACACCGGAGTCGCCGAACGCGCCATCGTCGCTCATGCAGAGGATCGGCATGCGCTTCGCGGCGTACGTGAACCGCAGGCACCGGCGCACCGGGACGCTCTGGGAAGGGCGATTCCGGTCCTCGGTCGTCGAAACCGACGACTACGTCGCGTCGTGTCACCGTTACATCGAGCTCAACCCCGTGCGTGCCGGCATCGTCGAGCGGCCCGACGAGTATCGATGGTCCAGCCATCTCGCGAACATCGGGGCGACCGTGCAGGGATTTCTCACTCCCCATCCCACGATCTCCGCCCTGGGGCGCGATCCCGACAGGGCGCGGGCCGCCTATCGCGGACTGTTCGACAAGCCTCTCGACGACGCGGTGCTCGGGCTGCTGAGGCAAGGCATGGGCAGCAACCGCGCAAACCTCGCACCGGGGTCGGATTCGAATCTGACCCTGGTCTTCGGTTCCTGAGGTCAGCCCGCCGCGAACTGCAGTTCGGCGAGCCGCGCGTAGAGCGGGTTGTCGCGGACGAGCGCATCGTGGGGCCCCGACGCGATCGAGCGCCCGCGATCCATCACCACGATCCGGTCGGCGTGACGCACCGTGGCGAGCCGGTGAGCGATGATCAAGGTCGTGCGGTTCGCCATCAGTCGCTCGAGCGCAAGCTGAACCATGCGCTCGCTCTCGGCGTCGAGCGCGCTCGTCGCCTCGTCGAGCAGCAGGATAGGGCGGTCGGCGAGCACCGCGCGCGCGATCGCGAGCCGCTGCCTCTGCCCCCCCGACAGCCTGACGCCGCGCTCGCCCAGGAAGCTCGCGTACCCGTCGGGGAGCCGCTCGACGAACTCGGTCGCATACGCCGCCTCGCACGCCGCGCGGACCTGGTCTTCGTCCGCTTCCGGACGCCCGTAGCGCACGTTGTCGAGCACGCTCGCGGCGAAGATCACCGGGTCCTGCGGCACGAGCGCGATGCGTTGCCGGACCGCCGCGGGATCGGCGTCGCGCACGTCGATCCCGTCGATCCGCACCGCGCCGACCTGCGGGTCGTAGAAGCGCAGCAGCAGCTGGAAGACCGTGGTCTTGCCCGCTCCCGACGGGCCGACGAGCGCGACCCGCTCACCGGGGCGCACCTTCAGCGTGAAGTCCTCGAGCGCAGCGGCGTCGGGCCGCGACGGGTAGTGGAACGTCGCGGCCTCGATCGCGATCTCGCCGCGCGGCGGCACGGGCAGCGCGACCGGATGCGCCGGCGCCGCGATTTCCGGAACCGCCTCGAGCAACTCGAACAGCCGCTCGGTGGCGCCCGCCGCGCGCTGCAGGTTGCCGATCACCTCGCTGATCGCCGCGACCGCGCTCGCGACCAGCACCGAATAGAACACGAACGCCGACAGCTGGCCCGCGCTCATCCGGCCTTCCAGCACGTCGTGGCCGCCGACCCACAGGATCACGCCGATCGCGCCGAACACGAGCAGGATCACCGTCGCGACGAGCGCCGCGCGCTGGCGGAAGCGGGACCGCGCCGCGTCGAACGCCGCCTCGACGCGATCGCCGAAGCCCCGGCGGTCCGCCGCCTCGTGCACGTAGGCCTGCATCGTGCGGATCTCGTGCAACGCCTCGTCGACGTAGGCGCCGACGTCGCCCAGCCGGTCCTGGCTCGCGCGCGCCAGCCTGCGCGCGCGGCGACCGGACAGCACGATCGGCGCCACCGTGAGCGGCACGCCGACCAGCACCAGCAGCGTGAGCTTGAAGCTCGTGAGCGCGAGCATGACGAGCCCGCCGACGAGGAGCAGCAGGTTGCGCAGCGCGAGCGACGCGGACGTCCCGATCACCATGTCGAGCATCGCCGTGTCGCTCGTGAGCCGCGAGATCACCTCGCCGGTGCGCGTCATCTCGAACCAGCCCGGCGGCAGCGTGAGCAGGTGGTCGAACACCGCGCGCCTCAGGTCGGCGGTCACGCGCTCGCCCAGCCACGAGACGAAGTAGAACCGCGAGTAGGTCGCGGCCGCCATCACGACGACCACCAGCAGCAGCCACGCGAGCGCCCGGTCGAGCGCGCCGGAGTCGCCGGCGAGGAACCCGCTGTCGATCGCGACCCGGAGGCCCTGCCCGATCGCGAGCATGGCGGATGCGGCGGTGACCAGCGCGACCACCGCGACGACGACGCGCCAGGTGTACGGCCGCACGAAGCGACCGGTGCGCGCAAGCACGCGCATCGCCGTCGCGGGCGGCAGCTTCGTGGTGTCGAGCGGAATGCGGTCGCGGCTTGCCATGGGCGGGTTCGACGGCGGGCGAGGGTCTCGCGCCGGCCGTCCGCCCGGACGCCGACGGGCCGGACCGGCGAGCCGGTCGCGGTAGAATAGCAGCCCCGCTTCGAGGTTCCCGATGAACGCTCCCCACGCCCCTTCCTTCCTCGGCGCCGTCGACCTGGCGCCTCGCGACCCGATCCTCGGCATCACGGAGGCCTACAACGCCGACACGAACCCGCGCAAGGTGAATCTCGGCGTCGGCGTCTACACGGACGACAACGGCAAGGTGCCGCTGCTCGAATGCGTGAGGCGCGCGGACGCTCAGCTGATGGCGCAGTCGACGCCGTGGACCTATCTGCCGATCGACGGGCTCGCCGCCTACGACAAGGCGGTGCAGGGGCTGCTGTTCGGCGCGGAGGGCGAGATCGCGACGTCGGGACGCGCGTGCACCGTGCAGGCGCTCGGCGGCACCGGCGGCCTGCGCGTGGGGGCGGACTTCCTGCGCCGGTTCGCACCCGGCGCGCAGGTGTGGATCAGCGACCCGTCGTGGGAGAACCACCGCGCGCTGTTCGAGGCGGCCGGCTTCACCGTCAACAGCCATCCGTATTACCACGCGGCGACGCGCGGCCTCGACTTCGACGGCATGATCGGCGCGCTGTCGCGCGCGACCGAAGGCCACGTCGTCGTGCTGCACGCGTGCTGCCACAACCCGACCGGCGCCGACCCGACGCGAGAGCAATGGGACCGCATCCTCCAGGTCGTGCGCGAGCGCGGGCTGATCCCGTTCCTCGACATCGCCTACCAGGGCTTCGGCGACGGCATCGACGCGGACGGCGAGATCGTGCGCCGGTTCGGCGCGACGCCCGGACCGATGCTGGTCGCGAGCTCGTTCTCGAAGTCGTTCTCGCTCTACGGCGAGCGCGTCGGCGCGCTGACGGTGGTCACCGGCAGCCGCGACGAGGCGAACCGCGCTCTGTCGCAGCTGAAGCGCATCGTCCGCACCAACTACTCGAACCCGCCGACGCACGGCGGCAAGATCGTCGCGACCGTGCTCTCGTCGCCCGAGCTGCGCGCGCTGTGGGAGCAGGAGCTCGGCGGCATGCGCGACCGGATCAAGGCGATGCGCAAGGTCCTCGTCGACCGGCTGCACGCGCGCGTTCCCGGCGCCGACTTCTCGTTCATGCTGAAGCAGCGCGGCATGTTCTCGTACTCGGGCCTCACCAAGCCGCAGGTCGATCGTCTGCGCACCGAGCACTCGATCTACGCGATCGACACCGGGCGCATCTGCGTCGCGGCGCTCAACACGAAGAACGTCGACGCGGTCGTCGACGCGATCGCGGCGGTGATCCGGTAACCCGGCGCTTCGCTTCGGACCTCAGGCGCGGCCGTGCTCGCGCCTGTCGTCGATGAGCCGCCCGTCGTCGGGCAGCTCGCCGGGGGCCCGGAACGCGACTTCGCCGCGCAGCCTGGTGAGCTCGCGCATCGTGGCGGCGTACGCCTCGGCATCCCGGACGGCGCCGCCGGCCAGCTCGACGTGGAGCGTCATCCGGTCCCGGCCGGCGTCGAGGTCGACGACGAGCCGCGCCCGGCGGATGTCCGGGTGCCGCCGCAGGATGCCCGCGACCTGCGCAGGCTGCACGAACATCCCTCGCACCTTGGCCGCCTGGTCGGCGCGCCCCATCCAGCCGCGCAGCCGCACGTTGGTGCGGCCGCAGGGGCTCGTCCCGGGCATGAACGCAGAGAGATCGCCGGTCGCGAACCGGATCAGCGGATACGCGGTGTTGACGAGCGTCGTGACGACGACCTCGCCCACCTCGCCGGCGGGAACCGGATCGCCCGACCCCGGCCGGACGATCTCGACGAGGACGCCCTCGTCGACGACGAGCCCTTCGCGCGCCTCGGTCTCGTAGGCGACGAGCCCGAGGTCCGCCGTCCCGTAGGCCTGGCAGGCGGCGATGCCGCGCGCGAGCAGGCGGTCGCGCATCGCCGCCGGGAACGCCTCGCCGGAGACGAGCGCCTTGCGCAGCGAGCGCACCGGCGCACCGAGCGCGTCGGCGCGCTCGAGGATGATCGCGAGGAACGACGGCGTCCCCGCATAGCCGGCCGGGCCGAGCTCGGCGATGACCTGGACCTGCTGTTCGGTCTGGCCCACGCCGCCGGGAAAGACCGTGCAGCCCAGCGCGAGCGCGCCCTGCTCGATCATCGAGCCTGCCGGCGTGAAGTGGTACGAGAAGCCGTTGTGGAGCAGGTCGCCGCGGCGGAACCCGGCGGCGAACAGGGCGCGCGCGAATCGCCAGTAGTCCGGCGTGCGCCCTTCCGGCTCGAAGATCGGGCCGGGCGACGCGAACACCCGCGCCGCGTCGCCCCACTGCGTCGTCGCGAGTCCCCCGAACGGCCGCGAGCGCTTCTGCAGCTCGACGAGGTCGGCCTTGCGCGTCACCGGGACGGGCGCGAGCGCCGAGCGGTCGACGATCGCGTCGGCGTCGACGTCGCGCAGGATTTCCCGGAACGCCGGGGCCTGCGCCTTCGCGTGCGCGACCTGCGCCCGGACCCGCGCCATCTGCTCGCGCTCGCGCAGCTCGGGCGCGCGGGTCTCGAGGGTGTCGTAGTGTCCGTTCATGGGTGTCGCCCGCGTCCCGATCGCGCGGTCGCCGCCGGTGGCGCCGCGTCACCGGCCCGCGGGCGCATCAGGCAAGCCAGCGCTTGCGCCGCCGATAGTGCTTGACCTCGCGGAACGACTTGCGCCCGGCGCCCGAGAGGCCGAGGTAGAACTCCTTGACGTCCTCGTTCCGGGCGAGCTCGCCGGCGTCGCCGTCCATCACGAGCCGGCCGTTCTCGAGAATGTACCCGTAGTCGGCGTATCTCAGCGCGACCATCGTGTTCTGCTCGGCGAGCAGGAACGATACCCGCTCCCGCGTGTTGAGATCGCGGACGATCTCGAAGATCTCCTCGACGATCTGCGGCGCGAGCCCCATCGAGGGCTCGTCGAGCAGGATCATCGTCGGCTTCGCCATCAGCGCGCGACCGATCGCCGTCATCTGCTGCTCGCCGCCGGAGGTGTAGCCGGACTGGACGCCCCGCCGCTCCTTGAGCCGCGGGAAATAGTGGTAGACGCGCTCGAGCTCGATGTTGCGTTCGCGCCGCGGGATCCTCCGCATGTAGGCGCCGGTCAGCAGGTTGTCCTCGACGCTGAGGTGCGGAAAGCAGTGGCGGCCTTCCATCACCTGGCAGATCCCGAGCCCGACGATCCTGCTGGTCTCGAGGCGGTCGACGCGAACCCCTCGGCACTCGATCGAGCCCTTCGTGACCTCGCCGCGCTCCGCCGCTAGCAGCCCGGAGATCGCCTTCAGCGTCGTGCTCTTGCCCGCGCCGTTCGCGCCCAGCAGCGCGACGACGCCGCCTTCGGGCACCGTCAGCGACACACCCTTCAGCACGAGGATCACGTGGTCGTAGACGACCTCGACGTTGTTGATCGCGAGGAACGCCGTCGGCGCGTCGCCCGCGGATGGAGTTCTCGCGGGCGCGACGTCGGACGCGTGCGGACGGACCGTCACCATCCCCCCGTCAATGCGCGACGCCGAGGTACGCGTCGATGACCGCCTGGTTCGCGCGGACCTCGTCGGGCGGGCCGTCGCCGATCTTCTTGCCGTAGTCGAGCACCACGACGCGGTCCGAGATGTCCATCACGACCCCCATGTCGTGCTCGATCAGGACGATCGTCGTGCCGTACTGCTCGTTCACGTCCAGCACGAAGCGGCACATGTCCTGCTTCTCCTCGACGTTCATCCCCGCCATCGGCTCGTCCAGCAGCAGCAACGTCGGTTCCGCCGCAAGCGCCCGCGCCAGCTCCACCCGCTTCTGCAGCCCGTACGGCAACCGCCCCACCGGCGTCTTGCGGATGTGCTGGATCTCGAGGAAGTCGATGACCTCCTCGACCTTCGCGCGGTGCTCGAGCTCCTCGCGCCGCGCGCGGCCCAGCCAGATCGCCTGCTCGACGAAGCTCGCCTTCATCTTCAGGTTGCGGCCGGTCATGATGTTGTCCAGCACCGTCATGCCCTTGAACAGCGCGATGTTCTGGAAAGTGCGCGCGATGCCGTGCGCCGCCGCCGCGTGCGTGTTCATGCCGCGACGCGCCTGGCCCCGGAACGTGATCGTCCCCTGCTGCGGGTGGTAGACCCCGTTGATGACGTTGAGCATCGAGCTCTTGCCCGCGCCGTTCGGGCCGATGATCGCCCGGACCTCGTGCTCGCGCACGTCGAAACTGATGTCGCTCAGCGCCTTCACGCCGCCGAACGCGAGCGAGATGTTCTCGAGTTCCAGAATCACTTCTCCGGCCGGGCGCTCGTGCGGACTCATCGGCGCCCCCGCGGAATGGCCGCCGGGTCCCGCCCGGAGAACGTCCTCGCCTTCTCGATGCGGATGTCGGCCGCGACAATGCCGGTGCGGCCGTCCTCGAACCGGACCAGCGTCTCGATGTGCTCGACCTCGCGTCCGTCGTAGAGCGCGTCGATCAGGCTGCGGTACTTCTCGGCGACGAAGCCCCGCCGCACCTTGCGTGTGCGCGTGAGCTCATCGTCGTCCGGGTCGAGCTCCTTGTGCAGGACGAGGAAGCGATGCACCTGCGAGCCCGCCACCGCCGGCTCGGCCGCGAGTTCCCCGTTGACTTTCTCGATGCATTCGCGGACGAGTTCCCGCACTTCGTCCTTCTGAGCGAGATCCGTATAGCCGGAGTATGCGAGACCGCGGCGCTCGGCCCAGTTCCCCACCGAGCCCATGTCGATGTTGACGAACACGCAGACCATCTCGCGGCCGTGGCCGAAGGCCACCGCCTCCTTGATGTGCGGGAAGAACTTGAGCTTGTTCTCGACGTAGTTCGGCGCGAACAGCGATCCGCTCGCGAGCCTGCCGACATCCTTCGCGCGATCGATCAGCTTCAGGTGGCCCTGCTCGTCGAAATAGCCGGCGTCTCCGGTGTGGAAATACCCCTCCGAGTCGATCGACTCGGCCGTCGCGTCCGGCCGCTTGTAGTACTCCTTCAGCAGCATCGGACCGCGCACCAGGACCTCCGAACTCTCGGCGACCCGCAGTTCGACCCCGGGCGCGGGCCGCCCGACCGTGTCGAGCTTCACTTCGCGATCGTGCTGGAGGCAGATGATGGCGCAGGTCTCCGTGGATCCGTAGAACTGCTTCAGGTTGACGCCGATCGACCGGTAGAACCTGAACAGGTCGGGACCGATCGCGGCCCCCGCGGTGTACGCGACCCGGATGCAGCTCAGGCCGAGCACGTTGCGCAGCGGCCCGTAGACGAACACGTTCCCGAGCCAGTACCTGATCCGATCCGCGAAAGGGACCGGCGAGCCGTCCATGATCTGCGCGCCGCACCGCCTTGCGACGGCCATGCAGCTGTCGAACATCCACTTCTTGAACGCGCAGGCGTCCTCCATCCGGATCATGACCTGCGTCAGCACGTTCTCGAAGATGCGCGGCGGCGCGAAGTAGTAGGTCGGGCCGATCTCGCGAAGATCCGTCATCACCGTATCGGCCGATTCGGGGCAGTTGATCGTGAAGCCCGCGACAAGCCAGTTGACGTACGAGAACAGGTGATCGCCGACCCAGGCCATCGGAAGGTAGGCCAGGATGCGGTCGCGCGGATTGAGCCCGTCGAATTCGCACGCTCCGCGCGCCGCCGACAGGAAGGCGCCGTGAGTCTGGCAAACGCCCTTCGGCTTTCCCGTGGTGCCCGACGTGTAGAGGATGATCGCGACGTCGTCCGAACGTCCCTTCGCGATTTCTTCCTCGACGAACCGGGGATGCTTCGCGTCGAACTCGCGGCCGATGCGCTGAAGCTCGTCGAGGGAGACGATGCCCTCGTAGTTTCGGAGCCCGCGCGGATCGTCGAAATAGATGTGCTTGAGCGTACCGACCTCGGGGGCGGCTTCGATGAGCTTGTCCACCTGTTCCTGGTCCTCGACGACCGCGTAGACGATCTCGGCGTCCTTGAGGACGTAGACGAACTCGCCGGCCGGCGCATCCTGGTACATCGGAACCGGGACGCCCCCGAGCGCCTGCGCGGCCGCCATCGCGAAGTAGAGCCTTGGCCGGTTGTCGCCGACGAGTGCGAGGTGCATGCCGCGCCGGAAGCCCTGCGCCGCAAGCCCGCAAGCGATCGCGCGCACTTCGTCGGCGACCTCCCGCCAGGTCCAGGTCTGCCAGATGCCCAGGTCCTTCTCGCGCACGGCCGGCTCGCCTCCGCGCAACTCGACCTGGCGCAGCAGCAGCCCGGGAAGCGTGTCGAGGCCGGCCGTCATGGGCGACCGGCGCCGCGTACGGCCCGCGGAGGGGACGAACGGGCTCCATCGCGATCGTTCGCGGCACTTGTCGGACCGCCACGGCTCATGGCATGAATCCCATCCTCGGGCGCTCGTCGATCACGCGAATCGGGTCAGCTGAAACGGGAGAAGTCCGCCTTGCGCTTCTCGAGGAACGCCGCGAACGCCTCCCTGGCTTCCGCGGACTCCAGGCGTTCTCGAAACTGCGCCGACTCGACGCTGATCGCCTCCTCGATTTCCGAACGAAACGCGCGCCGCATCAGCGCCTTGGACGTGCGAACGGCGGCGGGTGGCTTCGCCGCCAGCTTTCGCGCCTGCCCACGCGCGTGCTCGATCACCTCGGCGTCAGGCAATACCTTGCCGACGATCCCGCACGCCGCCGCCGTCTGTGCGTCGAAAGGCTCGCCCAGCAGCAGGAGCTCGGCCGCACGCGCGTGTCCGACCATGAGCGGGAGAAGGAGGCTGGACCCTGCTTCCGGACAGAGGCCGAGATTCACGAAAGGAAGCGCGAACACCGCACTCTGCCCGGCGTACACGAGATCGCAATGCAGGAGCATCGTCGCCCCGACGCCGATGCACGCGCCGTTCACCGCGGCCACGATCGGCTTGGAGACCGCGCTTATCGTGCGCACGAAGCGAAACGCCGGATGGGCGTCGTCGAGCGCGGGCTGCTGCAGGAAATCCTGGAGGTCGTTGCCGCTCGTGTACACGTCCGGCTGGCCGCGCAGCAGCACGACGCGAACGTCGGCCCGCCGGTCCGCCTCCGCGAGCGCCGAGGTCAGCCCCTCGTACATCGCGACGGTCAGGGCGTTCTTCTTGGCCGGCCGGCGCATCTCGATCTCGAGCACGCCGCCCGAGGCCGTGACGACGATCGGCGCCTCCCCGACGGCGCCCCCACGCCCCTTCGTCGCCGCGGCCGACGCGCCGCCGGTCATACGGCCGGCACGCGGTGCGGCCGGACGTTCGCCCGGACGAACTCGACCACCGAGTCCGCGGACGAGCCGGGACCGAAGATCCCCTTGACGCCCATCGCGCGCATGACCTCGAAGTCGCGCTCGGGGATCACGCCGCCGAATACGACGAGCACGTCCGCCTTGCCGTTTTCCCTGAGCCTGCTCGTGAGCTCCCGCGCGACCGGGATGTGCCCCTCGACCGAGCTCGAGATGCCGACGACGTCGACGTCCTCCTGGATCGCCGCGTCGAGGACGTCCCTCGGCTCCAGGAAGTTCATGAAGATGACCTCCATGCCGGCCTCGCGCAGCTTGGTTGCGAGGTAGCGGACGCCGCGGTCGTGGGCGTCCATCGTTCCCTTGCCTAGCAGGACGCGAATCTTGCGCTGGTCCATCGTCGGTTCTCCGATGCCTGGGTTGGCGGCGCGATCGGGCGCCGCGGTGTTCGATGTCGGTGCGTCCTTCAGTGCGGCGGCGCCCAGCCGAGGTGCTGCTTGAGCACCCCCATGAGCTCTCCGGTCGTCGCGTCGGCGTCGGAAGCCTCGACCATCGCCGGGATCAGCCCGCCGACTTCGCCGGCCTTGAAACGCTCGGTCGCCCGGTGCACCTCGGCCATCGCCGCCTCCCACTTCGCGCGGTCGCGGCCGGCGCGGAGCGCCTTCACGCGCTCGACAGCGATGCGTTCGGACTCGGGGTTCACCTTGAACACCTCGACTTCCTGCATCTCGTCGGACACGTGCTTGTTGACGCCGACCAGGATGCGCTCCTTCGCGTCCACCTGATCGCGCCAGCGCAGCGCGCTCGCCTCGATCTGCGCCCGGACGTAGTCGTGGCACTTGTGGTAGCCGCCGCGCTTCTCGACCTCGTCGAAGATCTTCAGCGCGGCCGCCTCGATCTGGTTCGTGAGTGCCTCGACGTAATAGGAGCCGCCCAGCGGATCCGCGACGCGCGTCAGGCCGCTCTCCTCCTGGATGATCTGCTGGATGCGCAGCGCCATCGTCGCCGAGTGCTCGGTGGGAATCGCGAGCGCCTCGTCGAACGTGCTGACCTCCATCGCCTGTACTCCCGCGAGTGCGGCGCCGAAGGCGTGAAGCGTGGTCCGGATCAGGTTGTTGAGCGGCTGCTGCGCGGTGAGCACCGCGCCCGACGTGTGCGTGTGGATGCGCACGTGCATGCTGCGCGGGTCGC
>CALDKM010000242.1:0-13411 GCA_937898875.1 uncultured Pseudomonadota bacterium | reverse complement strand
TCGGTCTGCGATTCCGAGCGCTCGAGCGCGGTGCCCATCGCGTAGAGATTGTTCTCGCAGAAGAACGCCACGGGCAGGCGCCACAGCGCCGCCAGGTTCATCGACTCGTGGAACGCGCCTTCCGCCATCGCGCCCTCGCCGAAGAACACGGCATTGACGCGCGCCTTCCCCCGAAGCTTGTCGGCGAGCGCGAGGCCGACGGCGATCGGCAGCCCGCCGCCGACGATCGCGTTGCCGCCGTAGAGCCGCCGCGACGCGTCGAAGATGTGCATCGAGCCGCCACGCCCGCGCGAGCAGCCCTCCTGCCTGCCGTACATCTCGGCCATGATCGCGGTCGCCGGGACGCCGCGCACCAGCGCGTGACCGTGCTCGCGGTACGTCGCGACGATCGCGTCGTCCGGGCCGAGCGCGCGCATCGCGCCGGCCGCGACCGCCTCCTCGCCGATGTAGAGGTGCAGGAAGCCGCGGATCTTCTGCCGGCCGTAGAGGTCCGCGCAGCGCTCCTCGAAGCGGCGAATGCGCACCATGTCTCGCAGCATCCCGAGCGCGAGCTCCGTGCTCGCCGTGACCGGCTTCCGGACACCTCCGCTCATCGTGTCCCCTCGCGGCCCGGCGCTTCCGCCCCCGCCTCCAGCGTCGACAGGTCGCCCTCGGGCAGTCCCAGCTCGCGCGCCTTCAGCAGCCTGCGCATGATCTTGCCGCTCCGCGTGCGCGGCAGCGTCGGCAGGAACGCGATCTCCTTCGGCGCGACGGCGGCGCCCAGCCGCTTGCGCGCGTGGCCCAGCAGGTCCATCTGCAGCGCCTCGCTCGGCGCGAATCCCGCCTTCAGCGACACGAAAGCCTTCACCGTTTCGCCGACCACCGGATCGGGCTTGCCGATCACTCCGGCCTCGGCGACGGCCGGATGCTCCATCAACGCGCTCTCGACCTCGAACGGCCCGATCAGGTGGCCCGCGGACTTGATGACGTCGTCGGCCCGGCCGACGAACCAATAGTAGCCGTCGGCGTCGCGCTTCGCGAGGTCGCCGGACAGGTACCAGTCGCCCGAGAAGCACTTGCGGTACCTCTCCTCCTGGCCGAGGTAGCCGCGGAACATCGACGGCCACCCGGCGCTCAGCGCGAGCTCTCCCTCGACGCCGGGATCGCGGATCTCCTCGCACGTCCCGTCCTCGCGCCGGCGCACGATCGACGCGTCCACGCCGGGCAGGGGCTTCCCCATCGAGCCCGGCTTGATGTCGAGCGCGGGGAAGTTCGAGACCATGATTCCGCCGGTCTCGGTCTGCCACCAGTTGTCGTGGATCGGGAGCCCGAGCGCCTCCTGTCCCCACCAGACGCCCTCCGGGTTGAGGGGCTCGCCGACGCTCGCGACGAAGCGCAGCCGCGGGTAGCGGTACCTGCGCGCCAGATCGGTGCCTGCCTTCATCAGCATGCGGATCGCGGTGGGCGCCGTGTACCAGACGCTCACGCCCTCGTCCTGCAGCAGCCGGTACCAGCGGTCGGCGTCGAAATCCGCTTCGTCGACGAGACTCGTGACGCCGTGCAGGAGCGGCGCGACGATGCCGTACGAGGTGCCGGTCACCCAGCCGGGATCGGCCGTGCACCAGAACACGTCGTCCGGGTGCAGGTCGAGTGCGTAGCGCCCGGTCGCGAAGTGCGTGTAGGCGGCGCCGTGGACGTGGACCGCGCCCTTCGGGGTGCCCGTCGTTCCGCTCGTGAAATGCAGCAGCGCCATGTCGTCGGGCGACGTGCGTTCCGGCTCGAACGCATCGGAGGCTTGCGCCATCAGCGTCGCGAGGTCGAGCGTGCCCGGCACCTGCGTGGCAGCCCCATCGTCGCCGACGAGCAGCACGTGCCTGAGCCCGGGCAGATCGCCGACGATCGGCGCGACCTTGCGCCGGTAGAGCGTCTCGGTCGTGACGAGCACGCTACCCTCGCCGAGCGCGAGTCGCGTTCGGATCGGCTCGGGACCGAACGCCGAGAACAGCGGCGAGACGACCGTGCCGTTCTTGAGCGCGCCGAGCGCCGAGACGTAGAGCTCGGGGATTCGACCCGCCAGGATGAACAGGCGGTCGCCCTTGCCGACGCCAATTCCGCGCAGCACGTTGCCGAAGCGGTTGGTGTGGCGTCCGAGCTCGGCGTACGTGAAGTCGCGACGCGCGCCGGTGCGCCCGACGAACCGGAACGCGATGTGGTCGCGCACCGGCGTCGACAGGTGGCGATCGACCCCCGCGACGCCGATGTTGATGCCGCCGCCCGGGAAGCCGGGGAGCTCGTTGCGCACCGCGTCCCACGAAAAGGTCTTCCGCGTCGAGTCGTAGTCGGCGAGGTTGGGGGCCGGCCGCAGGTCCGGGACCGACTTGCGTATCAGCGCGGGGCGCATCCAGTTCCTCCGACTCGGCGCAGCGCATTTGCCCGCGCCCTCTGCGAACCGCCAGTGTGGACCCGCCGTTCCGGCGCGAATTGACAGTCGTCAACAAGGGCTACCGATACCCCGCCGCCTGCGTTTCGAGTCGCTCGGCGCAGCGGCCGCCCTGCTCCAGCAGCGAATCGAGCGAATCGGGGTCAGAGCCGCAATAATCGGGACGGCGTTCGCCGACGCGCACGCGGACCGGACCGGATCGGATCGGATCGGCATGGCCGGACACCACGGCAATGGCGGCTGCGGACTGTTGCGCGGTCATTGTTGCGGCTCTGACTCCCTATGAGCTTTTTCGCGATAATGGCCGTTCTGCCCCCCACGCCATGCCCTCCCCCACGCCCGCGATCTCGCAAGACGACGTCAGCTGGACCGCCATACGCGCGCAAGGCGCGGGCGGGCAGAACGTCAACAAGGTCGCCTCCGCGATCCATCTGCGATTCGACGTGCGCACGTCGTCGCTGCCGGAGGCCGTCAAGGCGCGCCTGCTCGCGAGCGGCGACCAGCGCATCACGCCGGCCGGCGTCGTGGTGATCAAGGCGCAGCGCCACCGCACGCAGGAGCGCAACCTCGCCGACGCGATGGCCCGCCTGCAAGAAATGGTCGATGCGGCCGCGCACGTCCCGCGCGTACGCAAACCCACCCGGCCCACCATGGGCTCGCAGCGCAGGCGCGTCGACAGCAAGGTGAAACGCGGGCAGGTCAAGGCCGCCCGGCGCAGGTTCGACGACTGACCTCGACCGCCCGGTACGCCACGGGCCGGCTTCCCGCGTGCGGGTACTTGGCATTCGCCGGCGATGCGGCGATACTTTCCCGCGATCGGAACCTCGAGCGAGGGCCAGCATGCGACATCCTCGGATCACCACGTGTTCCCTCGTCGCGCTGCTGGCCGCCGTGCCGGCATGGGCGCTGCCGACCATCGACGGCGTCCGTGACGCCGAATACGGCGCCGCCAGGGCCGTCCAGACCGTCGAGACCCAGTTCGGCGACAACGACAACGAGCTGAACGCCGCCTACGCGAGTTGCGTGGACGGCCGACTGTCGCTGATGATCACCGGCAATCTCGAGGCCAACTTCAACCGGATCGAGATCTTCATCGACTCGAAAGCGGGCGGGCAGTCGGTGTTCGACAGCTCGGGCAACGACAATGCCCAGAACATGGACGGCCTCGCGTTCGACGCCGGCTTCACGGCCGACTACCACCTGGACGTCCGGCGCGGCACCGCCGTGGCCAATCCCACGTTCGACGTCCAGTTCGCCGATCTCGGCGCGCAGACCGCGAGCGGCTACTTCGACATCATGTCGGGTGGCGGCGACAGCGGCATCGGCAGCACCGGCACGGGCGTCAACGGATCGGCGATCCTCGTCGGCTTCGACAACAGCAACGTCGCCGGCATCGGCGGCTCGACGGGCGCGGCGAACCAGGCGGCGGCGCTGGCCGTCACGACGGGCCTCGAGCTCGGCATCGCCCTTTCCGACCTGGGCTACGACGGCATCCATCCGATCCGGGTCATGGTCGGCATCAACAACGGCAACCACGACTACTGGTCCAACCAGTTTCTCGGCGGCGTCGCCGCGCCGCAGGGCAATCTGGGAGGAGACGGAAGCGGCAACTTCACCGGCGAGGGCGCGATCGACTTCACGGGCTTCGCCGGCAACCAGTACTTCGTGGCCTGCGCGGGGGCGCCTCCGCCGGCCGTCGCATCGGTTCCGGTTCCCGCGATCACCCACGCCGGGCTCGCCGCGATCGCGCTCTTGTGCGCAGCCGGCGCCGCGGTGGCCTTGCGCAGGAAGCCTTCCTGTCGCTGAACGAACGCCGAGACGGAACCTACGCGCGACATGGCGCCGGCGAACCCGGGTTCGCGAGGTGCGCGTCACATCTTGCGAAACAGCATATGCTCGTGCGCCTCGCTCACCGTCAGGCGCTCGATGCGCGACTTGAGCTTCACCGACACGCACCCGCCGAGGTCGCGCGCGACGCCGGCAATGGCGTTCGCGTCGAGGATCGTCGGGCGATGGCTGAATTTCGGGGTCAGGGCCGCAATACCGAGAGGGTGTTCGTCGAGACACCCGCGAACCGGATCGGCAAGGCCGACCCCTACGGCATTGGCGCAGGAGTATTGCTGCCAGGGATCTGTTGCGGCTCTCCCCCCTTCAGCCATGCGCACGCCCGTGTGGCCGAAGGCTAAGGACCCGATGCCATGGCCTGGTGCGCGCCGTTTCCCTGACCGTGGCGAGGCGGCACGCGCCGCCTCGAACGCACTCAGCCCGCCGTCGTATTGCCCAGGAAGTCCTTCTTCCCGACGTCCAGTCCGTTGTGCCGCAGGATGTCGTACGCGGTCGTCACGTGGAAATAGAAGTTCGGGATCGCGCGCGCGAGCAGGAACTGCATCCCCTTGAACGGCGTGTCCTTGCCGCCGACCTTGACGACCAGGTCCCTGCCCTCGGTCCCGTCGATCTGGCTCGCCTTGATCGTGTGGAGGAATGCGATCGTCTTCTCGACGCGCGCCTTGAGCTCGGGGATCGTCGTCTCGTTGTCCTCGTACGCCGGATTGTCGACGCCCGCGAGCATCGCCGCGGCGCGCTTCGCCGTGTCGCACGCGATCCGGACCTGGCTCGTCAGCGGCAGCATGTCGGGATAGAGGCGCGACGAGGGTAGCGTCGTCGCGTCGATCTTCTTCGCCTCCGCGTACGCCTGCGCCTTGTCGAGGATCGCCGCGAGGTTGTTCAGCATGTGCACGAAACGCGGAATGCTCACCTGGTACATCGAGATCGTCACGGTTCTCTCCTTGGGTCGTCGGCGGGATGCGGCGGTGCCGCAGCCGTTCGAGCGCGAGAGCTTATCGCATCCGGCGACCGGCGGTTCGGCAGGGAGAGCCGCCGAGGGATCACGGCTGCGCGCAACCCGCCACGCACCTGCCCTCCCCGTCGAACTCCATCGTCCTGCCGGACAGCGCCGGGTGGACGGGACGGCCCTTGACGAGCCCGACGAACGCCGCCGTCCGGGAGGCCGGCCGCAGCTTGCCTCCCGTCGTCGCGCCTTCGTTGACGTGCGAGGCGATCACCGACGCCGGACGCACTAGCTCGTTCGCCGCGTAGGCGCCCGCGTAGGAGGTGACCGCGCTGGGGCCGAGGTTCAGCACCATCAGGTTCGCGCGGTGGTACTCGGCGACGATCGTCTTCATGTCGGCGTGCAGCCCGGTGTCGCCGGACAGGTAGACGACGAGGCCGTTGGTGAACCGGATCACGTAGCCACTCGATGGCCCGAGCACCAGGCTCGCGTTGTCCGCCTCGAGGTTCTTGCGTTCCGGATCGGTCAGCAGGCTCCTCGGCACCGTGCTGTCGTGCGCGGCGGTCACGAGGGTGATCTCGACCGCGCGCGACGCGTTGGCCATCTTCACGGGCCGCGTCCCCCCGAGTTGCGCGGACGCGAGGCACGGTGCCGCGAACGGCGCGACGAGATCGTCACCCGCCTGCGGGCAGTTGGCGGTCGGCCTTCCCCTGATGTTCTCGATCTTGCGGCCGATGAAGCTCGCCATCGGCACCGTCATGACCACCGCGGCATTCTTCGCCGCGGCGACCTCGGCGGTCGTCGAGTGCGGCGCGGCCGACACCATGTCCGGACTGTCGCAGGTGCCCGCCTCCAGCGCCTTGAGCTTCTGGTCGCCGATGTGGTCGCCATGGGCGTGGCTCAGCAGTACGACGTGCACCGTGCCGAGCCGCGGGTCGTCGCCGCCAGTCACCGAATGCCCGGCGTCGTAGAGGATGCGCACGCCGGTCGGGTCCTCGAAGATCGTCGCGCGGTCGCGCGAGCACAACTCGCCCGCGTGCGAACCGAGCGGCGTGATGCGGACGTTCTGCGCGGCGACGACCGTCGCGCAGCAGGCCACGAGCGCCAGCGCCGCGGCGCGGACGGAGAGGGTCGTCTTCATCGTCGTTCCTCCGGATGATGCTCCGTGCGAGGCAGGTGCCCGCTTGCCGCCGGGCGGCTCGCGGATCAGTGCGCCGCGAACGGCGACTGCTCGAGCTGCTCGGCCGAATCCATGAACTGGAACAGCAGCGTCGGCGGACGCGCGCCGGTGCCCGCGCGCAGCACTTCCTTCTTCGTCCCGTTCAGGTGGACCTTGACGCGGACGTTCTCGGGCATCGTGCGCTCCCAGTGGGGAAGGATGCGGCGCAGGTACTCCTGCTCTCGCTGCAGCCGTCCGATGACGCCCATCGTCTCGAGCAGGCTCAGCTTCGGCCAGGTCTCGCCGCCCGGGCGCCCGTAGGTCACGATGCCCATGAAGCGCTGGAGGTCGGCGTAGTAGGGGTCGTCCTGCTCGACGAACCTGCCGTTCGAGTAGATCGCGTCCATCAGGTAGACGAGGGCCCGGTTGCGCGGCGGCTGCGCGGCCCAGCGCTCGAGCACGTCGTGCAGCGTCTTCGACAGGCACAGCTCGAGGTGGCCTCCCGCGACGAGCACCTGCGTGGCGGGGATGTCGAACGCGACCTCGCCGTCCCGCGAACGCACCCAGTAGTCGGGCCGGCAGTCGTCCGCGAAATAGAGCTCGGGCGACTCGTCGTCCTGCAGGTAGACGACCGGGATGCGATGCGCCTTCGCGAAGCGGACGGCCGCGTCGACGCCGTGCTTGGTCGCGTAGCGGGCATCGTGGAACGCCGTCGCATGCGTGACGATCAGCACCGTGTCGCCGGAGAGGCGCACGTCGGAAAGCGCCGTGAAGGCGTGCGGCGGGCACGCGGACGCCGCGGCGGCACCCGAGGCTGCGGCAAGCGCTAGCGCGAAGAGCAATCGCAGGGCGGCCATCGGGCAGGATCGGGGCGTGGGCTGGCCATCATAGCCACAATCCGGCCGCGCCGGGGACGGATCGATGGCATTGCCGTCCCCCGGGAGCCCCCGGCGGGCGTCCGGACACGCGTCGACCGGCATCCCGCACAACGACTTCCCTCCCCTGCGTCCCACCGCACGACCCCATCCGCCGGCGCCAGGGGGGGGCGCGCCCGCGCCTGCACGGGTCGGCGCCCATGCCGGGGCGTTGAGGTACGTCAAACGCTTCCTCGGCCGGGGAGACTAGCGTGTGACCGTTGCTTCGAGCCCCGGAGGGCGCAGCATGACATTGCTCGAGTTCGCGCGCGGCCCGGCACTTGCGTTCGCCCTGGCGGTTTTCGTGATCGGCGTGCTGTGGCGCCTAGTGGGCGTGCTCAGGCTGCCCCGCCGCCCCGACCTGTCGCCTGCGCGCGAAGGCGCCCCGTCGGCGCTCGCAGCCGCGTGGCACGCGAACGTGCGCGCGATGTGGCCGAGATCCGCGTTCGCACCGTCCACGCACTTCATCACGCTGAACGGCTACGCGTTCCACGTGGGGCTCGCGCTGATCTTCTTCGGCTACGCGCCGCACATCGCGTTCATCCGCCGCGTGACCGGCCTCTCCTGGCCCGCCCTCCCCGACGCGGTGATGTACGTCGCCGCCGCGGTGACCATCGTCTCGCTGGTGCTCGCCGGGGCGATCCGTCTCACCAGCCCGGTGCGCAGGACAATCTCGACCGCGGACGACTGGATCACCTGGACCATCACCTTCCTTCCGGTCCTCACCGGCATGGCGCTCTCGATCGAGCCGTCGGCCAGGATCCTCGCGCGCGAGCGCGTGCTCTACGAGGGCCCGCTGGCGGTGCACCTGCTCACGCTCGAGCTGCTGCTCGTCTGGTTTCCGTTCGGCAAGCTGATGCACGCGTTCTTCTTCGTGTTCTCGCGCGGGGCCACCGGCATGCGATTCAGCCATCGGGGGGTCAGGGTATGAACACGACCGCCACCGCCAAGCCCGCGTTCGACCGGCAGGGCGACCAGAGCGACGAGGCGCGCGTCGACGCCGCGATGCGCACGTTCGTGTCCGAGTTCGGCATCACGGCGGCCGTGCATCTGGAGTCGTGCGTGAAATGCGGCCTGTGCGCCGAGGCCTGCCATTTCTACCGGACGACGGGCGACCCCAGGTACACGCCGATCCACAAGCTCGAGCCCTTCCGCCGCGCCTACTTCCGCGAGGCGAGCCCCCTGGCGCCGCTCGTGCGCAAGCTGGGGCTGGTCCGCAAGCCCACCATCGGCGACCTGGAGCAGTGGCAGGAGCTGCTCTACGACTCCTGCACGATGTGCGGCCGCTGCACGCTGGTCTGCCCGATGGGCATCGACATCGCGGAACTGGTGAAGGAGGCGCGCCACGGCATGTTCGTGGCCGGACTCGTGCCGGAGCGCCTCGCGCTGATGGACCGCGCCGCCCGCCAGTGGGGCAGCCCCGCGACGCCCGGCGAGGACCTCCCCGACATCCTCGACGAAGTGTCGAAGCAGCACGGCGTGCCGATCCCGTGCGACCTCGCGAGCGCCGACATCCTCGTCACCGCGGCGCCGGCCGAGCTTTCCGAGCACACCAGGGCGATGGCCGCCGCGGCGAAGATCCTGAACCGGACCGGCGAGCGCTGGACGATGCACCAGGGCGGGTTCGACGCCTCCAACATCGGCTTCAACAACGGCGACCTGGAGCTGCAGGAGAAGCTCACGCGCTCGCTCGTCGACACCGCGGTGAAGATCGGCGCGAAGACCGTGCTGCTGCCCGAATGCGGCCACGCCTACGGTGCGGCGCGCTGGGAAGCCGCCAGGTGGTACGGCCGGGAATTGCCGGTCCGCATCATCCACATGACCGAGTTCCTGGACGAGATGATCGCCGCCGGCCGCATCCGGGTGGAGCCGATCGGCGAGAGCGCGACGTTCCACGACCCCTGCCAGATCGTGCGCCGCGGAGGACTCGAAGCGGCGGCGCGCCGCGTCCTTGCGGCGCTCGGCTTCACGCTGGTCGAGCTCGAGGACCACGGACTCACCGGCTTCTGCTGCGGTGGCGGCGGAGGCGTGGTCTCCAATCAGCGTGCGGCGCCGCTGCGCGCCAGGGTGTTCGAGATGAAGAGGCAGCAGGTCGACGCCACGGGAGCGAAGCGCTTCGTCACCAGCTGCGGCCAGTGCCGCATCACGCTCGAGACCGGCGCCAGGATCGCGAAGTGGGACAAGCCGGTCGAGAGCCTGCTCGAGCTGGTGGCCGACAACCTCGCGGACTGAACCAGCGCCGGCCCGCCTCAGTGCCCGCCGAACGCGCACAGCGCGGTGACCGGATAGCCCAGCCGCGCCAGTCTCGCGCGCCCGCCGAGATCCGGAAGGTCGATCACGAACGCGCAGCCGACGACCTCGCCGCCGCCCATCGCGATCAGCTTGAGCGCGGCCTCCGCCGTGCCGCCGGTCGCGATCAGGTCGTCGACGAGCAGCACGCGCTCGCCGCGCGCGACCGCGTCGCGATGGATCTCGAGGCGATCGGTCCCGTACTCGAGCTGGTAGTCCTGTCCGAAATTCTCGGCCGGGAGCTTGCCGGCCTTCCGGATCGGAACGAAGCCGGCACGCAACTCGCTCGCGAGCGCGGCGCCGACGATGAAACCGCGCGACTCGATGCCCGCGACCTTGTCGATCGGCCTGCCACCGAACGCATGGGCGAGGCGCTCGACGACCGCGCGGAACCCCGCGGCGTCCTTGAGCAGCGTCGTGATGTCGCGGAACTGGACGCCCGGCTTCGGGAAGTCGGGGACGGTCCGGATCAGGGAGCGCAGGTCGAGGGGCTCGGGCATCGTGAATGCGCAGGGTCGGGAGCGCGGAGGAACGGTGGCGAGCGACGGTACGCCGCGCGCGCCCCCCGGGCAAGAGGCCGCATGCGCAGTGTCCGGGGCGCCGCCACTGCCCTTCCCGCAATGCGGCGCTTTCCATGCACGGGGCAATGGACTAGGATCACGCGCACCAGCCGAGCTGCGACGGGGCAAATCCCCGGCAGCTGCACGCCACGACGAGAGGTGACACGATGAAGTCATTCCTGCTTGCAGGTCTCGCACTGGCATCACAGGCGGCATGGGCGGGCACCGTTGCCCTCAAGTCCGCATTCGCAGTGCCGTTGCTCGACGACGCGGCGATCACGATCCTCGCGGTCGCCGTCGGCGGTGTGGCGGGTTGGGCGCTCAAGCGCCGGCGCCGCAATTAACGTCACGATCGTCAGACCGGCCCGCGGAACGGGCTTTCCACCGGCGCAGCTCCCCACTCGAGAACCGAGGCGACCGATGAAATCTCT
Organism: uncultured Pseudomonadota bacterium; assembly: GCA_937898875.1. Taxonomy (GTDB): domain Bacteria; phylum Pseudomonadota; class Gammaproteobacteria; order Burkholderiales; family Casimicrobiaceae; genus VBCG01. The sequence goes on along the minus strand of CALDKM010000242.1, from coordinate 2,851 downwards.
GCTCGCAGCATTGTTGGCGTCGGCGTCCCTGCCGGCGTGGGCGGGAGGGGTGTCCATCCTCAAGGGGGCGACGCCCGTCCCTGCGCTCGACGAGGCCGGCGTGTTGTTGCTCGCCGTCGTCGTCGGCGGCGTGGCGGGCTGGGTGGTCAAGCGGAACCGTCGCAAGTGACGGCTCCATCGTCGTGCCCGACGCAGGGGCGGACCTGCCGCGGGCGCAGTACTTCGCGGGAAACGGGAGGCGGCCGATGAAGACTCTTCTGGCAATGCTGATGGCGTCGGCGACCGCGGCGGCGTGGGCAGGACCCGCTCCCGTGCTCAGGATCGCGCAGCCCGTGCCGGCCCTCGATGAGGCAGGCTTGATGCTGCTGGCCATCGTCGTCGGCGGCGTCGCGAGCTGGGCGGTAAAGCGGCGCAACCGGCGCTGAAGCGCCCGTGGGCGTGGCCGCGCTTATCGAGGCGCTCGGTCGGCACCTGTCGGCGGTCCTGGCGTTCGGCCTCGCGGCATTCGCGGTCGCGGAAGCCTTTCGACCGCACGCCGCGTTCGCGGACGAACCGGCGCGTGTGCGGCACATGGCGGTCAACGCCGGCGTCTGGCTCGCCGGGTTCGTGCTCGTCGAGCTGTGGCTGGTCCCCTGGGTCCGGGTCCGCTTCCCGTACGAGCCCGTCGACGCGTGGGTCACGCTCGCGGGATGGCCGGTCTGGGCACAGCTCGTCGTCGGACTGCTGGCGCTCGACCTCGCCGATTGGACGCTGCACTGGCTGTCGCACCGCGTGCGTCCGCTCTGGATGCTGCACGCGGTGCACCACTCCGATCCGCACGTCGACGTCACGACGACGCTGCGCCATCACCCGCTGGGGATCATCGTGAGCCTGGCCTGGCAGGTCGCGCTGCTGGCGCTCGTCGGGCTGCCGGGCTGGATCGTGCTGCTGCGCGGGCTCGCGTTCGCCCCCCTCACGCTCTACCAGCACGCGAATGTCGCGACGCCGCGCCAGCTCGATCAGGTGCTCGCGAAGGTGCTCGTCACGCCCGGCGTCCACCGGATGCATCACTCGCCCGCGCGGGCCGAGACCGACTCGAACTACGGCCAGATGTTCAGCTTCTGGGACCGGCTGTTCGGAACGTGGACGCCGCCCGATTACGATCGCACGCCCGTCTACGGGCTCGAGCGGCTCGCCGACGCGCGCTGGCAAGGCGTCGCGGGCATGCTGGCCACGCCGTTCCGCGCCTGGCGCCTCGGCACGCTCTGACCCGCGGCGTGCGGCGCGCCCGGCGTTGCGGCCGCGCCTCACGCGTCGACCGCGAGTTCCTTCAGCACGTCGAGCGGAATCACCGCGAGCGTCTCCTCGTGCGTGGCCGCGAGCACGACGGGCGATGCGACCCCCGCTTCGTAGGCCTGGCGCCACGTCGCCGCGCACACGCACCATCGGTCGCCGGGCTTCAATCCGGGAAAGCCGTATTCGGGCGCCGGCGTGACGAGGTCGTTGCCCTGTCGCCGCGCGAACGCGAGGAATTCGCGCGTCACGCGCGTGCACACGACGTGCAGCCCGAGGTCCTCGGGGCCCGTGTTGCAGCAGCCGTCGCGGTAGAACCCGGTGCGCGGCGACATCGAGCAGGTCTCGAGCATGCCGCCCAGCACGTTGCGGTCGTCGTTCGCCATCGCACTCCCCGGCGCGTCCGGAAGACGCGGCACCCATCTTAACCGGACGGACGCGCGGAACGGCTCCCGGGGGCGCCCGTCGGCCCGCGAGTCGTGGAACGACGCCTACGACCGCATGCGCGCCCGGATCTCGCCGAGCTGCCGCTTCTGGTCCTCGAGGACGGTCTGGCAGGTCTTCTGCGCCTCGCAGTCGCGCGCGAGGTCGCGGCAACCCCACGGGATGCTCGCGCCCGAGAAGTCCGGCGGCTCGAGCTTCTGGTCCGGCCGGCGAGCCGCCGTCCTGTCCCAGGAATCGAGGAGCGTGCGCTCCCGGCATGCCGAGAGAAGCTGCTGGGTGACCGGGACCTCGCCCGGAAGGGACGCCGACGCGGATCGCGCGCCCGGAACGGTCGCGTCGGGATCCACGACGGGGGCGTTCTTCACGTAATCGGCCGGCTGGAAGCCGATCTTCGCGCGCGCCGCATCGCGCGCATCCCGCTGCGCGACGAGGTTGGCGTCGCAGGTCTTGAGCATCGTGCAGTCGCGCAGGATGTCCCGGCATCCCGACGGCACGGGCTCGTTGCCGAAGGGGGGTGGCGTTTCCGACGGCTCGGTGCCACGTGCCCGCCTGGACGCCCACGCCTCCAGCAGCACGCGCTCCTTGCACGCCTCGAGCAGTTCCCCGGCGGTCGCCTTGACGGCGGCCGGGTCCGGGAGCGGCGGCAGCGAGGCGGCAAGCTGCTCCGGCGTGATGCGCACCTTTCGCACGCGGTCCGCGCCGCGGATGTCCGTCTTCTCGTACTTCTCGCCCTCGTGCCACCAGTTGACGACGAACCCGTCCTTGCGCAGGTCCGCATCGTCCGCGTCGATGGCGCGCGTGATCTTCGCCCCCGGCCTGATCCGGATGTTGGGCAGGCTCGCCGGGATCCACGCCACGCCCGGATAGCCGGTCAGGAAATAGTAGACGTCCGAGCCCGAATCGTTGGCGATGACGAGCTTGGCGTTCTCGAGCTTGACCGTGACGGCCTCCGGATTCTTGCCGCATCCGGCGACCAGGGGAAGGACCAGGGCGACGAGAAGGGCCAACGCTGGTGTCGGGAAGCGGCGGGTCATGGTCCGGATCGAGGGGAATGGATGAACGTGGAGCACATGCACGAGCCGTGCCCGCGCCCCGCGCGCAGCGGGCAGCCCCCACGGACGCGCCGGCAGCGCGA
>CALDKM010000241.1:0-1765 GCA_937898875.1 uncultured Pseudomonadota bacterium | reverse complement strand
GTCGACCTGGCGGTTGAACCACGCGAAGAAGCCCCGCTGCGGCGGCGGGTTGTGCCGGAGCAGCAGCGCGCACATCGCGGGCGTGAGCGTCAGGGCGACGAAGCCCGAGACCGTGACGGAGATCGCGATCGTGATCGCGAACTGCTTGTAGAGCTGGCCGGTCGTGCCGGGCAGGAACGCGGCGGGCACGAACACCGAAACCATCACCAGGACGACGGCGACGAGCGAGCTCGCGATCTCGTCCATCGACCGGATCGTCGCCTCCTTCGGCGGCAGGTGATGCTGCGCCATGTTGCGCTCGACGTTCTCGACGACGACGATCGCGTCGTCGACGACCATCCCGATCGCGAGGATCAGGCCGAACAGCGTGAGCAGGTTGATCGAGAACCCGAACGCGAGCAGCCCCGCGAACGTCGCGACCAGCGCCACGGCGATCGCGACCGTGCAGATGAGCGTCGTGCGGAAGCTCTGCAGGAACAGGTAGACGACCAGCACGACGAGCGCGACCGCCTCGAAGAGCGTCTTGATGACCTCCTCGATCGACAGGCGGACGAAGTCGTTGGTGTCGAGCGCGACGACGTAATCGAGCCCTTCCGGAAACTGCGCCTTCATCCCCGCGAGCGCGTCGCGGACCGCTTTCGACACCGTGAGCCCGTTCGTGCCGGGCTGCTGGTAGACCGCGATGAACGTCGCGGGCACGCCGTTGAGCTTGCTCTCGACGATGTACTGGCGCAGCCCCACCTCGGCCCGGGCGACGTCGCCCAGGCGCACGATCGCGCTCCCGTCCTGGCTCGCGCGGAGGATCATCCCCTCGTACTGGCGCGGCGCGGTGAACGGCGGCTGCGTGACGACCGGGAACGTGAGCTCGACGGGTCCAGGCGCGGGCCACTGGCCGATCTGGCCCGCGCCGAACAGCTGGTTCTGCGAGTTCACCGCGTTCGCGATGTCGCTCGTCGTGATGCCGAGCGACGCCATGCGGTCGGGATTCATCCAGATCCGCATCGCCTGGTCGGGCACGCCCATGATCTGCGCCTGCCCGGCGCCCTCCACGCGCTTCAGCGCGTCGAGCACGTAGACGTTCGCGTAGTTCGCGATGTAGTCGGGCGAGTAGCGCTCGCCTTTCGCGAAGACGGCGACCAGCATCATGATCGACGACGAGCGCTTCTGCACCGACACGCCCAGCTGGGTCACGGCCGAGGGCAGCTGCGGCAGCGCGAGGTTCACGCGGTTCTGGACCTGCACCTGCGAGATGTCGGGATCGGCGTCGAGCGAGAAGTAGACGGTGAGCTGCAGCTGGCCGTTCGAATTCGACGTCGACGTCATGTAGAGCATGTTGTCGACGCCGTTGATCTGCGCCTCGATCGGGGCGGCCACCGAGTCGGCGACCGTGCGCGAGTCCGCGCCGGGGTAGGTCGCGGACACCGTCACCTGGACCGGCGTGATCGACGGGTACTGCTGCACCGGCAGCACGAACATCGCGACGCCGCCGGCCAGCACGATGATGATCGAGACGACGGCCGCGAAGATCGGCCGCTCGATGAAGAAGCGCGAGAACATGCCCGGCCGCGGTTGCTACCGCGAGGTCGCGACGTCGACGCGACGCGCCTCGGCGTCGGGGCCGCTGCCGACGATGTCCGCCGGAGGCTTGAGGCGCACGCGGTCGGCGGGGACGCCGGCGGCGACGAGCGCGTCGCGCACCGCGGTCGCGCGGCGCTTCGCCAGCTCGACGTTCGCGTCGCGCGCGCCGTTGCGGTCGACGTGGCCG
>CALDKM010000240.1:0-4153 GCA_937898875.1 uncultured Pseudomonadota bacterium | reverse complement strand
CCCAGGTACGCCTCGAGCACCGCCGGATTCGACTGCACCGCCGCGGGCCTGCCTTCGGCGAGCACCTTGCCCTCGACCATGCAGATCACGTGCGGACAGAGCTTCATGATGAAGTCCATGTTGTGCTCGATCACGACGAAGCTGCCGCCCTGCGTGCGATTGAGCTGCACGAGGAGCTCGCGCAGCTGGTCGACGAGGCTCGGGTTGACGCCGGCGCAGGGCTCGTCGAGCAGCACGAGCCGGGGCGCGGGCATGAACGCCATCGCGATGTCGATGAGCTTCTGCTGGCCGTACGAGAGCCTGCCCGCGGGAAGGTGCGCGACGTGCTTCAGCCGGAACAGCTCGATCATCTCGTCCGCGTGGTGGCCGAGCCCCGCGTCGGGCTTCGCGAAGAGACGTCCCGGAAGCGTGCCCTTGAATTCCTGCGCGGCCGCGATCAGGTTGTCGCGCACCGAGAGCCCGCCGAACACCTGCAGGGTCTGGAACGTGCGCCCGACGCCGCGGCGCGCGAGCTCGAGCGGAGACATGCCGGTGATGTCCTCGCCGCACAGCTCGACGGAGCCCGACGTCGGCCGGATCTGGCCCAGGATGGCGTTGAACAGCGTCGTCTTGCCCGAGCCGTTGGGGCCGATCACGCCGACGATCTCGCCCGGCCCGACCGAGAAGCTGACGCCGTCGACGGCCTTGATCGCACCGTACGCCTTCCGGACGTCGCGGACGTCGAGGAATCCCGGCGTCGCGGTCATCGCGGCGCCTCGGGCTTCCTGAAGCGGTCGGCGATCGACAGGATCCCGCCGGGCAGCCAGATCATCAGCGCGACGACGGCGACCCCGAAGAACACGAGGTACCACTTCTGCATGAACTTGAGGCTCTCGATCGAGCTCGAGCGCAGCACCTCGGGCAGCAGGATGATGATGACGGTCCCCACGACCGGGCCGAAGAACCTGCCCGAGCCGCCGACGATCACCGCGAGCAGCATCATGAGCGAGGTCGAGAAGTGGAACGGCCCCGGCTCGATGAACTCGACCAGCGACGCGTAGTAGACGCCGCCGACGCCCGCGCACGCCGCGCCGATCGCGAACGCGAGCAGCGTGTACGCGGTGATGTTCACGCCGAGGCTCTCGGCGCGGATCGGGTTGTCGCGCAGCGCGGCGAACGCGCGGCCCCACGGCGAGCGCAGCAGCCACCAGAGCGCGGCCGCCAGCGCGACGAGGCCGGCGAGCGTGAAGCAGAAGTACGCGAGGTGGCCCTCGAACGAGACGCCGAGGATCGTCGGGCGCGGGATCGACGAGATCCCGAAGGTGCCGCCGGTCACCTTCTCCTCGTTGCGCATGACGAGGAACACCAGCACGTTGAAGCCCAGCGTCGCGAACGCGAGGTAGTGGTGCTGGACGCGCAGCGCCGGAAAGCCCAGCGCCAGACCGACGACGAAGCACGCGATCCCCGCGATCGGCAGCACCAGCAGGAACGGGAGCCCGGCCTTGAGGGCGATGGCGGCGATGTAGGCGCCGATGCCGAAGAACGCCGCCTGCCCGAGCGACATCTGGCCCGCGTAGCCGACGGTCAGGTTGAGCCCGAACGTCGCCATCAGGTAGACCATCGTGAGCGTCAGCAGGTAGACCTCGCTGCGCTTCGCGAACGCGGCGACCGCGACGAGGGCGGCGAGCCCGGCGACCAGCAGCACGGCGCGGCGCAGGCCGGCGCTCATACCTTCCGCTCCTCGGCCTTGCCGAGCAGGCCCTCGGGCCGGAAAAGGATCACGGCGAGGAACAGCGCGAGCGCGACGCCCTCCTTGTAGGCGGGCGAGACGTAGAAGCCGACGAGGTTCTCGAGGACGCCGATCAGCACGCCGCCGAGCAGCGCGCCGCGCGTCTGGTTGAACCCGCCGATGATCGCGGCGAAGAACGCCTTCTGGCCGATCGAGTCGCCCATGTCGAACTTGGCGAGGTAGGTCGGCGCGATCAGCAGCGCCGTGACGACGGCGAGCACGGCGTTGATCCCGAACACGTAGAGCACCATGCGGCGCACGTCGATCCCCAGCACGCGCGCCGACTCGGTGTTCTGCGCGACCGCCTGCATCGCGCGCCCGGTCACCGTCCGGTTGAGGAACGCCTGGAGGCCGATCACGATCGCGCCCGCCATCACGAGCGTGCCGATGTCGGCGTACGAGACGTTGATCCCGCCGATCGACAGGATTCCTCCGGGGAACGGGCTCGGGACCGGGTGCGCCTCGGCGCTGTAGCCGGCGCGCACGATCGACTTGACGGCGATCGACACGCCCAGCGTCGCGATCACCAGCGGGATCACGCCGTGCCCCATCAGGCGGTCGGCGATGGCGCGCTTGAACCCGAGCCCGAGGACGATCGCGGCCAGCACGCACGCGACGAGGAACGCGAGCCACAGCGGCAGCCCGAGCGCGATGCCGAACAGCATCGCGAACGCCGGCAGCATCACGAACTCGCCCTGCGAGAAGTTGATGACGCCCGCCGCCTGCCACAGCAGCGTGAAGCCCAGCGCCGCGAGCGCGTAGATCGCGCCGGTCGCGGTGCCGGAGACGAGGATCTGGACGAGGTCGCCCATGGACGGGCCCGCGACCGGCCGCCGGGCTCCGGGAAGCCTCCCCGACGGGAGGTCCCCGGCGCGGCGGTGCCGCGGATCGTTGGCGCTACTTCGCGCCGAGCGCCGGCAGCGTCTCGACGATGACCTGCTTGCCGTCCACCACCTTCGAGAGGAAGCTCTCGCGGTCGAGGTCGCCGTTCTGGTCGAACGTGACGTCCATCAGCACGCCCGGGTTGTCCTTCACGCTGATCTTCGCGCCCTTCATCGCCGCGGCGAACGCCTTGCCGTCGACCTTGCCGATCCGCTCGGTGATCACCTTGACGAAGTAGATCCCGCTGTACCCCTTGAGCCCGTTGTGGTCGGCCTTGGCCTTGTACTCGCGCTGGAAGGCCGCGTCGAAGGCCCTGATCGGCGGCAGCGGCGCGTCGGCGGAGAGGCCGACGTGCGCGACCGCGCCGTTCGCCGCCTCGCCCGCGAGCTCGATCACCTTCTGGCTGGTGAGCGTCGTCTCGCCGACGACCGGCTTCGCGTAGCCCTGCTTGCGGAGCTCGCGCAGCGCGCGCGCCGACTCCTCCTCGTTCGTGTAGACGAACAGCGCGTCGCCGTTCGACTGCTTCGCCTTGAGGACCGCGGACGAGAAGTCGACCTGGCCGGGATCGGTCGAGATGTCGGCGCCGACCTTGATGCCCTCGGCCTCGAGCGACTTGACGATCATGTCGCGGCCGCCCTTGCCGAAGTCGTTGTTGACCCACATCACGTCGACGGTCTTCGCCTTGAGGCCGTTCTTGATGTAGCGCGCGACCTTCGGCATCGCCGAGGCCTGCGTGAACGACGTGCGGAAGATGTACGGATTGCCCTTTTGCGTGATCGCCGAGGCTTCGCCCCCCGTGAAGTTCGGGATCTCGGCGCGCCGCGTCTCCTCCATGCTGACGAGGATCGAGCCGGAGAACACCGGGCCCATCACGACGTAGGCGCCGTCGTCGACGGCCTTCTGCGCGAGCGCCTTGGCGACGCCGGGATTCGACTGCGTGTCGCTCGACGTGTACTGGACCTGCCTGCCGAGGATGCCGCCTGCGGCGTTGATCTCCTTGACGGCGAGCTTCGCGCCATTGTCGAAGTTCGTGCCGGACGTGGCGCCGGTGCCGGACAGCTCGACCAGTCCGACGATCTTGATCGGGGCCTGGGCGAGCGCCGGCGCCGCGAACAGCGCGAGCGTGGCGACGGCGAGCAGGCGGGGAATGCGGACCATGATGGACTCCTCCTTCTAGGAATAATGGAGACGGCTGACTGCATCGGTCGGTGAGGACCGGGGGGACTCCTGGGACCCGGAGCGTAGCGTACCCGCTCCCGCGGGGTCGCTGCGGCCGGTGCGATAATCGCCGCGGCCGGCGCCGCCGGCAACCTCGGGGAGAAACGCATGAAGTTCGAGCCCACGCTCGGCCACGACGACGCGGCCGCCGCGGTGGATGCGATCCGGGCCGAGCTCGTCGCGCGCGGGCGCACCGCGGTCGTCGCGGTCGCCGACGCGCACGGGGAGCTCCTGGCGCTGCTGCGCCTCGACGGCGCGCCGGTCTCGTCGGTCGCCGTCGCGACC
>CALDKM010000239.1:0-12313 GCA_937898875.1 uncultured Pseudomonadota bacterium | reverse complement strand
CGCGCTGCTGCTGAAGGGCATCGCGGCGATCCTGCTCCTCAAGCCGGCGGCGTGGGAGGGCTGGCTGCGGCCGGGCGTCTCGACGGGCACCGCCGTCGGCGCGCTCGCGCTGCTCGCCGCGATCGCGCTGCCGCGCCCGGCGATGATCGCCCTGTGCGGCATCGCGCTCCTGTCGTCGCTGCTCACGCCGCTGCTCGCCGCCGACGTCCTGTTCACGCGCGCGCCGCTGACGCTGTTCAACTGGCGCTACGGGCACCTGCTCAACTTCAACGGCCTCACGCACACGATCCTGCTCCTCTGGCCGATCGCGGCGGCGGCGTGGCTGTTCGCGCTCGCCGGACGGCCCGGCTGGGGCGCGCCGCCGGATTCGCTAGAATGACCGGTTCCTCCCCGACCGGTCCCGCGATGAGCTACTTCGAGCGCCACGTCTTCTTCTGCTGCAACCAGCGCGAAGCGCCCGAGAAGTGCTGCGCGAGCGCCGGTGCGGCCGAGATGCAGAAGTACGCGAAGGACCGCGTCAAGGCGCTCGGCCTCGCGGGACCGGGCAAGGTGCGCGTCAACAGGGCCGGCTGCCTCGATCGCTGCGAGGAGGGTCCGGTCATCGTCGTCTACCCGGAAGCCGTCTGGTACACCTACGTCGACCGCGCGGACATCGACGAGATCGTCGACCGGCACGTCGTGAACGGCGAGATCGTCGAGAGGCTCGTCATTTGACGCAGGGACCCGCAAGCTTCCAGGGCGCCGCCGAGCGGGTCGTGATCGACGGGCCCGCGGGCCCGCTCGAAGTCGTCTGCAACGCGCCGTCGATCGCGCGGCGCGGGATCGCGCTGGTCGCGCACCCGCACCCGCTGCAGGGCGGCACGCTCGACAACAAGGTCGCGCAGACGCTCGCGAAGACGTTCTTCGCGCTCGACTACGTCGCGGTGCGGTTCAACTTCCGCGGCGTCGGCGAGTCGCACGGCGCGTTCGACGAGGGCGTCGGCGAGACCGAGGACGCGCTCGGGGCGCTCGCCTACGCCCGTGCGCACTTCGGCGCCCGGCTGCCGGTCGCGCTCGCGGGCTTCTCGTTCGGTTCGTACGTGCAGACGCGCGTCGCGAAGCGCTTCGAGGCCGAGCGCCTCGTGCTCGTCGGCCCCGCCGTGAAGCGGTTCGCGCTCGACGCGGTCCCGGCCGACACGATCGTCGTGCACGGGGAGCACGACGAGATCGTCCCGCTCGCCGACGTGCTCGACTGGGCTCGGCCGCAGGCGCTGCCGGTCGTCGTGTTCCCCGGCTGCACGCACTTCTTCCACGGCCGGCTGACGCAGTTGCGCGATACGATCGTCGGCATGTGGCACCGCGGCCACGCGCAGGACGCGTGATGGACGCGGCCGTCGAGCGCGACCTGCCCGGACACGCGCGCGTCGGGCGCGAGCGCGTGCTCGCGGTGTCCGGCCTCGTCAAGCGCTATGGCAGCCAGGAGGTCGTGCGCGGCCTGTCGTTCGACATCCTTCGCGGCGAATGCTTCGGCCTGCTCGGCCCCAACGGCGCGGGCAAGACGACGACGCTGCGCTGCTGCCTCGGCCTCGCCGATCCGGACGGCGGCACGATCGAGCTCGTCGGCGAGCCCGTCCCGAAGGCCGCGCGCGAAGCGCGCGTACGCGTCGGCGTCGTGCCGCAGATGGACAACCTCGACCCCGACTTCACGGTCACCGAGAACCTCGTCGTCTACGGGCGCTACTTCGGCATCGACCGCGCGACGCTCGACGCGCGCATCCCGAAGCTCCTGGAGTTCGCCGGCCTCGCGGCGAAGGCGCGCGCGAGCATCCGCACGCTCTCCGGAGGCATGAAGCGGCGTCTCACGCTCGCGCGCGCGCTCGTCAACGATCCCGAGCTCCTGATCCTCGACGAGCCGACGACCGGGCTCGACCCGCAGGCGCGGCACCTGATCTGGGACGGTCTGCGCCAGTTGCTCGCGCAGGGCAAGACGATCCTGCTCACGACCCACTTCATGGACGAGGCCGAGCGCCTCGCGACACGGCTCGCCGTGATCGACCACGGCCGGATGATCGCGTGCGACGCCCCGCGCACGCTGATCGCCGAGCACGTCGAGCCGGAAGTCGTCGAGGTCTACGGCGATGAAGTCAAGGCCTGGGCGGAGCAGCGCGGCCGCCGGCTCGCGAAGCGACTCGAGATCGCGGGCGAGACGGCGTTCTGCTACGCGATCGACGCGAAACCCCTGCTCGCCGACCTCACGACGCGCCCGGGCCTCCACTACCTGCACCGGCCGGCGAACCTCGAGGACCTCTTCATCAAGCTCACCGGGCGCGAGCTGCGGGACTGACGATGCCGGCGATTCCCGCGAAGTTGATCGCCTTCCCCGAACTGTCGGCGCGCTTCGCCCCGGTGTGGCGGCGCAACATGCTCGTCTGGCGCAAGCTCGCGATCGCGAGCGTGCTCGGCAACATCGCCGACCCCCTGCTCTACATGGTCGCGCTGGGCTACGGGCTGGGTGCGCTCGTCGGCGAGGTAGGGGGGATGCCCTACGTCGTGTTCATCGGCACCGGCATGGTCTGCCAGAGCGCGATGTTCACCGCGAGCTTCGAGGCGATGTACTCGGCGTTCTCGCGGATGCACGTTCAGCGTACGTGGGAAGGCATCATCAACGCGCCGATCGCGCTCGACGACGTCGTGCTGGCCGAGTGGATCTGGTGCGCGACCAAGGCGCTGATGTCGACGGCCGCGATCCTGCTCGTGATCGTCTCGCTGGGCTTCGGCCGCACCTGGCTCGCGCTGTGGATCCTGCCGCTCGGATTCCTCGTCGGGCTCGTGTTCGGTGCGTTCGGGCTCGTGATGAACGCGCTCGCGCGGAACTACGACTTCTTCACTTTCTTCTTCACGCTCGTGATCACGCCGATGCTGCTCCTGTCCGGCGTCTACTTCCCGGTGGACAGGATGCCCGACTGGCTCGCTGCGGTGTCGGGCGCCCTGCCGCTCAAGCACGCGATCGACGTCGCACGCCCGCTGATGCTGGGACGGGTCCCCGACGGCGTGCCGCTCCACGTCGCCGTGCTCGCCGCCTACGCCTGCGCGGCCTACTACCTGGCGGTCGTGCTCACGCGCCGCCGGCTCCTCAAATGACCCCCCCGAACCGGGGCCGGACTTGAATCCGACCCCGGTGGCCCACGAAGCAGAGGAGCGTCGATGCTGACCGTCAAGTCGCTGCACATCGTCTTCATGGTGACCTGGTACGCGGGCCTGTTCTACCTGCCGCGGCTGTTCGTCTACCACGCGATGTGCGCGCCCGACGACCGCGTCGGCATCGAGCGCTTCAAGACCATGGAACGCAAGCTCTACTACGGGATCATGATGCCCGGCATGGTGCTGACCGTCGTGTTCGGGACGTGGCTCTGGCTGGGCTACGGGATCACCGGCGGGTGGATGCACGCGAAGCTCGCGCTGGTCCTCGTGCTGCTCGCCTACCACGGGTACCTCGGCAGGCTCGTCGCGGCCTTCCGGGAGGACCGCAACGCGCACGGCCACGTGTTCTATCGATGGATCAACGAGATCCCGGCCCTGCCGATCCTCGTCGCCGTCGTGTTCCTCGTCGTGATGAAGCCCTTCTAGTGGAGCGCTACTTCTCGCCCTGCCCGCGAGGCCTCGAAGAAGCGCTCGCGGCGGAAGTCGCGCGCTTCGGCGCGCAGGCGGTCACCCGGGTCGACGGCGGCGTCGGCTTCGAGGGCCCGATCGAGCTCGCCTATGTCGTCAACCTCGAATCGCGCCTCGCGAGCCGCGTGCTGTGGAGAGTCGGCGGAGGCCCGTATCGCGACGAGCGCGAGGTCAACGCGCTCGCGCGCGGCATCGCCTGGCCGACGCACTTCCGCGCCGACCGCACGATCCGCGTCGACGTCGCGGCGACGCGCTCGCCGTTGCGCAGCCTCGAGTTCGCGACGCTTACGGTGAAGGACGCGGTCTGCGACCGCTTCCGCGACGAGCAGGGCAAGCGCCCGTCCGTCGACAAGCGGATGCCCGACGTGCGCGTGCACGCCTATCTCGCCGAGCGCGAGGCGACCTTCTACCTCGACACGTCCGGCGAGCCGCTGTTCAAGCGCGGATGGCGGCGCGACGCCGAGGAAGCGCCGCTGCGCGAGAACCTCGCCGCAGGCCTGATCGCGCTCTCGGGCTGGAAGCCCGGCGCCCCGTTCCTCGACTTCATGTGCGGCAGCGGCACGATCGCGATCGAGGCTGCGTCGATGGCCGCCGACCGCGCGCCCGGCCTCTCGCGCACCTTCGGATTCCAGAAGCTCGCGTGGTTCGACGGCCCGGCGTGGCAGCGCCTCAGGCAGCGCGCACGCGACCGCGTCAAGGCCGCGCCGTCGCCGCCGCTCGTGTTCGCGAGCGATCGCCTCTCCGCGGCCGTCGCGAAGACGCGCGCCAACGCCGCGCTCGCCCAGGTCGACGCGTTCATGTCGATCGAGCAGGCCGACGCGCTCGAGCGTCCCGCCCCTGCGCCCTTCGGCGTGCTGATCGCCAATCCGCCCTACGGAATTCGTCTCGACGACAAGGCGCGCATCGCCGCCATGTACCCGAAGCTGGGCGACGTCCTGAAGGCGCGGTACGCCGGCTGGACCGCGTGGCTCTTCACGGGCGACACCGAGCTGCCGAAGAAGATCGGCCTCAAGGCGGACAGGCGCATCCCGCTGTGGAACGGCGCGATCGAGTGCCGGCTCTACTGCTACCGCGTCGTCAGCGGGAAGCTGGACACGTAGTCGCGCCACTCGTCCGCCGGGTGCCGCTCCCGCGCCGGTCGTTGATAGGATGGTGCTCCCGGGGAGGCGGATTCAGCACCTTTTCGCCGGGAGGGGGAGGTCGGATGCGCTACCTGGTCGTCGTCGAGCGGGGCCGCACGGGATGGGGCGCGCACGTCCCGGACCTGCCTGGATGCGCGGCCGCCGCGGCGAGCCGGGACGAGGTGCTCGAGCTGATCCAGGACGCGCTCGCACGGCACATCCGGGATCTGCGCGTGGAAGGCCTCCCGGTGCCGCCGGCGACGGCATCGGCGGAGATGGTGGACGTCGACCGCTGACCTCGGCGAGGCGGGGACAGGGTAAGATCCGCTCCATCGACCCGATCCGCCGCGAGCCTGCCATGGGAATGCTTCCCGCCCGCCACTACGTCTCCGAGCACACGAAGTTCATCAACGAGGTGCTCGAGCAGAAGCCGCAGCTCGCGGACGAGCAGAAGAAGGGCCGCGCGATGTGGTGGGACAAGCTGCCGCGCGACCTCGAGACGCGCCGAAAGATGGACGAGGGCAAGGTGCCGCAGACGCCCTACGTCTACTTCAGCCACCGCTGACGCCCGGGCACCGGTGCCCGGCTGGCGCATCCGCCGCGCCGATCCCGCCGACGCGCCCGCGATCTGGGCGATCCACACGCGCGCGATCCGCGAGACCGCGTCGGCGCACTACCCGCCCGAATCCGTCGTCGCGTGGTCGGGCCGCATGACTCCCGAGAGCTACGTCGAGCCGATCGAGACGCGCGTCGTGCTCGTCGCCGAGGACGACGACGGCCGCATCGCGGGGTACGCCCAGCTCAATCCGCGCGAAGGCATCGTGCAGGCCTGCTACGTCGATCCCGACTACGGCCGCCGCGGCGTCGGCCGTGCGCTGATGGCGGCCATCGAGGACGAGGCGCGCGACCGCGGCCGCACGGCGCTCCTCCTCGACGCCTCGCTCAACGCGATCGCGTTCTACGCGTCGCTGGGCTGGCGCGAGGAAGCCCGGGCGCACCACGAACTCGCGCCCGGCGCATGGCTCGACTGCGCGATCATGACCAAGAAGATCGCCGGGTAGGGTCGGAGGCGCCGCTCCCGGTGAAGCGGCGGGGTCCGGCGACGTGCGGCGTCGGCATTGCCGTCGCGGACTCCGCTTTCACCCCCGCGGCCGGTCCACCGGCAGGAGGTCGGATTCGCACGGCGGCGGATGGGCTTCCCCGCCTCGCCTACAATTCGCTCCGCCGTCGGTTTTCGCGAAACCGGAACCGCCGGCCGGTGTCCATTCCCGAGCCGCCACAATGACCGGTCCCGAACCGATACGATGACGCCCACCCGCTCCTGCCGTTCCCGCCAGTACGGCCGCATCCCCGTCGCCGTCCTGGCCATCGTCGGCACGGTGGTCGCGCTCGTCGGCGTCGAGTTCTTCGCGCTGTGGAAGTACGGGCGCGTCGGGTCGCCTCCCGCGCAGGTCGCCACCGCGCCCGCTCCGTCCACCGCTCCCGGGTCGCCGCCCGCCGCGGCACCGGCCGAACTCCCCCTCCCCGAAGGCTGGCTCGACTCGCCCGCGAACGAAAGCATCGTCGGCACGAGGCTCTCGCTCGCAGGCTGGGCACTCTCGAAGGACGGGATCGCGCGCGTCGACGTGCGCGTCGGCGACCGGACCTACCCCGCACGCTTCGGCCTGCCGCGCGAGGACGTCGCGAAGGAGAAGCCGGGCTTTCCCGACAACCCGAACGGCGGCTTCACGTTCCAGGGAGACTTCGCCGACCTTCCGCCGATGCGCCACGACGTCGCGGTCGTCGCGGTCTCGAAAGGCGGACGCGAGTCGGTGCTCGCGCGCCGCAGCCTGATTCCGCCCGCCGCGATGACGCAGTGGACGTCGCTTCTCGACGAGCGCCCCGCGCTCGCCTCGCGGACGTTCTACTTCCTGATGATGACGTCGGGCGTGACGCTCGGAGGCGCCGACGAGATCAGGGAGCAGTACGCCGACTACGAATCGCGCACGCAGCGGATCGGCATGAGCGTTCCCCTGCTCTACATGCGCACGACGGAAGGCAGGGATCGCGACTGGGCCTTCGACCCGGATTTCGACATCAAGGGGCCGAAGTGCGGGAATCACGGCGTGGCGGAGGATTCGCTCAACGGCGTCATTCGCTACGCGATCGAGAAGCGGCTCCCGGTGAACATCATCCTGAACGGCGGCATCTGGGGCGATGCCACGTGCGACACGCCCGAGTGGGACCTGACCGACCACCTCGAGCAGGACGTGGCCAACGACCAGTGGGACCACCGCAACGAGGTGCATCCCGACGACCTCATGAAGAACGTGCCCGGCTCGATGCCGGGCCCGCAACTCGGTCGCTCGCTCACCTACCACGTCCATGCGGCGAAGGTGCGCGCGTACAAGAAGCGCAATCTGCAGGCGGCAGCGCGCAGGATCGCCGAGTTCGGCCGGCAGCACCCGGACCTGCTGGTCGGCGTGACGCTCGACGCCGATACGTACATGAATCCGTTCCTGGGCGGCGGCTACCGATTCGACTACAACCCGGGCATGCTCCGGCAGTTCCGCGAGTGGCTGCAGGGCACCGGCCCCTACTCGGGCAAGGGAGGCCAGGGCGTTCCCGACCTTCGCTCGTTCCGACGACCGGATCCGATGACGCTGGCCCAGGTGAATGCGCTGGCGGGCAAGTCGTGGAAGTCGTGGGACGAGGTGGACCCGCCGCGCGAGCTGGTCGGCGTGAACAGCCTTGCCATTCCGCCGGGGGCAACGCCGTTCTGGGAAGACAAGTGGTACCTGGAGTGGGATGCCTTCCGCAAGCACGTCGTGCATCTCCATTACGTCGAGCTCGCGGACTGGGTCCACGCCACGGGCATTCCCGCCGACCGCATCTTCACCGCGCAGGCGTTCACGGCACCCGATCCGGGCCTGAGGCCGGTCTCGATCAACCTGAGGGGCTGGTCGCCCGATTACGACTCGGCCGGCGTGTCGATCGAAGGATCGGTGCCCCGCGTGGGTCACCTGGGCACGATCATGTACGGCCTGTCCGCGCAGGACTTCCACGGCATGGCGAACGGCCGCGGCGTCTACAGCAACATCGCGCGATTCGACGAGGGATGGGCGATCGTGGAGTTCAACGCGACGGACCTCAAGATGCCGAGGCGGAAGCCCGACTACGAGGCGTCGTATCGCACCTTCCGAAGCATCTTCAACTTCGACGGCCGCCAGATCGCGATGATGGCGTGGAACGGCTCGAACGGCCTCTTCGAGAACGATCCCGACTACGTTCCGTTCACCGCGTTCCGCAACACCGCGTCCGAGTACGCGATGCGCGACGCGATGGTGGCGAAGGCCGACCTGCCCCGCGGCGCGCGAATCTGGACGTTCGGTTCGACGCGACTCTCGACCGACGACGGCTGGACGACGTCGCGCGGCACGCTGACCGAAGGCCACGGCCACATCGCGGTGGCACCCGATCGCGGCCTCGTGGAACTGGTCTCGCCTCCCGATCAGGTGATCAGGCCCGGGCGCATCGATCTCGCCGTCGTGCGGTCCTGGTCGGGTCCGACGCCGCTTTCGATCGCCGTGCACGCGCGCCTGGCCCAGGATGCGCCGTGGCAGGAAATCGGACGGTCGACGGGAAGCGAGCGCGTGGCGTTGCGCTGGCCCGCCGGATGGCGCAACGAGATCGCCTCGCAGGTCAGGATCGACCTCGCCTATCCGCCGGACGTCGGCGCCGCGCGCGTCGACCGGATCGTTCTCTACCCCGCGTCGAACGCCTACGCCAGGGGCGTGCGAGGGGACCAGGGTCCGTCGGCGCCCGCGTTTCCCGCGATCCGGGCGGTCGGCGCCGCACGGTAGCCGGCGCCGCGTCGAGCTGTCGGCGCCGCCGCTCGAGGTGCTCCCCGCCGGGGGGACGCGGCTCTCAGCGCTCGTCGGCCTTGATCTCGACGTAGGCGCGGTCGCGCGTCTGGCGCACGAACTCGGCGAACTGCTCGTCCGCCTTGCGCTGGCGCAGCGCGAGACGCGCCTGGTCGCGCTGGCGATCCTTCGAGACGTCCTGTTCGCGGCGCTCCAGCACCTCGATGAGGTGCCAGCCGAACGGCGATCGCACCGGCTGCGAGACTTCGTTGACCTTGAGCCGGTCCATGGCCGCCTGGAAGTCGGGCACGAGGTCGCCCGCGGCGACCCAGCCCAGGTCGCCGCCCTTCGCCGACGACGCGTCCTCGGAGTTCACGCGCGCCTGGTCGTCGAACTTCGCGCCGCCGTCGATGCGCTCCCGGATGCGGTCGATCTTCGCCTTCGCCTCGACGTCGGACGTGAGCTCGCTCACCTTGATCAGGATGTGGCGCACGTGCGTCTGCTGCACGACCGAGGGCTGGTTCCGGCCACGCTCGTCGACGATCGTGACGATGTGGAAGCCGGCCGGACTGCGCAGCACGCCGGACACCTGGCCCTTCTTCATCGCGCGCACCGAATCGACGAACACCGAGGGCATCCGCGCGGGCGTCCGCCAGCCGAGGCTGCCGCCCTGCTGCGCGTCGGGCGCGTCCGACCACGTCGCGGCGACCTGGGCGAAGGCCTCGCCCGCCTTCACCTTAGCGAGCGCCTCCTCGGCGCGGGCGCGGCGCTGTTCGATCTGCTCGGGCGAGCTCTGCTCGGGCACGCGCACCAGGATGTGCGCGAGCAGATACTCGCTCTCGCCGCCCGCCTGCACGTTCACGGTCGCGAGGTAGTTGTCCACCTCGACGTCGGAGACGAACACCTTGCTGTCGATCTCGCGCTCGCGCATCCGCTGGATCGTGACCTCGCGGCGGACGTCCTCGCGGTACTTGGCGTAGGGAATGCCTTCGCGCTCGAGCACCTTGCGGAACTCCTCGGGCGACATCTTGTTCTCCTGCGCGATGCGCAGGATCGTGCGCTCGACGGTCGTGTCGTCGATCCGGATGCCGGTCTCCTTCGCGTACTGCATCAGCGCCCGCTCGGTGATGAGCCGGTCGAGGACCTGCTTGTCGAGCACGTCGGGCGAAGGCGGCTGCAGGCGCGACTCGCGCAACTGCTGCACGAGGATCCGCTTCTGCTCGTTCATCTCGAACTGCGTGAGCGCCTCGTTGTTGACGACCGCGACGACGCGGTCGAGCGCGACGGGACCGCCCTGCGGCGCCGCGGCGGGGCGCTGCGCGCCCGGAGGCAGCGGACGCGGGCCGGCGGGACCCTGGGCGATCGCGCCTGACGCGAGCGCCGCGCAGGCCGCGACGCAGACGGTGGCGACGGAGAGTCGACGAATCATCGTCATCGGAGACCTCAGAATTCGGGCAGCGGGTCGCCGCTGCGGTCGCGCTGCCTGAGCGACGGGTCGGTGGCGGACACGTATCCCGGCACGCTGCGGCGGAGCAGGTCGAGCGGGCTCGTTCCCACCCTCGCCAGACCGTTCAGCTCGAGCTGGATGAAGAACGACGTGTTGGTCTGGTCGACCGTCGTCGCGAGCCGGTGCAGCACGGCGCGCAGCGTCCAGCAGTCGCCATTGTACTCGACGCCCGCGAGGGCCTCCAGGACCTTGCTGTCGACGATCGAGTAGTTGTAGCGGCCGAGCAGCGTCCATTGCGGGTTCACCGGCCACTGCGCCGCGAGGTCGATCTGCTTGATCTCCGATCCCTCGCCGGTCGGATTGACGAGCTGGCGCGTGTAGCGGTAGCTCATCGAGAGAGCGCGGCCCGGCGACGGCGTGTAGCGCGCCGCGACGTTGAAGCGCTCGTTCTTGCCGGAGTCCAGGTTCTGCTCGACGAGACCGGCGACCGCCCAGGCATCCGAGATCCGCCCCTCGACCGCGAGCAGGATGTCCGAGCTCGACGCGGAGCGGGGCACCTCGTTCAGCGTCACGCGCTGGGCCTCGAAGTAGAAGCGCTGCGCGAGCGCGACACGCAGCCGCTCGGCGCCGGTCCCCGGCTGCAGCAGCCGGGACGTCACGCCGATCGTGAGCTGGTTCGCGTCGCCGATGCGGTCGTTGCCGAGGTAGCGGTTCTCGGTGAAGAGCTGCCCGAAGTTGTAGTCGTCGATCGCGCTGTCGAACACGGGCAGCGCGTTCTGCGCGTGGTACGGGATGTAGACGTAGTAGGCGCGCGGCTCCAGCGTGTGAGTGAACGTCGTGCCGAACAGCGTCCAGTCGCGCTCGAACACGAGGCCCGCGTCGACGCTCGTGATCGGGATCGCGAGGCTCGGAGTGTTGTCCTCGGCGTACGACGGATCGAGGTCGTAGCGGCGCAGGTGCACGCCGGCGCGCGCCGCGAAGAACCAGCCGGGCGTGTTGCGCTTCCAGGCGACCTGCGGGTAGAGCACCGTCCGCGAACCCTGCGTGAGCGTGTCCGACCGGAAGCGCGCGTACTCTCCGAAACCGGAAAACGTGAGCCCGGCCCAGTCGGTCTCGGCGAGCGTGCCGATCACCTGCGGCAGCCGGTTGTAGGGCGGGACGATCGGCGCGTTGGGATCCTGCAGCGTCTGGAACGACTGCGCGCGCGCAAGCAGGCTCCACGGGCCGTTCACGTACGAAACGCCCGCCTCGCGCGGCAGCGTCGTCTGCGAGGTGATCGCGATGCGGTCGGCGAGGTCGGCGAAGTACTTGTCGTCCGAGACCTTGTTGAGATCGACGTAGGCGCCCAGCCCCGGGACGCCGAGCTGCTGCTGGTGCCGCCACACCAGCGCGTAGCGGTCCTCGCCGGTCTGCCGGTCGTTGTGCAGGTACTGCACGTCGGCCTCGCCCCCGTTCTGCCACGAGTCGCCGCCCGACAGGTAGCGGAACTGCCCGCCGAGCTGCAGCCCGCGCTTGCTCATGAACCGCGGCGTGACCGTCGCGTCGTAGTTCGGCGCCAGGTTGAAGTAGTACGGCAGCGAGAGCTCGACGCCGCGCGCCCCCGACGAGCCGGCGGTCGGGATCAGGAAGCCGCTCTTGCGCTCGTTCGACAGCGGGAAGTCGACCCACGGCGAGTAGAAGATCGGCGCGCCGAAGAAGCGAACCGTCGCGTCCCGCGCGGTGCCGACCTGGCGGCCGGTGTCGAGCTCCAGCGCGCGCGTCTCCAGGTACCAGTCGTCGCGCGGCGCCACGCAGGTCGTGTACCGGCCGTCGGTGACCTCGTAGCGGTCGGCGCCGGCGAACACGAGCCTGGACGCATCGCCCCGCGCGCCGGTATCGCCGATCTGGAACGTCGGCGAGTTGAACACGCCGGTCTGCGTGGGTCGGTGGTAGACGACTTCGGGGCCGGCGATCCAGTCGGTGCCCTTGCGAAGCACGACGCCGCCCGTCGCGTGCACTTCGTCGCGAACGAGGTCGTAGGCGATCCGGTCGGCGAGCACGGTCTCGCGGTGCGCGCGCAGCTCGACACGCCCCTCGGCGGTCACCTCCCTGTCGCCCCTGCCTTCGAGCCGGTCGGCGCGCAGACCATCCCGCAGAATATCCCCCTGGCGGCGCTGCTCGGCGCCTTGAGCTACGCGCTCGACCTGACCGAAGGGCAGCCGGTCGGCCATTGCGTCCGCTCGACCTGGATCGGCATGCAGGTCGGCCGCCGCATG
>CALDKM010000238.1:0-2975 GCA_937898875.1 uncultured Pseudomonadota bacterium | reverse complement strand
CTGCCACTGTCGTCGCCGGACTACGCCCGGGCGGCCGAAGCGGTGCGCGACGGCTTCCTCGCCGCCGCCGACGCCGCCGGCGCGAAGGACCGGGTGCGGGTGATCGCGCACGCGGCCGACGACGTGCTCGCGGCGTTCGACGCGGCGCGTGAAGGGCGCGCGCGCGTCGTCGTCGGCCCGCTCGTTCGCGACGACCTGAAGACGCTCGCCGGCTCCGACCGGGAATTGCCGGTCACGATCGCGCTGAACCAGCTCGACGAGGGTATGCCCCTGCCGCCGCACGTCTACACGTTCGCGCTGGCGATCGAGTCGGACGCGCGCACGATCGCACGCCGCATGCGCGAGGACGGCGCGGCGAACGTCGCCGTGATCGGCGGCGATTCGCCGCTGATGAAGCGGTTCGCGCACGCCTTCGCGGGCGAGTGGATCCTGATGGGCGGCAACGTTCCGGACAGCTTCCCGTTCGTTCCGACGCCCGACGGCCTGCGCCTGCTGCGCCGCGACCTCGCGAAGGTGCCGGTCGACGCGATCGTCCTCGCGGTCGACGGACCGGACGCCGCGCTCGTGAAGACCTACGCGCCCCGCGTCACCACGTGGGCGAGCGGCCAGGTCAACCAGCGGCAGGATCCCGCGACGCTGCGCGACCTCGAGGACGTACGCTTCGTCGACGTTGCCTGGATCGTCGTGCCCGACGCCGCGGCCTTCGCGAAGCTTCCCCGCCCCGAGCACGCGAGCGCAGCGCTCGACCGCCTCTACGCGCTGGGCCTCGATGCATTCCGCGTCGCCGAGGTGTTCGCCACGGCCCCGCCCGACCGCCTGTCGTTCGACGGCGCCACCGGCCGCGTCGAGCTCTCGGACACGCGGCAGATCGCGCGCGAGGGGCGGCTCGCGACGTTCCGCGCGGGCGCCATCGTGCCGCTCGACGGGGGCCGCTGACCCGTGGGCGGCGCGGACCGCCGCCACGACGACGGCCGCGCGGCCGAGGCCCTTGCGGAAGCGCACCTTCGCGCCCACGGGCTCGCGATCGTCGAGCGCAACGTGCATTCCCGCCACGGCGAGCTCGACATCGTCGCGCGCGACGGGGCGACCGTCGTGTTCGTCGAGGTGCGCCTGCGGCGGCCGGGGCGCTTCGGCGACGCGGCCGACAGCATCACGCCGGCGAAGCGCGCGCGCCTGGTCGCGGCGGCGCGCGAGTACCTCGCCGGGATGCCTCGCACGCCCGCATGCCGGTTCGACGTCGTGCTGCTCGACGGGCTGGACCCGTCGCGCGTCGTCTGGCTGCCCGACGCGTTCGGAGCGGAGGAGTAGCGGCGTCGCGAAAACCGGCGTCGGATCCCGGCGGAGCGGGGGTCCGACGCCCTCCGGCCGCCTGCTAGAATTCCTCCCATGGATCCCGTCGAACGCATTCGCTCCCACTTCACCGCCAGCGCCGAGCTGAAGCTCTCGGCGGCAGGGCCGATGGCCCCGCTGATCGCGCGCGCCGCCGAGCGGATGACCGGCTGCCTGCTCGCGGACGGCCGCATCCTCGCGTGCGGCAACGGCGGCTCGGCGGCCGACGCGCAGCATTTCGCCGCGGAGCTCGTCGGCCGATTCGAGCGGGAGCGCCCGGGCCTGCCGGCGATCGCCCTCACGACCGACACGTCGCTCCTGACGGCGATCGCCAACGACTATTCGTTCGAGCAGGTCTTCTCCAAGCAGGTCCGCGCGCTCGGGCGGCGCGGGGACGTGCTGCTCGCGATCTCGACGTCGGGCAACTCCGGCAACGTGATCGACGCGATCGTCGCGGCGCACGAGCACGAGATGCACGTGGTGGCGCTCACCGGCAGGGGCGGGGGCCGAATCGGTGAACTCCTGGGCGAAGGCGATGTCCACCTCTGCGTGCCGCACACGCGCACCGCCCGCATCCAGGAGGTGCACCTGCTCACGATCCACTGCCTGTGCGATGCGATCGACCACACGCTGCTCGGAGACGAGTCATGACGCGATCCCCGCCCGCCCTGCTGATGCTCCTGGTCGCCGCGGCGGCCCCGCTGCTCCTGGCGGCCTGCGCCCCCGTGATCGTCGCGGGCGCGGCCGGCGCCGCGCTCGTCGCCACCGACCGCCGCTCCGCCGGCGCGCAGCTGGACGACACGACGATCGAGACCCGGATCGCGACGACGGTGGCGGGACGCTACGGGGACACCGTCCACTTCAACGTCACGAGTTACAACGGGATCGTGCTGCTCACAGGCGAGGTCCCGGACGCCGCGGTCCGGTCCGACGTCTACGCGCTCGCGCGCGGCACCGAGCGTGTGCGCTCCGTGCACGACGAGCTCGTCATCGGTCCGACGACCGACCTGTCCGCGCGCACCAACGACAGCTACATCACGTCGAAGGTCAAGTCCCGGTTCCTCGAGTCCGACAAGTTCTCGGCCACGCAGGTCAAGGTCGTCACCGAGCGCAGCGTCGTCTACCTGATGGGAATCGTGTCGCGCGTCGAGGCCGACGCCGCGGCCCAGATCGCGTCGACGACGACCGGGGTCGCGCGCGTCGTGAAGCTGTTCGAGATCACCGGCTGACGCCGCGTTGGCGGCGCGCCGGGGAAGCGGCGATCGATGAACGCCGGCGGGGTGCCCCGAGGAAACGACGCCTTCCGGGGGGGAGCGCGCGACGCCCGCTCCCCAGGGATCACGACCGCGGCCGTTCGGGGGCGGGGTCGCGCATGACCGGGCTGCGTCCGTTGCCCCCGCCAGCGTCGCTCGCCAAGATTGCCGCGCACGACGAGGCGGTCGCACGCTTCGCCGCGCTGCCGCGGCCGCGCGTGTTCACGAACGGCGTGTTCGACATCCTGCACCGCGGGCACGTGACCTACCTCGAGCAGGCGCGCGCACTCGGGGCATCGCTCACGGTCGCCGTCAACGGCGACGCTTCGGTCCGGCGGCTGGGCAAGGGCGACGACCGGCCGATGAACACGCTCGACGACCGGATGGCCGTGC
>CALDKM010000237.1:0-11056 GCA_937898875.1 uncultured Pseudomonadota bacterium | reverse complement strand
GTCGCCCGCGACCGCCGAGGTCAAGCGGCGCAACGGGATGGAGCCGGCCTGAGCGTCGCGCCGCCGCGGCGCGTGGCACCGGGGCGAGTGCCCCGGTCGCACGAACAGGCCTCAGCCCGCCGGAACCTCGCGGTACGTCGACACCTTCGCCGGGCCGGCAACGAGTCCCAGCGCGTCGCGCCGCTGACGGAATTGCGCCAACACCGGCGACTGCCGGTGGACCTCGAACGCCGCATCGTCGACGTAGGTCTCGTAGAACGCGAACAGTTCGGGATCGGTCGTCGAGCGATGCAAGCGGTACGCGAGGCAGCCCGGCTCCGACTTCCGGACCGCCGCGACCTGCTCGGCGAGGAATGCCGCGAGCGCGTCGCCCTTGCCCGGCGCGGCGCGGATCTCGGCGATGACCGTCAGGGCTTTCGTCATGGCAGCGTGACTCCTCCCGAGGATGGCGAACGCGAGCTTACGCGACCCGGCGCGCCGAGCCGATGGCGCCGGTTCGGCCGAGCGACCGATGGTGTCGCGACGGTGTCGGACGGACGATGCCGGACGGAACCGCAGGTTCGTGGCGGAGCGCGCAAGACCGTTCGTCTCCGCCGGTAATGCCAGGTTGACGCCAGATTAACTGCCAGTTAATATCCCCGCGCGCCGTGTGGAAGCTCGAATTCAGTCATGACGCGGTCAAGGCGCTGTTGCGGATGCCGCGCGACGAGGCGCGGCGCGTTCGCGGGAAGCTGGACCGGCTCGCCCGCGATCCCCATGCGATGCCCAACGTCAAGCAACTCACCGGACACCCCGGCTTCAGGCTGCGCATCGGCGATTGGCGCGTCCTCTACCTGCTTCACGACGAACGCATCGTGATCCACGTGATCCGCATCGCCCGGCGCGGGGATGCCTACCGATGAGCGCGAAGATCCTCGAATCCGACGGCAAGCCGATGTTCGCCGTGATCCCCTACGACGAGTACCGCGCGCTGGCCGAGCTCGCCGAGGACGCGGGCGACGTCGCCGCGCTCGCGCGATACGCGAAGCGATACGCGCAGGGGAAGGAGGAATCCTTTCCGGCCGAGGTCGTCGACCGCCTCCTCGCCGGCGAATCGCCGCTCCGCGTCTGGCGCGAGCATCGTGGAATGACGGCCGCAGCGCTCGCGCAGGCCGTCGGCGTCACCGCGGCGCACGTGTCGAGGATCGAGTCCGGAAAGTGCGAGCCGTCGGTGGGCGTGCTCCGCCGTTTCGCGAAGGTGCTGGACGTCGGGCTCGACCTGCTCGTCGGTCCGGAGTGAGTTCGGGGTCAGAGCCGTAACAATTCGGCGATCTCGCGACCGGCCCTCTCACGCTCGAGGGTCGAATTGTTACAGCTCTGACCCCGAATTCTCGCGCCCGTGGCACTGCTTGTACTTGCGGCCGCTTCCGCACGGGCAGGGATCGTTGCGGCCGATCTTCGGTTGTGCGCGCTCGATCGGCTGGCGCGGACGCGTGATGTCGGCGATCTCCATCACGCCGAGCACCAACTGCTCGATCGCATCGTCGAGGTCCTCGAGCGGCAGCTCGCGGTCGACCTCGTCCCGCTGGCGCGCCAGGTCGAGCGCCACGTCGCTCGTGTCGTCGGGGTCGAGCGGGATGTGGCGCACGATGTTGATCATCGCGACGTCGACGTCCTCGTCGTCCCCGAATCGATCCAGCAGGCCGGGAAAGGCATCGAGCGCGTTCATGAAGCCGGCCGCCCATGGCCACAGTGCGGCGAGCTCCTGATCGGGCTCGATCGGGCGATCGTCCGTGCGCTCGACGTCGAACACGATCGGATCGAACGGCTCTCGCGCCGCGATGTGCGCCGCGAGGTTGTTGTAGTGCCGCATGACCAGGTCGATCACGCGCTTCGCACGGTCGAGGTCGCCCGGGATCATCGGTTCGCCGTCGGGCGCGTCGAACACGAGCGGGAGCCACTCCGACGGCATCACCGGATCCGGCTGCAGCAGCACACCGACGAGAAAACCGTCGAGCATCGACACGTCGAGGCTACCGCGATCTTCCGGCAACGCGAGGAGCACGTCCTCGAGCTCCTCGATCTCGCGTTCGGACAGCGGTTGGGAGAGGGTGGTATCGGCCATGGTGGGGGGGAGCGGCACCCCGAGTCAGTCCCGGCGGGGCGTTCACGGAACCGATGCCATGGTAGCGCACGCGCTCGTTTCGAAAGCGACGTCGCGCGATCGGGGGGGGCGACTCGCCTGGCCGGACCTTGCCTGGCGCACGCCGCCGACCGCGCGAGCAGCAGTTCCCGCTCGTTGCGCGCGAGCGACGTCGCGCGGCTCGATCTCGGACTCGACCGGGAATGGGTTCGGGCAGCGCTTCTCCCACGCGTCCGCTTCCTCCATCGACGCCGCCTGCCACCGCCAGAAGCCGGCGACGAGATCGCTGGTCGCGGCGAACGGGCCGGCCATCACGGTCCGCTCTGTGCCTGCGTCGAACGACGGATCGCCCCATCGACATGGCGGCGGAAGCATGTCGCAGCCACGTTGCGGGAACGCCGGAGCGCAAGACCAGCGCTTTCCCGACGCCGGTGTCACGTCGGGGACGACCCTGCCGAGCCCGGGGAGTCGATGGCTCTACGCGAGGTCGACGGTGCCCGTGGACGTTCGGGAAATCGGCTTTCCGCAGCCCGCGCAGCGGACCGCCCCGCCGCGTCTCCTCGCACCGGGGGAGGGGGAGGTCCGCCGGCGCGGGGAGAGGAAGGGGGCGGCGCTCAGCGCGAGACGTCGCGCATCCATGCGCCGTCCGCGATCGCGTCGACGCTGGCGCGGTTCACGCCGATGTCCATGAGGTCGCGGTCGCTCATACCGGCGAGCGCCTGCCGGTCGTCGGCCGCGCGCTTGCGGCCGGCGAGCCAGGCGTCGATCCGCAGCGCGAGCGCGTACAGCGCCTCTGATGCGGCGACGGCAAGCAGGGCGATCCGGGGCAGCGCGCTCGATGAGGCGGCCTGCGCGGTCGGGGTGTTCATCTCGATCTCCAGTCGTGGTCGATAGGGGGCGGTGGCCTGGTGGCCGCGGTCACGCACGCGGCCGGGCGGGATGCGCCGCAGTCGCCTGCCGGCCTCGCGCGATCTCGTCCCTGCGTTCGATCCCGGCGAGTTCGGCGGGGCGTCGCGCGACCACCTCGACCGCCGGCAGTCGTACGATGGCGGCAGGTCCGGCTCCGCGACCGGCGCTCGCCACCGCAGGCGTCGCCTCGGTCCGGACCTCGGGCACCGGGGCGACGCGAGCGCCCGCGACGGGCTGCAGCGCGATCGCGACGACGAGTCCCGCGGCGGCGAGCGTCACGGTTCCGAGCAGTTCATCGACGTGGGGCATGGTGTTCTCCCGATGCGGGGGTTGCTGCGACGTTGGTAAGGCTAGGCCTCCAGCGGTCCCCAGGGAATCGCAAAGTTACGACCATGTTGGTAAGCTAGGCCGACCAGACTACCTGCGCGCGCGAACCCATGCCCCGTCCGCCCCGCCTTCCCCTCGCGAACCTCACCGCGTTCCGCGCCGTCGCCGAGTTGCAGAACCTGCGCGCGGCCGCGGAGGTGCTGCACCTGACTCACAGCGCGGTGAGCCAGCAGATCCGCGGGCTGGAGGAGCAGCTCGGGTTCGCGCTTTTCGACCGGCGCGGGAGACGCGTCGTGCTCAATCCTGCGGGGCAGGCGCTGCTGCGCAGCGTGCAGTCGGCGCTCGCGACGCTCGACGACGGTGTGCAGGCGGCGGCCGCGGCCGCGGGCGGCGAGGCGATGCGGCTGCGCGTCACCGTGCTGCCGTCGTTCGCGAACCGGTGGCTTCTCCCGCGCATCGGCCGCTGGCGCGAGCGTCATCCGGCGCTGCCGCTCGAGATCGAGGCGTCGATGCACCTCGTCGACCTGATACGCGAGGGCTTTCACGCGGCGGTGCGCCAGGGCATCGGCCCCTGGCCGGGACTCGAGTCCGAACGCCTGTTCGAGCAGCCGTCGTTCATCGTCGTGGGCTCGCCGTCCGCCGCCCGCCGGCTCGCGGGTGCGCAGCCCGAGGCGCTCGCGCGCGAGCCGCTGCTGGGCGACAACGACGTCTGGAAGGATTGGTTCGGGGCGGCGGGACTGCGGGTGAACGTGCGGACGGTCGCCGTGTTCAACGACGCGGGGCTCATGCTGCAGGCTGCCGAGCAGAGCCTCGGACTCGCGCTCGCGCGCGAGATCCACGCCGCCGACGCGCTCGTCGACGGCAGGCTCGTGCGGCTGTCGCCGATCACGATCACCCACGAGGAAGCGCAGCCCTACCACCTCGTCTACCCGCCGGCACTCAGGGACTGGCCGCCGCTCGACGCGTTCCGCCGGTGGCTGCGCGACGAACTGGACCAGTCGATGGCGGCGCTCGGTCGATCGGTCGCGGCGCGCGAGCCGACGTCGCGAGCGCCACGCCGCAACGTTCGCGCGTCGGCAACCCGGAAGCGTTGACGGCACGCGCACGATGCGCGGGGTGGCCTCGGTGCCCGCGCACCCGTTCGCGCGCAAACCTCCGGGACGCTTCCCGCGGCGCGGCCGGTCGGGGGCGCTTGTTGCCGCCCGTCCCTTCGGCTACGCTGCGTGCCCGAAGCCCGCACTTCGGCGGTGTGCCGACGGGAACGGTCGAGGAAGCCGCATGAGACTCGTCGTATCGCTCGTCGTCGCGCTGCTGTCGATGCCCGCGTGGGCGACGACCTACTATTTCGCGGGCGGTCCGTACACGACCCGCTTCGACCACCAGACGTGCGGCACGGGTACGTGCGCGGACTACCCGGCGGGCGCCCGCATCACCGGCTCGTTCACGACTGCCGCGCCGCTCGCCGCCAACCTGCCGGCGACCGAGATCACCGGCAGCGTGACCTCGTACAGCTTCTCGGACGGCGTCAACGCCTATTCGAGCGCGGACGCGAACGCGCGCATCGTCGCGTTCTCGGTGTCGACGGACGCCACGGGCAGGCCCTCCATCGCGAACATCCAGTTCCAGCTCTGGCAGTCGGCCGCGCCGCACAACGCCGGCAACAACCGGCTCGACATCCTGCTCGTCGGGACGCCGACCGGCGGAGGCACCAACGTCACCTGCAGCGCGTTCGGCGCGAGCCCGGCCAACGGCGTCGCCGACGTGTGCACCGGCTACAGCGGCTCGACCGACACGAGCCAGGCGGTGACGTCGCTGGCGGGCGCGTGGTCGGTGGACGTCCCGATCGTCCTGCCGCCGCCCACGCCGACGACGTACTACGTCGCGACCGGCCCCTACACGACGCGATTCCCGCACACGACCTGCGGGACCGGGACCTGCGCCGACTATCCTCTCGGCGGGCGGATCACCGGCTCGTTCACGACGGCCGACGCGCTGCCGGCGAACCTGCCGGCGAGCGACGTCTCGGGACTGATCAGCGCCTACGACTTCAGCGACGGCGTGAACTCGTACGCGAGCGGCAATGCGAATGCGCGGATCCTGATCTTCGCGCTGACGACCGACGCGGGCGGGCTTCCGACCGCGCAGCAGGTGATGATCCAGCAGTGGCAGGCGCCCGCCCCGCACGATGCGGGCAACAACCGGGTCAACCTGATGCAGCTGCTCGCGAACGCGGGCGCGGGCACGAACGTGACCTGCTCGTCGTTCGGGACGAGTCCGGCGGGGGCCGCCGACGCGTGCCTGTCGTACTCGGGATCGTCGGATACCTCGCAGGCGGTCTCGGTCCTGCCGACGCGAACCGCGATCGGCGCGCCGCCGCCGCTCTCGCTCACGCCGACGACCTACGCGTACTCGGGCACGCCGTACACGACGATCGTCAACCACACGACCTGCCTCGTCGGCGCGTGCGCCGACTACACGCCGGCGATGCGCGTGACCGGGTCGTTCACCACGGTCGACCGGATCCCGGCGAACTTCGCGCTGGCGGATTTCAGCGGCCTCGTCGGCAGTTACAGCGTCTCCGATGGCGTCAGGACGATCGCGGGCGGCGCCCCGCTCGCCCGGCTTGCCGCATTCCAGGTGGCGACCGGCGCGGGCGGCGTGCCGGTCGATTCGCTGATCTTCGTCGAGCAGTGGCAGGGCGCCGGACCCCACGGGGCGGGCAGCCGATTCGACATGGTCAGCGTGGCGGCGGCAGGCGCATCGGCGGGAACGAACGTCGATTGCCCCGCAGGGGCGGGCCCCAGTCCGCTGAACGGAACGCCGGACATCTGCGTGATCCCGTCCTCCGTGTCGGACACGAGCCTCGCGCAGGCCGCCGGCGGGGGCTGGTCGATCGCGGGCGCGGCCTCGGCGGGTGCGACGCCGGTGCCGACGCTCGCGCGCGAGGGTCTGGCGGCGCTGGCGCTCGTGCTGTTCGCGCTGGGGGCGCTCGCATGGCGCCGGCGGGCCGCGTGCTGAACTTTCGCGGCGGCGCGGACGTGCCGGGCCGTCGCACTATGCTTGCGACGTGAGTTCCGGCGGCGACTTCGACCAGATCCTCGTCAGCTGCCTGATGGTCGCGCTGCCCGACCCGCGGCGGCTCGGCTCCTTCAGGCGCAGCGTCGCCGACTACGTCCGGCAGACGCACCCGTCGCGCGAGCTCGTCGTCGTGCTCGATCGCGGCGACGCGGCGACGCGCGACGCGATGGTCGCGTACGCGGCGTCGCTGCGCCGCGACGACGTCCGCGTGGTCGAGCCGACAGAGAAGCTCACGCTCGGCGCGCTGCGCAACGTGAGCGTCGCCGAGGCCCGTGGCGACGTCGTGTGCCACTGGGACGACGACGACTGGTTCCACCCCGAGCGCCTTCGCGCGCAGCTCGCGGAGCTCGTCCGGACCGGAGCGCAGTCGCTCGTGCTCGAGGACGCGCTGCAGTTCTTCCCGGCCGAGCGGACGCTTCACTGGACCAACTACCGCGCGACGGTGCAGCAGGGGCTGCCGAGCACGCTGATGTTCCGGCGGTCGGCGCCGATCCGGTACCCGGAGACCGGGCCCGAGTCCGCGCGCGGCGAGGACACGGCGGGCATCGCGCGGCTGCAGGCGCACGGCGGCTACCGGGCGATGCCCGGCGCCGCGCACCTGTACGTGTACGTGAGCCACGGCGCGAATACCTGGGACGCGGGCCACCACGCGATGCTCGCCCGCGAGCTGTCGATCTCGCAGTCGCTGCTCAGGCGCCGCGAGGCCTCGCTGCGCGAGGGCCTGCGGCCGTTCGACTTCGGCCCGGGCGAAGTGACGGTGCAGGGCTACAACGGCATCGCGTTCGTGCTGGCCGCCGCGCCGGCCGGGGGAACGAACGCGCCGGGCGGCTCGTCGCCGCGCTGAACGACGATGCGGTCGCGGTAGACGAGCGCGCCCGTCGCGCTGTCCCAGGTCGCCGACGCGGCGCCGTCGCCGTCGATCCGCGCGATCGTGTGCCACACCGCCGGGAAGCGGACGCTGGGCGACAGGTTGAACGTGCGCGGCAGCACCTGAGTCTTCATCCGGTAGTCGAGCTTCCCGGCGAAGTAGCCGCGCCAGGCCGGATCGTGCCCGCGCCTCGACAGGTCGCCCACGTTCGTGTCGAACGGCAGCCAGCCCCGGCCCTCGAGCCAGGCCTCGAGCCAGTAGTGGCCCGACGCCGTCGCCGGCATGATCAGGTTGCCCGCGACGAGCCTCGCCGGGATGCCGCGCGCGCGGCACATCGCGACGACGAGCGCCGAGCCCAGCTGGCAGTCGAACCAGCCTGTGTCGAGCGGCCAGTCGGTCGGCGCGGACGGGTCGAGCTCGTCGTAATGGACGACGCCGCAGGTCATGCGGTCGGTGAGGTAGTCGACGAACCTGCACACGACGGCGAAGGGATCGCGCTCGCGGCCGGCGATCTCGCCGGCGAGCGCCCGGATGCGCGGCGTCGTCCTGACGACGCCTTCGGCGGGGCGCGTGTAGAGCTCGCGATCGGCGTCGGAGAGCGGGTCCGGCGCCGCGCTCCGATGTGCGGGATCGGACACGAACGACGTCCGCACGCCCAGCGTCGTCGTGGGTGCGGCGGGCGCAGCGATGCGAACGTCGAGGCGGCCGGGAGCCACGGCGATCTCGGCGTCCGCATCCGGCGGGGCGAGGAGCTCGAACCGGAGGTCGCGCAGCGCGCCGTCCTCGATGGGCAGCGGCAGGCGCAACAGCACGCGGGCGCCCGGCGCGGCGCGTGGGACGGCGAACTCGCGCGAGTGCGTCACCGAGAAGCGCTCGGGCGGCAGCGTGTCCGGCGAAGGCGGCGCGTCGGGCGGCGCCGCGCCGGGATGGAACGCGAGCGCCAGCGCGCGGCCCTGCGCGACGAAACGCTCGGCGTAGAACGGGTCGGGGGAGCGACGGAAGAAATTGCTCACCTCCGCCGGATCGAACAGCCGCTCGCCCGACGGGGACCGCCCGTGCGCGAGGCCCGACCGGATCCAGCGCTCGAGCGTCGCGGCGGCGTCGCGGCGGGCCTGCTCGCGCCGCCCGAGCCGCACGTCGATCGCCCATCCGATCAGCACCAGCATCTCGACGATGCGCGCCTCGTCGACGACGCGGTACCGGGCGCCGGGACGGATGCCGAGCGGAGGCGGAATCGACATCCGCGCATGCTAACCTAGCGCCCCGGCACCGCCCGTGCCCGTCTCGCGCCACCGCCCCTCCCGCCTTGCTGCTCACGCTGTCGCTCCCGCGGATCAACGAACACATGCTGTCGGCCAGGGTCGCGGCGGTCCACGCGCCGGTCGGGTCCGCGCTCGCCGTCGGCTCGAAGCTCGTCGACCTGACCGTCGACTTGACGGCGATCGCGGCGCAGGACTGCCCGCCGGTGTCGCACTTCCGGATGGTGATCCGCGAGCGCGCGTGGCTGCGCGAGCTGCGCGTCGCGCGCGGCGACGAGATCGCCGTCTGCGCGCGCATCGCGCTGCTCTCGACCGATCCCGACGAGCCGCTCGACGCGGCGCCCGCGCGCGAGGCCCGCGTCACCGTCGCAGGCATCCTGATGCAGGGTCCGCTGTGGAGCGAAGGGACGCGATGAGCGCCGCCGAGGCCTTGCGAGGGAGCGCGGGGGAGAGCGGCGCTTGAGCCTGGTGCCGCTGCGACTCGGCAGGCTCGCCGCGCCCGGCTACGACGTCGTGCGCTCGGGCGTGCGCTGGCTTCGCGAGGACGGCCACGCGTGCCGCGCGGGCGAGATCGTCGGCTACTGCAACGTGCGGATTGCCCCGTCGGGGGGCGCGCCTTCCGGGCCGGCGCCGTTCGCCGAGGAAGGGCGCGACTTCCAGGTCGCCCTCGCGACGCGCGTCGGCGGGCGCCTGGTCCGCGCGCCCGACGCCTCTCGCGGCGGCTTCATCGACCGGCTGGCCGAGCACAGCGTCTGGATGCCCGACCACGGGATCGGGCACGTTCAGTGCCGTCCGAGCGAGCGGCCGCCGGGAGTCGACACGCACGGCGAGACGCTGGACCTCATGTTCGTGGCCGGACGCCGCGTGACCGAGCTCGCCGAGGACCGGTCGGGCTTCCTCACCGGATGGCACGACCGCGCGCGCGCGTGGTGGGGCGAGGGCGACGCGCCCGTCGGCACGCTGCTGGGCTACGGCATCTGCGAGCAGCTCGGCGTGTTCCGCGGCGAGTCGCCCGCGTTCGCCGACTGGTTCGCCGCGGCCGCCGGCCCCGCGCAGGTCGTCTACGTTCCCGACAACGTGCTCGTGCCCTGTGCCGCGATCCTCGCCGACCAGTGCCGGCGCACGGAGGACGAGGCCGAGGCGATCCGCGCGGACGTGACGCGCTCGATCGCCTCGGGACCCGTCGCGCCGTCGCCCGCCGACTGGATGTTCGTCGGCGCGCTCGTCTCGGCGCTGCTGCGATCGCCGATCACCGAACGCTGCGACGTGCTGACGCGCGGCGGGCTACGGCAGGCGGGCGTCGCCGACGCGGTCGTGCTGTCGCTCAACGCCGAGTCGCCGATGATCCTTCGCCACAGGCGCCTGGGCTACGCGCTCCATTGCCACGCCTACCGGATGAGCGACGCCGGACCCGCGGTGCGCTCGTGGCTCGAGCGCGACTTCGAGATCGTCGTGCGCACCTCGGACGACGTCCGCCGCGACTACCGGGCGCTCGTCGACACGGTGCGCGAGCGCTCGCCGGCCGGATTCCTCGTGATGAACGCGATGTCGACGTCGAGCTTCGAGACGCTGCACAGCTACGCGCCGTTCGACCGTCCGCTCGGAAGCACGCTGGGGACGGTCCGCACGAAGGAGCTGAACCTGATGCTCCACGACCTCGCGCGCGAGCGCGAGGTGTCGATCGTCGACAACGACGCGATCGCCGCCGACCTGGGCGCGACGCACCTGCCCGACGGCGTGCACAACAGCGCGACGATGCAGGCGGAGCTCAGGGGCGAGATCCTGCGCATCCTGCGCTCGCGCGGCGTCGCGGGCTTCGCGGCGCGCGCGTCCGGCTGACCGGCGCGGTCTAGACGACCTCGAAGTCGACCGCGCAGTCCTCGAGCGCTTCCGCGGAGCCGGGCAGCGGCCCGGACGCGTCGTCGCCGACGATCGCGAGCGCGGCGCCGGCCTTCTCCCATCCGCCCGCCTCGCACAGGATCTTCCTCAGCACGCCCGGGCGCCCCGCGCGAACCTCGACGACGGCCTTGTGCGTCTCCAGCTCGACGACGAGGTCGCCGCGGGCGAACGCCTCGCCCTCGGCGCGGTGCCACTGCAGCACCCGCATCTCCTCGACGTCCTCGATGGGGCCGGGAACGGCCAGCTTCGCGATCATGCGACTTCCGCCTTTCGTGGACGCGGTCAGGGGCGCAGGAGGCCCCGGACCGCCGCGACGACCTCGTCGGGGCCGGGCACGCAGGCCGCCTCGAGGACCGGATTGGACGACACCGGCACCGGCAGGGCGCCGACGCGCGCGACGCGCATCGTACCGGTCTTTTCGCGCACGCGGAACGCCACCTCTGCGCCGACGCCGCACGGAAGCTGGCCTTCCTCGAGCGTGACGAGCGCGCCGGTCCGCGCGGCGGACTCGCACACGGTGTCGACGTCGAGCGGTGCGAGCGTGCGCAGGTCGACGATCTCGCACGCGACGCAGTCTGACTCCAGTCAGACTGT